>JACQWV010000041.1 GCA_016209085.1 Elusimicrobiota bacterium
TTGAAGTAACATTACGCCAGTGCCAGTATTAGTATTATCAAGTATAAAATAACGATTAGCACCAGCTACTGGTGACATTGCTATATTACCATTTACATGAAGTGGATACCCCGGTCCCGTCGTCCCGATACCGACGTTGCCTGCACTTACAAACACATTGCTCGTTATGTTTATTCCGCCGTAAGGCGTTGTGGCTGTTGCGTTTATTGTTGATACACTAATCTCATCTTGAAGTTCTGAATTTCCTACTGCGTCAGCTGCTATATCAATTGATGATATTGTCTCATCTAGTATCTTTGCCGATGTAACCGTATTGTCTAATATGCTATCGGTATAAACTGCGTTTGCTGCTATTGAACTTACTATGACCTGCAAGCCAAGGGAACCGCTGGCTATGTTCGCCGCCGGCACGCCTGAACCAACTTTTGAACCGGTTAAACTGCCATCAGCTAAATCATCTAAATCCGCATCCCAGGCCTGAACATTCGTTCCTATCGCAAGCCCTAAGTTCGTCCTCACTAAGTCGCTGCTGTAAAATCCAGATAACGCTATTGACGATGCCTGCACGTTCGCAGGCATTACGCCAGCCGCTATCTGCGTGGCTGCCAGATTGCCTGTTATGTTTGCTGCATTGCCACTGATGTTGCCTGAAACTTTTGAACCGCTGACGCCGACTATGGAGCCGTCCTGCACGGCGTTCAATGCTATTGAACTGGCTATGACATTCGCGCCTAAGGTTCCGCTTGCCGCCAGTTTTGATATTGCTATCGCAGCCGCTGAATTAATGTCAGCGTCAAGTATTTCATTGTTCAATATCATTGCGCTTGTTATGGAATCAGCCTGCGCCGACGTTGCCGGTGACTGCCTGCAGACGCAATCTTTCGCCAGCAGGGGCGTTATAGTCGTAGATTCTGAGGTCGTCGGAGCCGTCAATCATATTGATGAGCCAGTCGGCGCTTGCTCCGGTATTGAAGTTTAAATTCGCATACCCGGTCTGGTCCGCCCTGTCAATGTGCAAGTTGCCGGCGCCGCCGATATTGGTATTCCTCACCCGGATGGTTGGGGCTCCCGTTCCCACAACATCAAGATGCTTGCCTGGTTCCGTCGTACCTATGCCGACATTGCCGGAAATATATGTGTTGTGGGCAAAAATATCATCGCCGATAAAGTTATGAGTTCCTTCAACTTCTATATCGTATACAGGCTTTTTACCGATATATTCTATGGAAATCACTTTATCCCATAAAACTTGACTTTTATCCGCAGCTATAATAGAATTGTCCCAGAGAGGTGACATTATGTTGAGCCCGTATTTACAGGCGTTAATCCATGAAAAGATTGTGTCCTTGAGCAGTTTTCCGATTTCAAAACTTCCATTTCCGCTTGAAGGCGTGGTAAGATTGCTTGACCGCAAGGGGAGAACAGCTGCTTTGATTTTTGGCAGAGAAGTTTTTGAAGAAATGGAAGAAGATTTGGAATGTTTAAATCCCAAATTTCTCGCCTCTATTGAAAAATCCAGGCGCTCGGGCAGAGTCTCATCTAAAAAGGTTGAGCGTAAGTTAGGGTTATGATCGGTTATAAATTTACCGTTTACGCTTGCAAAGAATTGAGAAAACTGCCTAAATCTGAAAGAAGACGGATCGTTAAAAAAATAAAGGAATATTTGTCCGGAGAAAATCCTCTGGAATATGCTAAAAAATTGGAGGGTGTTCCATGCAGGGTCTATCGTTTCAGGATTGGCAGTTATCGTGTTGTATTTGATTGGTCGGGCAAAGAAATACTGATTCTTAGAATCGGCCATCGCAAAGAAATTTATCGTTGATAAATCAGGAACAGCTATTGTTTCTCCCAGAGCGATATTTATTGCTTTTCTCCATCCTGTTTTAGTTAAATAGGGGTGATTTCCGGTTGTTTTAATTGTTCTGCCCGAAGCAGTTTTTAGTTTAAAAACAGGCTTTACTCCCATATACAATAATCCGGCGACTCTATGCGGTTCAATTTTCTCTGTTTGTTCATTGAGGGATAAGACCAGATCTCCTGCTTTCAAATTAACAATAGGAATTTTTTCATATACAGGAGTTTTCCTCTCATTTGCCGATTTTTGAGTCAAAATTAGCGTATCTGCCGTAACGCAGAGACCTTCCACATGGAGTTTTTGAGCGGGACTCGTCGTCCCGATGCCGACATTGCCCTCCTTAACCACAAATGTTGAACCGCCGACTGAGAACGCGTTGCCGGTTATCGTCAATGTTGACCCTGAAAGCGTTAACTGGCCGCTCATTGTGTCGCCTGCCTTAAGCACAGCATTCGCTAAATTCGCAGAAGGAACGGCTCCTGAAAGTTTTGATGAACTCATTCCTGCTATTTTTGCGTCAGTTACTGCATTGTCCATTATGGCTCCTGTGTAAACTGCATTAATCGCTATTGAACTGGTTATGACATTCGCGCCTAAGGTTCCGCTTGCCGCTAACTTTGATATTGCTATCGCGGCCCCTGTATTTATATCAGCGTCAAGTATTTCATTGTTCAATATCATTGCGCTTGTTATGGAATCAGCCTGCGCTTCATTGACATAGGTTGAGCCATAACCGTCAGCAGGCAATTCTGCGGCATCTATCATTGGTCCTAATTTTGTTACGCTTGAGGTGTCTATATTAGCATTGGGTATTAATCCAGCCGCGCCGGGTATATTGGCTAAATTTGTAATTGCTGAACCGTCTACTTTTCCCGCCGTAGTTATTGTGTTAAGTTTTGCGTCTGTTATTGAGCCTGCCAAGTCAGCGTTTGTAATTGAATTTGCAAGATTTAATTTGCTGTAAACTATCCCTGCCGTGTTTGATATGTCTGCATTCACTATCAAACCAGCAAGATTTAATTTTGAATACGCTATACCTGCTCCTGCTGATATTTCAGTGTTGGTTATGCCTGAGAGCCTTGCCAGCGGCACTGTGCCGCCTGCCAAATTAGACGCATTGAGATTCGTTAATGCCGAACCATCGCCTGCAAGGGTTCCCGCTTTTAATTGTCCGGACACTGTTCCGCTTGACACGTAAAATGTTGCTCCTGCCTGCAATGTGTCCTGCAGTTTTATTACATTGCCGGTGTCTGCTTTATTGTTTAACTGCGGCTGTATGGGTGAAGTTACGCCGGATAAATAACCAAGTTCCGTGTTTGTCACCGCGCTGACCCCTACTTTTCCAACACCATCGCTTAATAAAGCTCTGTTTGCCGTCAAATCACTACTTGTTATCGTAGTTGCGCCGCCAGTTATTGTCGCCTGTTTGCTGTTTATCTGCGTCTGCACATCAGAAGCAATATTAGCCAGATAATCAAATTCAGCGCTGGTTACGCCGCCCCCGCCTATTTTGCTTGCGTCTATGCCTGAGCCTAATTTTGCGCTTGTAACTGCCGCATCCGCTATCGCTCCCGTGTAAACCGCATTAACCGCTATTGAACTGGCTATGACATTCGGTCCTAAAGCGCCTGCCTGAACCCCTGAAGCCGCAACCATAGATGCCACAACGCCTGTAAGCTGTGAACCATCTATGGCTGGCAAAGCTCCTGAAAGTTTTGATGAACTCATTCCTGCTATTTTTGCGTCAGTTACTGCATTGTCCGTTATGGCTCCTGTGTAAACTGCATTAATCGCTATTGAACTGGCTATGACATTTGCGCCTAATGTCCCGCTTGCCGCTAACTTTGATATTGCTATCGCGGCCCCTGTATTTATATCAGCGTCAAGTATTTCATTGTTCAATATCATTGCGCTTGTTATGGAATCAGCTTGCGACTCATTAACATAAGTCCCTGAATAGCCGTCTGCCGGAAGTTCTGCCGCATCTATGGTCGGCCCTAATTTTGTCACGCTTGAACCGTCTATGCTGGCATTCGGCACGATGTTGGTTAATTTTGCAGCGTCCAGCAATCCGGCGGCAGTTGTCACATAATTGCCCTGCAGATTTATTCTTCCTATGGAAAGATATACATCGGATGAAACAATTAATTGGTTTAGGAAACTGTTTTGCCCTGTAAAAGTCTGGGTGGCGCTTAAAACAGCCGCCGCTTGTCCTCCGCCGGTCAAGCCGTCCACATAGCCTTTTGTAGCCGCATCAGCCGGGTTAACAGGAGCGGCTAAATTAATTATATTCGCCGTTGTATTCATATTAATCGTTCCGATAAAAGTTTTTGTCCCGGCTATGGTTTGATTCACATTGTCTGTTGAAACAAAAGCGGCAAAGTCTCTCCCGTCTAACTTGCGGGAGTTAAAAGCGTACGGCACCGCTATAAGCCGCTCACGAGGGCTGAGAGTGTCTCCGTTCACCGTAATTTCCAGGTATGCGTCGGCTCCGCTGAAAACTTCAACAGGAATCGCAGAGACGCTGCCTAATTGCGCGGAAAAAGCGCCGTTTACCGCCTGAACCCCGTTTTGTGTTTCGGTCCATAACTGGATACCGCCCGTGGGAGCGTTGTAAATTCTGAAGACCAGATTATAATTTCCCCAGAGCGGATTGTTCAGGCTGTCGGTCAAGCGGCCCTGAAAATTAATCATGGGAGGAGTTGTCTGGCCGTAAACGGCAGTAACCAGTAAACAGCAGTAACCAGTAATCAGTAACCAAGTAACCAGTAACGGCAAGACAGCACAAGCGCGCCAAGGGCACGCAACTACAAAATGATGATTGCAAAGAATTTTAAAAAGTGTTTTTTTGATTTTCATAAAAACCTCCGTTAACTTCAGTGTATAGCGGTTAGTTTTTTTCTACTCGCCACTAATCACTTTCCACTCATCACTGCTTTATTTTTCGGCAATGTAACGTGAAAAACAGATCCTTTGTCCTTTTCGCTCTCCACCCAGATTCTTCCTTTGTGCAGATCAACCGCCTGCTTTGCTATGGCAAGCCCAAGCCCTGTTCCCGGAATTTTGCGCGTCTTTCCGTCGGCGCCTGAAGAGCGGTAGAATCTGGTAAATATCAGTTCCATGTCTTCGGGAGCAATGCCCGTCCCCGTGTCTCCCACCGAGAGATTGACGCTATCTGCAGAGTCTTTCAGTTCAATCCATACCCTGCCGCCGGGCTGGGTATATTTGCACGCATTGGAAACGAGATTGATGACGATGCGGCGGACAAGTTCTTCATCCGCATGAAGATAAACTGAATCATTAAGAACCGGCTCTTCAAAATTTATGTTATTGGATTGCGCCATGGGTTTGAACAGACGGAATACCTGTTTAACAACGTCGTTCATTCTGACTTCTTCCATTTTCAAGGCTGGTTTGTCTCCGATTTTGAACAATTCCAGCGCGTTTGAAAGAGACAGTTCCATTGTGTTCACGGCGTCCGTCATTATTTTGTAGGTTTCTTCAACGTCTCTGGGGCCGGGTTTTGAAACCTGGTCCCTGAGCAGGCCGAGAAGCGCCCTGATGCTTGCCAGCGGGTTGTTTATTTCATGAGTAAGGGTCATTAAAAGCTCTTCTTTGAAGCGTATGAATTCCAGAATTTTTGACGCCATTTTTTCATACTGATTTTTGAGGTATGATATTTCGTCTCCCGTGATTTTTACCTGGTCAAGCTGTTTTCCCTCAGTCACGCTCTGTATGCGGGCAGCCAGAGTTGCAATGGGTTCTGCCAACTTCCGGCTCACCCACCATGAACCCAGAAAGCCGAGAACAAGACCTATCCCGGCTACGATTAAAACTTTTGATATCATGGCCATGCCTGCGGCATTAATCTGGCTGTCCAGAAGCGTTTTTGAAAGCCCCACCTGTATTACAAGCATACCGGGCGGAAGGGATGAGGGATGAGAGATGAGGGATGAGGGTTGTGGTTTGTTTTTACTTGTGACTTGCGACTTGAGACCTGTGACTTGAGACTTGAGACTTGTGACTTGTGACTTGTATGTCGCCGCCTTGCTTTCAGTGACCGTGATTGTCCGGTAATAAAGTTCCGTCCTGACCTCGCCCAGAATAGAAGTATGTCCTGAACGGCTGACCAAAGCCAGTTCAAGCTCCGGATATTCTTTCATTAAATGTTTGAGATAACTTAACAGCATTATTTCGTCTTTGAATATGAGCGATTCGCCGGCTATGCGCTCCACCCCGCTCATCATGGCGTCAATCCTGTCTGAAAAATCTTTGCGCAGCTGCCTCTGTTGGACCAATATCAGGGTAACTGCAATGCCTGTTACAACGGCGCAGACAAGCACGGTCGCAAACAGCGCTATCCTTGTCCGTATTTTTATTCCTTTTTTTATATTCATTTTATTGAGTGTTGCATAAGTAATGTAATACATTTTCACCGCTTCCATGGCAAGTCGGAAGCATAGATACAGGACCAGAGAAGTCTTTGAGAACCCCGTACTCTTTGCATGGAAGAGCGAAGTCTGTATCCAAGTTGGTCGTTTCTGATCCTTTTTGGAAGTCTTGCCGTCTATCTGCCGTCTCTGAAAAATCTTCCTGACTGAACTCAGGTGAGAGCTTAACATTGCGCGCCGGGCCGGATTTTTTTCCAGTTTATAAGCTTTTTCAAACGCGTCCAGAGACTCCGCGTATTTTTCCAGAGCAAAATAAGAAATTCCCAGATTTTCCATAGCAGAGAGATTGTCCGGACTGCGGTTTAAAATCTGTCTGCTCAAACTGATTGCATCCTCATAGCGTTCGTCTTCAACCGCCAGAGAGGCCTGTGCTTCAAGAGGGTCAATAACCGGAGGACTGGAGGATTGGAGGACTGGAGAGCTGGCGAACTCGCGGCTTGCGGCTTGCGGCGTTGTGTCCTCTGGCCCCTCTTCTGTGTCTTGTGACTTGAGACTTGAGACTTGTGACTTATATACTGCTTTGCGCTTTAATCCCGTGGACAATTCCATCTGCGTCAGGAAAGAATCAATTTCCCTTGAATCCGGTTTAAGATTAAGAGCGTCGGATACTTTTTCTACGGCTGAAGCGTCGTCATACGACAAATAAGCCAGAATTCCCTGATGCCATGCAGACTGAACAACATCTGTTTTGTATTCAGGAAGAGACTTAATCGTTGTTGCGACGAGATTTAATCTGCTGAAATTTCTCAACATTCCCGCGTCCCGGGGGTTTATTGACAAGGCTTTGCCTAAAGCGTTAAAAGCCTCCTGATATTTGGCTTCTCTTTGCAATGATTTTGTTTGGGCTAAATATTCTTCAACAAGCTTTTTCCGGGATTGTGAAATTTCCTGCCGGTCCGGCATCAAATCAGAGGATTGCGGCTGGCCGGTTTTAAGTTTGCGCATGGCTTCCAGAATTAATTCCACCGATTCCTCCGGCTCCTGGAACCTGCCGAAACGGACGGAAAAACTCAGGCGGTGCGTTCCTGCAATGGAAACTATTGAATTGAGCGGCAGAGAAAACCCGTAGTCAACCGCAAAACGGCGGTTCTGGTACGAAAGCCCCGCAGTTACCTGTTTGAAATCCCGGCTGCCCATGCTTAATGCCGCGCGGCCTCCCACGTTCCCGACCAGCAGCCACGGGAACCACCGCTCCGCGCCGAGCGTCAATCTATGGTCCTGCTCCTGTATCGGAGATTTCCGCGTTTCATATTGAACCGCCACGTTGGACAGGAGACTGCGGTAATTAAGGCCGAATTTTATATTTAAAGGAAGCGCATCAGAATCAGCTGAACTGAAAGACATATCCGGCTGGGTTAAATGCATGACTGAAAGACCCGCTGAATAATGTTTCTGCATTCTGTAAAGAAATCCTATATCCACGTCCGGAGTGTTCACGCTGCGCTTCCCGGTTAAAACAGGATCGGCCTGTCCCGTCGCCATCAACCCGCTGAGCGCATTGTCGGCTTCAGCGGTTTTTCCGAAAGAGCGGCGCAGATTTTTTAAATTGACACCCGCGTATAAATCTCCAAGCCACAAGTCTTTTAACAAAATGTTTCCGTAGGAAATAGCAAGTGCCTGCTCCTGATATAAACTGCCGTCAAGATTAAACTGCTGCCAGCTTATGCCTACGCCGCCCTGGCCTTCTTTAAGGGGATGAACAAAACCGATGAAAGACGTGCCCAGATTTGAGCCGTCCGACAAACCCATTAAATGTCTTGTGTAAGACGTTGCCAGTTCCTGACGGCTGATGAGCGCCAGACCAGCTGGATTGTAGTAAATGGCGTAGACATCGTCCGCAATCGCCGCGAACGCATTTCCCATGCCTGGCGCTCTTGCCCCTGCTCCGGTATCGGTAAATGCTGCATAGGAAGGCGAGGTGATAAGGTGATAGGGTGATAAGGTGATAAGGAAAGAAACCATTAAAGTTTCAGCAAATTTGCGTAGTTGCATCCCTGCGTAAGCAGGGATTGCTTTGCTATTGTTTTGCCGAGCAAGCTCGGCAACTACATTAAGGTTTTTTTCTCTCAACAGAGTCTCCATAAATTTGCATTTTTCTCTACACTCTAAACTTTACACCCTCTACCCTACACCCTATCTAATCACCATCAGCGTGCCGTTAAACGCTTTGTCTTCAGCGCGTATCTGATACACGTAAACTCCGCCCTGCACTTTGGCGCCGTCCCGTTTCCCGTCCCATTGCAGGCTGTTGGATATGGGACCCTGCAACATGTCGGCCACGAACGCCCCTTCAATGTCAAAAATTTTCCCCGAAAACGCCGAATCCTTCGGGTTGTCAAAGGTAAATACGGCCGTGTCGTTTAAACCGTCTCCGTTCGGAGTGATTATTTTATTGCTCAAGCCTGAAACGTCAAAACTCACTCCGCTTTCCCTGAGAAGAGAACGTATCTGGTAGCTTCCGGTCATTGCGCTTTGAATGGAAACCGTCTGATTTTGCGCGTCCACCCTGCCGAAAAGTTTCACGTACTTTTCGGTATTGTTCCAGTACATTGCAAGACTGGACGGCGCCGCGGAGGCATAAATATTGCTGTGGCTGTAAGGCATGTCCCTGCTCGGGGGCAGGGACATGCCTGCCGGCGCTACTTTGCCTCCGACAACTTCATATTTTAAAACCACGTCAATCTCAGGCCTGGAAAACTGGAATCTGTTTAATGTCTGGTTTCCCGGAATTTTTAGGGCATTAAACCGCACTGAAGCGAATATTTTATCAGCCGGCGCCGGCGCTTCATCAACCGCGCAAATCACCACGTCCGCTTGTTCCGGACCGGAACCGCTCAACAATTCGGCCGAGAGTTCCGGGGATATTTTGAGCCTCGTGACTTTATCCGACGCAAAAGCATAAAGATTCCTGTTAGTGTCAACTGCCATGCATGCATCGGCAGTTCCAATGGAATCATTTGCTGAAATTCTGTAAAGGAAAACCTGATTCGGGTCCGGTATAGTGTCCGTGAAAGCCTGCTCCGTAATCGGCACAGTCGCGATTGTCACCCAGTTTGCGTTCAAAACAGACGTGGCTCTGTCTATCCTGTATTGAGTCAGTTCAAAGTTTTGCGGAACAGCGGTTGAGAAAAACATTGAGCCGTCCCTGTTGGTTGCGACGGATTTCCAGCTGATTGTGATGCTGCTTCTGTCCACGCTCAGACTGCTCGTCAGGCCTGCCGGCGCCATTGGCGGCAGGTCCAGAAAAACGTAAGTTGACACGCTGACGGAATAAATCAGGCCTTCATACTGGGCGAAGAGATGATAGAAATAAGTGGTATCCATAGTCAGCCCTGAATCGCCAAAACCGTAGAGAGTTGATGTTGATTTAACCAGAGAATTATCCGCCAGTGTTTGTCCGGGAATATAATTAGAATAGTCGGCAATGCCTGGAGCAGATGAGTTGGTGCTTAATACTATAAGCACTCCCTGCGGAGCCGGGTTGGACGGATTATCCCAGGTAAGATTTACCATGCGGTTCCATGCATTGCCTGAAGCCGCCAGATTCGCCAGACACTGCGCGTCGCAGACTCCCGGCCGCGTAACAGTGGATATGACGGTTACAATATTTTTGTCTCCATGCCAGTTAAGGCTGGCCACCTTGAAAAAATAAGTGGTTGCGGGCGCCAGGCCGTTTAAAGTTAAATCCAGTCTGAGGCCGTCAGGCGTGGATACTGTTTTTATTTCTCCGCCGGGATACAGGGCGCCGAAATCGGTGCTGGAAGCCTCCATTGCATAACCTTCCGAACCGCCCAGGGGGAGAGCCCACGTAATCGTGGCGCTGCATGCGGCCACGCCTGAAAAAATCGGATTCACCGGAAAGTTAGCCAGAGTGGATTCATCCGAGCGCGTGGAATCTTCAGAGAAAAATTTTTGCGAATCGCTTATGTAAATTTTGGCGTAGTAGGTTGTGTTCGGCTCAAGCCCCCCGATGTCCAGGAACTGAGGCCGGCTGGCGTCGGTTGAGGTTGAAAATTCCATCTTATAAACAGAAGGATTAAATACATGAGCCGGGTCCGAAGAATAATCCACGCGGTAATAGCCGTTGATTATGTCGCCCTCAAAACCGTTGGAACCCGGGGAATTCCATGACACCCTCAAAGCTCCTGTGGATTTTGTTACGGCGGCAATAGAAACAACGCTTCCGGGCTGTGATGCTAATTTAATGTATCCGGGATAAAGCCGAAAACCGGTTCCGGAGAAGGAGCTTATTGCCGCTTCTCCCAATGCGGAATTCAGGTTTATGCTGCCGGAGCCGGCCCTGCCTCCTGCGGAATCATAAACATTGCGGCTGACCATGAGAGAAGCGCCGGTTAATTTCTGCCCAGCCTGCGCAGCACAAATCGTGAAGGGTAAAGAGTAAAGCGTAAAGAACAAAAAATATATTAATTTTTTCCACACTCGCAATTTTTTATGAGGTCTCATAACTCTTTACCCTTTACACTTTACTGCTTACTAAATCTGTTTCAGAATTCTTTTTATGCGAAACACAAGTTCTTTATAATCAAAAGGCTTGAGAATGTAATCATCCGCTCCTGCCTCCAAACCCTCCATCCGGCGCTCCACGTCAACGGCTTCGCCCGTGACAATCAGAACCGGAATATGCCGTATTTTCTCCTCTATTTTTATTTTGCGGCAAAAATCTATGCCGTTCGCGTCTGGAAGATTTACGTCAAGCAGAATGATATCGGGTTTATGCCTTAGACAGGAAGCCAGACCGTCGGAGGCGTTAAAAGAAAAAAATAATTCATAATTTTCAGGTCTTAAAATTTTGTCCAGCGTCTGGCGGATGATGGCGTCATCTTCTATTATCAGAATGCGATACATAATCTATCCTCCTTATTATAATTTTCAATAATAATATAGCGGTTTTATTTGACTAAAATTTGACTAAAATGTAATTATTTTGTAACATTTATATGACATATTAAGTCTCTGCAAAGCGCAGCTTTGCCTTATTTTGCAGAGCTTCGCTCTACCGCTACTGGTTACTTGGTTACTGGTTACTGCCGTTTACCGGTTACTGTCGTTTTATGCCTTATTCTTTACTTATAATTGCAGGCGCTGACAAAACAAAAGCCCTCTTGGCTGCGGGACTCAAAGAAGAATTCAGGCTTGAGATATGCAATTCTGCCGAACAGGCATTGTCTCATTTGCGCGTCAGGTTGTTTGATTTAGCCGTGCTGGAATCCGATTTGCCTGATATGCCCGGTTTTACTTTATTGAGAATCGTGCGCGAAATGGAACTGGGAAAACTTCTGCCCGTAATCTTTTTATCCAATACCAGGACTGAAGGATCCGTGGCAGAAGCTTTCAATTTAGGAGTTGACGATTACATGGCTGCGCCTTATGACCCACGGGAGTTAGGCGCCCGCATCAGGGCCGTTATGCGCAGGAGACAGGAAAGCATGGAAGACCGGGGAGAAACCCTGTCTATCTCCGGGATAAGCATAGACCCGAGCCAGCGGCGCTGCGTGGTTAACGGAAAAAGACTCAGGCTGCCTCCGCTGGAATTTGAACTTCTGAAAATTCTAATGCGCAAAGCGGGCCGGGTGCTGACGCGTCCTTATCTGCTGAATACCGTCTGGGACATCGGCGGCCAGGTTGATACGCGCTCTGTAGACGCCGCAGTAAGCCGGCTCCGCAGGTTTTTGGGCAAAAGACACGGAAAATTAATTGAAACCGTTTCAAAAATGGGCTACTGTTTTAAAGAAGCCGAATAATACGTTTTTTTGTATAATGAAAGCGTTATAATTTAAAGAAGTGATTAAGTGATTGAAAAATTGAGTGATTAAGCATAAGCGAAAGACTGCACAAAAAATCTGGATTAAATCGCTAAATCACTTACTCACTTAATCTCTATTCGCTGTTTATGGAAGACTCTGACAAAAAACCCTATATTGACCTAAAAAGCCTTGAAATGATTCAGGATATTGAGGCCATGCGCGCCGCTCTTCGCCTGGCCATTGAACAAATGAATTCCGCTGAAAAAGAACAAAACCTGCGGAACAGCCGCACCGCGGCGGAACAACGAGCCTCTGGCTCATCAAGTGTCGGGCGCTATGCCACCCGACCCACAGGTGTCGGAGGCTATGCCAACGACAATGAAAAAATCCGATTAGAAGCGGAAAACGAGATTTCCGGCATTAAAAACAAACTTGACGCGGCGCTGGAAGAGTTGAATGACTGGCGGCGCAGGGCGCTGGAAGCGGAAGCCGGGCTTTCCAAAACCGAAAAATCCCTGTCTGAGGCGCTTGAAAAAAACCGCTCCGCCGAGATTGCAAAACAATCCGTCGTTTCCAGGCTTAACGAATGGGAACGCAAATCAGCCGAAATAGAAAACGCAAGAAAAGATTTTCTTTCTCTGATGTCCCAGCTTTCCGAGGCCAAAAAACAAGCTGCGGACTCCAAGCAGGCCCTCCTGGCCGCGCAGAAGGAAAAAGAAACGGTAGAAAACAAGACCTGTCTTATTGAACTTGAAAAAGAAGCCCTGTCTTCCAGATTAAACGAGTGGGAGCGCAAAGCCGCAGAGATTGAAAACGCAAGAAAAGAATTTCTGGCGATTATTTCAAAGATACCCGGCGGCATGGATGCTAGAGAAGCCCTCACGCGGATGCTTGAAGAAAAAAATGCGGCTGAAAACAAAACCAGACTCATTGAACTTGAAAAAGAAGCGTGCATGTCCCGCCTTAAAGACTGGGAGAACAAAGCGGCGGAAATTGAAAACCTTTATAAGGATCTTGAAATAAGGGAGAATAAATGCAAAATCCTGGAAAAATCTTTAGGGGAAAAAGAACTCTATCTGGAGAGGCGTCTGGTAGATATGGAAGACGAGTATGCGCGCAAACGCAAAGACATAGACGAATTCAAAGAAAAAATGAGAAAAGAAGTCAATGAATTGACTAAAATAAAAAACACAGGAAAGACGTTATGACAAAAAAAGATTGTGACGTAAATCTGGACGATTTGTGGGAAAAACTTGACAAAGTCTGCCAGAAAGTCTGGGACGAGGACAGAGTAAGCGCCGTTGCTTTGCAGGCGGTCGTCAATGAAATAAAAATCGGCTTCAGACGCGCCGAAGAAATCATAACTTCCCTGCGCCAGGAACTTGGAATGCAGGAAGCAGCCGTCAGGCACGAGTGCGACAAGCGCATCGCGGAAATCGAGGAGAAAGTAAGTCTCGCCGAAAACGAACGGGCCGGGTTTGAAAGGGAACTGAACAAGTCAAAGGTCAGGATTGAATCCCTTATGAAAGAACTGGAAGCCAAAGAAGAGGAGAATGCCGGATTTCAGGAAAGATATCTGAAAATTGAAGCTCAGAAAGATTCCCAGCGGGCCGCTCACATGGAAGAATTCATAGCCGAGATGAATGCCAAAGAGCACGAGCGCGAGTTCTTCTGGAAACAGCGCCAGCAGACTCTTGAAACAGAGTTTAAACAGCGGGAGACCGAGCTTGAGCAGAGATACAGGAGCCTCATGGAAGAAATGAAACAGTCTGCCGAGGAAACCCGCAAACTTCATCTACAGAAAGAAGCGGAATTGATGGAAACGCAGAAACAGATTCAGGTTGAATTCCAGAACAGGGAGAATTCTCTCAGGGAACGCGAGCGCGAGTACGGCAGGAAGATGGAGGAACTGGAAAAACTCAAAGAAAATCTCAGGAAGGAAATAGCCGAACTAACCAAGCAGTATCAGCCGAAGACAAAAGACCATCATGGCGACACACAATGACGAGGAGCATCTTTCTCTGCTGAAGAAAATCTTGAGGGAATACTCGGACAAAATATCAACAATTAGAATACATGCCTCCGGCAGGCTGCCCGGCAGTTCGCAGAGCGGCTGTTCCGGCAGACTTGACGGCGGCGATACGGATGAATTAACCGCTCTTTTAGAGAAGATTAATTCTTTTGACGAGGATATAAATCTAAAAATAAAAAAAGAAAACGTTTCATTCCAGAAAGTTTGGGATAAAATATCTCTTGAAATAGCCCGCCTGCCCTCCGGAGTTGCGGCGGGGGGCCTCCCGTCGCAACATCTGGAAGCGAACAAGCCGCCAAAAGACCCTGAATCAGTTCATAACATTCCCGACTCGGAAACCAAACCGATCGCTCTTCATTTATTGACGGATACTCGTATGGGTAAGCCTCAAGCCCCCGCCTCTATTTCCGGATTTTGGAAAATTACGGGTTTAATTCTTATCGTCACGGCAGTTGCCGCCGCCGTTATATGGCATCAGAGAAATTCCGCGGAAAAATTCCACAGGGTTTTTCCCCTGTCTTATTCCCGCACCGCGGGTCTGGCGGTAAAATACCCTTATGTCTTCTCAATAGACCCTCAAAGACAGCTGATTTTTACCATCTATCAGGAAAACGGCGGCATTAAATCCGTAAAAAAATTTCCCAACCAGAATCCGACCGGCCTGTCTTTCGGAGACGACCATATCTGGAGCTCAGACGGAGTCAATGTTTATCAGCATGACATGAATTCTGATTATTCCGTGCGCAGAAAATTTACGAACCCCGGACATAATCCCGGCGGCCTATGCTGGGACAGCGGCTTTTTATGGATAGGAGACTCCAAAACAGCGACTATTTCAAAATACGCGGCAGGGAGTTCTCTGGACCTGATTAAACAGTACGCGTTGCCGGGCATTATGCCGTCCGATTTTTACGTTTCCGGGGATATTTTGTGGATTCCGGAGCCGGCCGGCGGCAAAATCATAAGATACCGGGCGGGACCCAGCCTCAATAAAGTTGACTCCATAGAGTTGAGTTCATGGCTGTCTGCCGGTTCAAGGATTGCAGGTTTTGCCGCTGAAGAGTCTCTTTTATGGGTAGTTACCGAAAATCCTGCTGAACTGCACCGTTTTGACCTTAAACACTTGCAAAAACAACTGCGTTGATAGAAAAAGGTACCTGGAAAAAGGTACCTGTTACCTTTTGTATTATGATAGGTCAATTATATTCCACTTCTCTGAATACAATTCAAAAAGTTTTTTCCTGAGCTCACTGTGTTCTGGTTTTAAAAGGCGGGGATCCGTTTTTAAAATCGCGTTTCTGTCTTCAATCGCAAGCCTCAGAACAGATGCGTCGGCGAATATGTCCGCTATTTTAAGCTCCATGTCTCCGTGCTGTCTCATGCCGAGTATGTCTCCGGCCCCCCTCATGTATATATCCTTTTCGCTTAACTCAAACCCGCTGGAAATTGAGCATATAACTTCAATTCTTTGTCTTGCTTCAGGCGTCTTCAAATCAGCCACCAGAAAACATTTTGATTCAATATTGCCTCTGCCCACCCTGCCCCTCAGCTGATGAAGGCTTGCCAGTCCGAATTGTTCGGCGTTGTTTACAACCATTACGGTCGCGTTCGGAACGTCTATGCCGACTTCTATGACGGATGTGGACACCAGAATGTCCGTTTTGCGGTTTGCGAAATCCTCCATTATTCTTTTCTTCTCTTTTCCCGGCATCTGCCCGTGAATCATGTCCAGTTTAAAACCTTTAAAAATCTTTTTTAATCTTTCAAACTCCTTTTTCACGGATTTCAACCCTTTTAAATCTCCTTCCTCTATCACGGGATAAACCGCATAAGCCTGCCTCCCGCCGGAAACTTCTTTCAGAACTTGCGCGAAAGCATATTCCTCTTCAGCCATTATTGTTTTGACGGGAGTTCTGCCCGGAGGCATTTCGTTTAAAACCGACAAATCAAGGTCTCCGTAAAGCGCCAGGAAAAGAGTCCTCGGTATGGGAGTCGCGGTCATTATGAGAAGATCCGCCTGCTCCCCTTTCTGCCTCAAAGCCGCTCGCTGTCTTACTCCGAACCTGTGCTGTTCGTCTATCACTATCATGCGCAGGTTTCTGAACTCAACCTCGTCCTGGATGACGGCGTGGGTTCCTATCAGAATGTCTATTCCTCCTTTTGAAACTTTTTCAATAATGTTTATTCTCTCCTCGCTCCTGATTCTTGAAGTAAGCAGAGCGAATTTTACGTTCATGTTTTTCAGAAATTTTTCAAAAGTTATAAAATGCTGTTCTGCCAGAATTTCAGTCGGAGCCATGAACGCGCCCTGGTATCCGTTTTCAACCGCAAGGAGAAGAGCGCACATGGCGACGACCGTCTTCCCGGAACCCACTTCTCCTTCCAGAAGCCTGGCCATGGGCGACGGAGCCTGCATGTCCGAAAATATGCGGTTTATGGCGCGCTTCTGGGAAAGCGTGAACTCAAATTTGAGGTTTTCCTTAAAAGGCGTCAAAAGGTTTTTTCTGATTTCGTATGAATAACCCTTCCGGATGCGCTTGGTTTGTTTCCTTTTTATCGCCCATGCCACGCACATCAGAAACAATTCTTCATAAATGAATCTTTTCCTCGCCTCAAGAAGCTCAAAATAAGATTCAGGAAAGTGAATTGCCGTGAGAGCCTGCTGCCGGGTCATCAATCCTCTTCCGGCTGCAAGAGACATGGGCAGAATTTCCGGAACAGCTTCCCCTCTCTCGGCAATCGCTTCTGAAATCGCCTTTCTCATAAATTTGGAAGAGATGCCTTCCGTGATCGGATAAACAGGGACGATTCTGTTGATGTGAAGGGCCTGAGCCTCGGTATCGGCGCAGGAGTAGAATTCCTCAACGCTTATTTTAGTGTTGAAAAGCGGGTCGTCGGGCCTGCCTGTTATCCAGATTTCAGCTCCGGGCGCGACTAATTTTCTTATGCCTGCAAAGACATCGTACCGAGGATTGTGCCTTTTATACCAGAGAGCCTCAATTTCCGCGTCTCCAGCCGCCAGCACAGCTCTGAAAATTCTCAGGTTTGTGGAGGTATAGACGTCTTTTATGGAAACCACCTTTCCGCGGAAAACAACAGAAGGTTCAAGAAAAGCAAAACCCGGAGGAATCCGGGTTTTTATTAATTTTCTGTCCTCCCATTTTCTCGGGAAATAAAAAAACAAATCATCAATGCGGCTGATTCCAATTTTTGCAAGTATTCCGGCTCTTTTCGGACCCACGCCTTTTAAATATCTGATGTCTTTCATTGTTTTTGCGCCGTCTTTTTTAATATTGTAATATATTATAAAGATTAGGCAATAACAGGGGAGAACATTGAAATGACGACCGGGGGATTTATGTCCTGCAGGATCTTCGTGGTTGACGACGACAAAACCATATTAAAAGTGATACGCACGTATCTGGAAAATCATAATTTCAAGGTTTGTTTTTCAGACAATGCGATAGAGGCCCTGGAATCAATCAAAAAAATAAAACCTGATATCGTTCTTACCGATGCGGAAATGCCCAAGGTTGACGGCTTTGATTTCTGCAAATCCATAAAAAAAACATCCGCCGTTTCCAGAATCCCGGTCATAATAATGTCGGGGAAACGAATCTCCGAGAAAGAGGTGCTTGAAGGCTATGACACCGGCGCGGACGATTACATAATCAAGCCATTTTCTTTCCCTCTCCTGCTGGCCAAAATCAAAGCGGTATTAAAGCGCTATGATTCCTGCCTGGAGCGGAGCGGAAAAATTTCCAGACTGGGCATGGAAATAGACCCTGAAGAAAGAACCGTAAGCATAAACAAGAAAATGATCAAGATGACCAGAAAAGAATTTGACCTGTTGCTCCTGCTGATATCCAGGGAAGGAAAGGTGCTCAGCGTGCCGTATCTTCTTGAAACAGTATGGGGTTATGACCCGGCTGCGTACAACAATCCTCATACGATAGAAGCGCATACATCAAATCTCAGAAAAAAATTAGGCCTGAAAATCGGCCAGCGCATTGTAAAAATAACCGGGCACGGATATAAATTTGCCCCGACAATATGAGCGTTACAACTTATCCAGTAAAAGCCATGCCCAGACAAAACGGCGGTTATGCTTTTCAAAAAAATGCGAATGCCGCAATCGCCGAACTTTCAAGATGTTATTTATCCCATGAGTCCCTGTCCATTGACGACATTTCCGAATTGGTTCTGAACCAGGCCAAAAAACTCACGCAAAGCAGATACGGTTTTGTAGCTTACATAGACCCCGAAACAGGCTGGTTGATAGCTCCGACGCTGACGCGCGACGCATGGAAGAAATGCAAAGTTGAGGACAAATCAATCGTGTTTAAAAAATTCACGGGTCTATGGGGCTGGGCTTTAAACAACAAAAAGATTATTCTGACAAATAACGCTCAGGACGACCCGCGCTCTTCCGGGACCCCGGATTTCTACGCTATGGCGGTTCACAGGAAATTCGCCGAAGAAAAAGTCAGGGAAGGCGAGGAGAAGCTCCGGGCAATAATAAACGCCTCAAAAGACATAATCTATACCATAAACGACAAAGGCATAATTACGTTTATAAGCGACCATGCCCGTAATTACGGGTATGACCCCGAGGAAATACTGGGAAAACCTGCCGCCATGTTTACTCACCCCGAGGACGTTCAACGGACGATAAAAGCGGTAAAAAAAGCTTTCAGGACCGGCAAAACGTCCAAAATGTTCCGTTTCAGAATACGCAAAAAAAACGGCGACTATTTTATAGCGGAACAAAAAAGCGGAATCATCAATCGCGGGGGCAAACCGCGCCTTGTGTCAGGCGTGATACGGGACATGACTGAACAGCGCAATCTTGACGCCAGATTGAGGGCGAACGAAGAAATGCTCAGGAAATTTTTTGATACGGCAAAGGATGCCATTTTCATAAAAGACACAAACGGGGTTTTTATAAAAGTAAACAAGGCATGCGCGGAGTTGTTTGCCATGACTCCGAAACAAATGCAGGGAAAAACAGACTGGGACATCTTCCCCCGGAAGACGGCCGAGAAACTAATAGAGCGCAATAAGACCGTGATGGAAAAAGGAGAAACTCTTTTTCTTGACCATCAACTGGAAACTGCTTCGGGGCTGAAAATAATGAACGCGGTAAAAACGCCTTTAAGGGATTCAAGGGGCAGGATAACCGGAATGCTTGGAATCGCCAGGGATGTAACCGAATTCAAAAAACTTGAAGCCGAATTGATTCATGCAAGAGCGGTGAAAGCCGTAAACAAACTCGCCAACGGAGTGGCTCACGATTTTAACAACATATTAAGCGCTATAGACGGATACGCGACCCTGATGCTTGAAACAGCAGGAAAAAAAGGCCGGATGCGGCTGGCCATAGAAGAAATCAAAAAAGCCGTTCTGCGCGCTTCAAAAATAACGCAAAGACTTCAGAAATCAGGCATAAAGCACAGCATAAATGCGGCACAAAGCCCTGATAGTTGACGACGACAAGAGCATGCTCCAGATAACGAGGCGTTATTTGGAAAATCATGATTTCCAGGTCATTTTTACCGAGAATCCGTCCGAAGCTCTTTTGCTGGCAAAAGACTCAAAACCGGATTTAATAATCACGGATGCCGAGATGCCGGGGCTTGACGGCTTCAGTCTATGTAAAGCCGTGAAAGAAAATTCAGAGACTTCCGATATCCCGGTGATAATCGTCTCAGGAAAGAAACTAGGGGAAGGGGACATAATAAAGGGATATGAAAGGGGCGCGGACGATTACCTGATAAAGCCGTTTTCATTTCCGATACTCCTTGCAAAAGCAAACGCTGTTTTAAGGAGATACGACGTTCCCCGCCAGAAATCGGAGCGGATTTCAAAACTTAACATTACGATAGATCCGTCAGGCCGCGCCGTGAAGATACAGGGCAAAACAATCAACCTGACCAGAAAAGAGTTTGACCTGCTGGTCATTCTCATGACAAAAGAAGGAAAAGTTTTAAGCATCCCTTATCTTCTTGAAACAGTGTGGGGATACGACCCGGCGGATTACAATGATCCGCATACCATTGAAGTCCACATGTCCAGCCTGAGAAAGAAATTAGGCCCCCGGATAGCAAAACACTTTATCAGCTTAACCGGCCACGGTTATAAGTTTGCCCCATAACCCAAAAAACTCAGTTGCCTATAACTTTCATTGACAAACAGCCGTATAAAAAAATGCGCCTGAGTTTTTTGGGTAGGTAGCAGTAACCTCCGAAAATTTCAGGTGTGTTTTTTAGTCTCACATGAAACTTTTATTTCAGATGTTGCGGCCATTTTGCTACAATCTTGTTAACAAACATCAACGCACGGGGGAATCTGTTCATGGACAAACTAAAGATTCTGGTTATAGATGATGATAAATTGGCGTGCGATATCTTGGCCGATAATCTTGCCGGCCAGTCTGTGGATTTTGCAGGAGACAAAGCCTCCGCTGAACGCAAGATTAAAACAGGGCATTACGACCTTTGTTTTATAGATCTCCTGCTGGGCAAGGATGACGATTACTCCGGCTTAAAGCTTATCCCGATAGCTGTTTCAAAAGGGATATATTCCGTGGTCATGTCCAGTTACGACACGGAAGAAACCATCAGCCGTGCCTATGCGCTCGGTTGTAAAGAGTTTTATGTTAAGGGCAATGAGAAATCCAATGTGACGGCTATTATCGCCCGTTATTTACAAGGCAATACTGGCAAAAAAGCGCAAAACATTTTCGCTAACAAGTTTATTACCAACGACCCGTCCACGCGATCAATGATAACCGAAGCCTTGAAATACGCGCCCGCTAACCTGCCGATACTGATACTCGGACCATCCGGGACCGGCAAAACCACTCTGGCTAAGCTGCTGCACGAACATTCCGGCCGCACCGGAGAATTTACGGCCATAAATTGTGCGGCATACACCGAAGACCTGTTGGAGGCTGAGCTGTTCGGTTATAAAAAGGGCGCGTTCACGGACGCAAAAGAAACCCGCAAAGGCAAATTATCACAGGCCGACAAAGGCACGCTGTTTTTAGACGAGATCGGCGCCATGAGCCACAGTATGCAGACAAAACTCCTCAAGGCCATTGAAGAAAAGTCGTTTTACCCCCTCGGCGCGGATAAACCGGAGTATTCTGATTTCCGCGTCATCAGCGCTACATTAGAGGATATGCAGAAGCTGTTAACCGAAGGAAAACTGCGGTTTGATTTCTTTCAGCGGGTGCACGGCATAACAATAACGCTAAAACCCCTGGCGCAAAGGAAATGCGATATTTTCCCGCTTATCCATGCTTTCACAAAGAACGTCAAGCAACTCGCATTTGAACCAGCGGCGAAAGAATATCTGCTGGCTCATAGCTGGCCGGGCAACACACGCGAGCTCAAACGCTTTGTTGACATTGTAACGGCAGGAGCGGATGGGCAGATAACGCTTGATATCGTGCAGCGGCATATAACACAGTCTGCTGCCCCGGAGATGTTAACCTTTACTCAGGCGCAATATGATTATGCGATTAAATACGGGCTTGCCGGAGTTATTGATAACTTTAAATCCGAAATTATCAGACACAATTTACATGAAAACCATGGGAAAAAGACCGCTGTCCTCAAGCAGCTTAAAATCTCAAAACGCCTATTGTATTCTGTGCTGGGAAAATCGCAACAAACAGAAAAAGGAAAGACCCATGTCTGACACAAACAAAATTCATCACACCATAAAATCCAAAACCGCCAGCCTCAAAGAAGCCGCGGAACTCTTGCAGAAATGCCCGGACGGAAAAAAACGCGAAAAAATCGTGCTTATGCGGGAGACGGCACAGGATATCGTAAATCTTTTAACAGAGTTGGAATCAGCGTTACAGAAAACCTAATCTATCCACGGCGATTCCTTGCCGATCACTTTCAACCAGGACAGATGGGAAAATCTCTCAGGCGGATGGCCGGTGGTAAGGCAGATATTTGTAAACCCTTTTTCTTTTAAGTCTACGGCTATATCCTCGCCTTTTATATCTTCACCAAGTTCAGAATCTATGTAAATAGGCGTGTCTTTGGGGAATGTTTCAAGGTTTGCTAAAAATGCAGCCGGGTCTTTAAACGCTTTCAAATTTATACCAGCGGTCTCGGCAGATATTTCCCAGTTCATGCGAACAAGAGCGTCGTCGTCTATCAGGACAGCAGTGGCTGGTGGATAGTGGCAAGTGGTTAGTGGCGAGTGGTTTGTGGATAGAGGTGAAGAAATAGAAAGTTTCCCGGTAAATCCTCACTGAACGCCGTTATGTCAGGCAAAAATGTAGGGGCTCAATTCATTGAGCCCGAAAAATATGCGGGTCGGATGAATCCGGCCCCTACACCAACGGCGTTGACTGAATACTTACGTTTCCCGTGACTGTCTTTTTGTTTTTTACTATCACCTATCTGTATAGGAACAAAATCAGCCAGACCTTTGGGAATCCTGGGTATTTTAAGGCGTTTGCATTCTTCAATTATCCGCTTCTCTTCGCAGCGGCTGCTAATTAATATCGTTTTATCGCAGAGACCAAGTTCTTCAGCCAGGCTTAAGCCTGTTTCTTTATAGCCCAGTAATTCATAGTCAAAAAGATAAATCGCGTTTTCAGATTTTGCCGGGTTATTCTTAACCCATTCGCGCAATTTATCCGGTTTGCTGAAATGGATTATTTCAATATCATGTTCCTTAACCCGTGCAGAAACAAACCGGCCCTGCCAGACCTGATGTATGGTTTCATCATCATCCAAAACCACAACGACTTTACCGGAAGGCAATTCAAGATTTGAAACAAACCATGCGGGAGGCTCGGCTGCTGGCAATTTTACAGTTACACTCGTTCCTTTACTGAGCTCAGATTTTATTTCCAAACTACCGCCCCATCTTTCTGCCGTAGTCCTGGCATGAAACAGCCCAAGGCCGGATCCGCCGGCTTTGCCATGCGTCTCACCGCGAGTTCCTAACTTCGCCAATATTTCAGGAGGTATGCCTTTGCCGGTATCGGTTATGGTTAAAATAATGTTCCCGTCTTCACAGACCAACCCCACATTAACCGCGCCGTTATCTCCTAACGATTCGACGGCATTGTTGACCAGATTTGATATTATGCGCCTGAATTCTACCGGCTGGATTTTAGCAAACAGCCCATAGGATTGCCTCGTTAATTCAAAATCAATGTTAACCCCACCACCCACTTGCCCGACACTGGCGGGCCATTCCTGTCCCGAAGCAGGTGGTGGGGTAATTCCAGACTTTGATTCAAATTGCAGGCGTTTTTCAGTGATAACTGGGTCTATAAGGCTTGAGAGCAAACTAACTTCCAAATGCTCGCTGGTGACATGATTACCGCTGGTTGGAGATTCATCAGTGGAAATTCCGGCAGCTGGTGCTGTTTTAATTTGCTGTCTGTTTTTTTCAAGCAAGTTATTGGCTATGTCACGGATGCGGTTGACCGCGTGCCGCACTATAATACGCTGTTTTTCCGGAAGATACGCAGTGTTTTTCAGTGCCGCGTCCAGAGCTACCAAAGGCGAGCGTATATCATGCGC
>JACQWV010000107.1:0-4509 GCA_016209085.1 Elusimicrobiota bacterium
CAAGGAACGAGGAGCGCGCATAACTTGGGTTATGTAAGCGACGAGTGACGCACTCTAAGCCGAAAAGCGGCCAGCCCCTTTTCCCTGCGGGAAAGGGGAGGCTCATATTCGGCCGTCTGCTGCGTTGCTCCTCACTCACATAGCGAACGCTATGCTCATTCGTCGCGCCTTGCATCCAATCCAAATCTGAGCCTCCAACGTGCCCATTATTTCTGCAAAGCTCAGTATTAAGGATAATAAAAATATGAAGGGTTGACAAGTTCGCAGTAAATTATACCGGAATTTGTAGCCAAGAGAGTCATTAAATTAGTAAAATGAGGTATATTTACACCGGAGGATTTATGCCGAAAAACATGCAAGCTTTGGACGGAAACACAGCGGCGGCTTATACGGCGCACGCCATAAACGAGGTGATAGCCATTTACCCTATAACCCCGTCTTCAGTAATGGGCGAACTGGCTGATTTAAAATCCGTCCAGGCCGAAAAGAACGTATGGGGGAGCATTCCGACCGTAATTGAAATGCAGTCCGAGGGCGGAGCAGCCGGCGCGATTCACGGAGCTTTGAGCGGCGGAGCCCTTGCCACGACCTTTACCGCTTCCCAGGGTCTTCTTCTGATGATTCCGGACATGTTCAAAATAGCCGGAGAACTCACCCCGACTGTTTTTCACGTTTCGGCAAGGGCGGTTGCAACGCACGCTCTTTCTATTTTCGGAGACCATTCCGACGTGATGTGCATAAGGCAGACCGGCTGGGGAATGATTGCCTCTGCAAATCCGCAGGAATGCATGGATTTCGCCCTCATTGCCCAGTCAGCAAGTCTCAGAACCAGGGTGCCGTTTCTTCATTTTTTTGACGGTTTCAGAACTTCCCATGAATTAAACATGGCGGAACTCATTCCTTTTGAAATAATGAAACAGATGCTGGATGAACGGGCGATTACAGAGCACAAGAAAAGGGCGTTAAATCCGGAATATCCTGTTTTAAAAGGAACCGCGCAGAATCCGGACGTGTTTTTCCAAGGCAGGGAAACGGTGAACAAGTACTACGCGGCCGTTCCAGTAATGGTGAAGGAAACCATGCGGAAATTCGCCTCCCTGACAGGCAGGAAATACTCCCTGTTTGATTATGTAGGACCCGCTGACGCTGATAGAATTATCGTAATCATGGCTTCAGGCGCGGATACGGTTGAGGAAACCGTGAATTATCTGAACAAAACTGCCGGAGAAAAAACCGGACTCGTAAAAGTCCGGCTATACAGGCCTTTTTCAGAAGAAGATTTCATATCTGTGGTTCCGAAAACCGTCAAATCGGTCGCAGTGATGGACAGAACCAAAGAGCCAGGCTCGGAAGGTGAACCCCTTTATAAGGACGTGATCGCCGCTTTCAGCAACGCTTATAAAGGCGGGAGCTTTGCCGTTCTGCCGAAAATCGTTGGAGGAAGATACGGACTCGGCTCAAAAGAATTCACGCCGTGCATGGCAAAAGCCGTGTTTGACAACCTAAAAAACGCAGCTCCAAAAAACAATTTTACCGTCGGAATAACGGACGACGTAACCAATACCAGCCTTACTGAGGACAGATGCTGGGACGTTGAAGGCAAAGACGTGTTCAGAGCGATTTTCTACGGCTTAGGCTCCGATGGAACCGTGGGAGCGAACAAAAACACGATAAAAATCATAAGCGAGGAAACGGATAATTACGCCCAGGGATATTTTGTTTACGATTCAAAGAAAGCAGGTTCCCTGACTGTTTCTCACGTGAGGTTCGGAAAAAATCCCATAAAGGCGCCCTATCTCATAAACAAAGCCCAGTTCATCGGCTGCCACCAGTTCGTTTTTACAGAGAAATACGAAATGCTTGACAAAGCCGAAGAATGGGCGGTTTTTCTCATAAACAGTCCTTACAAGGCGTCGGAAGTCTGGGATAAGCTGCCTGTTGAAGTTCAGGAGCAGATTATATCCAAAAAACTGAAGGTATATGTAATCAATGCGGCAGAGATAGCCAAAGAAACCGGCATGGGCTCCAGGATCAACGTGATAATGCAGACCGCGTTTTTCGGGATTTCAGGAGCGCTTCCCAGGGACGAGGCTGTGGCGGCGGTAAAAAATTCAATCAAAAAGACCTATCTGAGAAAAGGCGAGGACGTGGTAAAAAAGAATTTTCAAGCCGTTGACAGGACGCTCGCGGCCATTGAAGAAGTGAAAATTCCGGGAAAGGTCACTTCTTCGTTCCGGCGTCCGCATGCTGTTCCGTCCGACGCTCCGGATTTTGTCAAAGGCGTTCTGGCAAAAGCAATAGCTTTCAAAGGCGACGAAATTCCGGTTTCCGCGTTTTCCCCGGACGGAACCTATCCCACAGCCACTTCCCAATATGAGAAAAGGAATATTGCGCTTGAATCTCCTGTGTGGATTCCCGAAGTCTGCATCCAGTGCGGATTCTGTTCCCTGGTGTGTCCGCATGCAGCAATAAGAATAAAGGCATATGATGCAAAAGAGCTTGAAAAAGCTCCTTCTGCTTTCAAATCGTTTGAAGGCA
This sequence comes from Elusimicrobiota bacterium, assembly GCA_016209085.1. Lineage (GTDB taxonomy): Bacteria > Elusimicrobiota > Elusimicrobia > Elusimicrobiales > UBA9959 > JACQWV01. Next base: position 2,539 of record JACQWV010000107.1, read on the forward strand.
AAGGAGAATTAAAAGGCCTTAAATTTACGGTTCAAGTGGCTATAGAAGACTGCACCGGCTGCGGGGCCTGCGTTTACAACTGTCCCGCGTTTGAAGTCGTCGGCATAGCCTCCGACACCTGTGGCAGGGGGGCAGAGCCCCCTGCACTTGATGAGGAGGCTCGTTGTTCCGGCCGCAGTGCGGCTGTTCCGAAGGATTCAAAGAGCGTCAAAACCGGAAAAAAAGCCATAAACCTGCATCCCCAGATTCCTCTCAGGGAAACAGAAAGGGAAAATTTCAGGTTTTTCATGAATCTTAAAGACGCGGGCTCTTCAAAAGTCAGCAGGACAACCGTCAAAGGCAGCCAGCTTGTAAGGCCGCTGTTTGAGTTTTCAGGAGCGTGCGCAGGATGCGGGGAAACGCCTTACCTCAAACTTCTCACGCAGCTTTTCGGCGACCATCTTGCAATAGGCAACGCGACCGGCTGTTCTTCAATATACGGCGGCAACCTTCCGACGACTCCTTACGCTGTAAGAGAAGACGGGAGGGGGCCTGCATGGTCAAACTCGCTTTTTGAAGACAACGCCGAGTTCAGCCTCGGAATGCGGCTTGCATACGACAAGCTTTATGAAAGCGCAAGAGAAACCCTTGAATCCGCAAAATCCGGGATTCTTAAAAACAACGCTAAGCTGGCTGATGAAATTCTTTCAGCCGACCAGTCCGACTGGACAGGCGTTGAACAGCAGAGGGGGAGAGTCACTGACTTAAAGCGCGTCATTGCGGCTTCAAAAGACGAATTATCCGCAAGACTTCTGAGTCTGGCTGATTATCTTGTCAAAAAATCCGTGTGGGCGGTCGGCGGCGACGGATGGGCTTATGATATAGGATACGGCGGCCTTGACCACGTTCTTGCCTCAGGCAGGAAGGTAAGAGCGCTCGTGCTTGACACAGAGGTTTACTCAAACACAGGCGGTCAGATGTCAAAATCCACTCCTCTGGGAGCTGTGGCTCAGTTTGCGGCCGGCGGAAAGCCCCTTCCCAAGAAAGATTTGGGCATGATTTCAATGACATACGGAAACATCTATGTCGCCAGCGTGGCAATGGGAGCGAATTACCAGCAGACGGTCAAGGCATTTGTTGAAGCGGAGAATTATGACGGGCCTTCAATTATTATCGCTTACTCGCACTGCATTGCTCACGGCATTGACATGGGTGCCGGGATGAACGAGCAGAAAAAAGCCGTTGCATCCGGCAGATTGATTCTCTACAGATTCAACCCTGATTTGAGGAAACAGGGAAAAAATCCGCTTGCGATTGACAGCCCCGCGCCTTCAATTTCGGTTGAAGATTTTATGATGGGCGAGATACGCTTTAGAACCCTTCACCAATCCAACCCTGAAACAGCAAAAAGGCTTCTTAAGCTTGCCGAGAAAGAATACAAGTGGCGACTGAATGTTTACAAGCAGATAGCTGCCATGAACTGCAATTCCAATACCCCACAGGAAAAAGTTGCGGCTCCGGCGAATTAGCGGATAGAGGTTAGAGGCGAGAGGATAGAGGACAGCGAAAATGTAGGGGCTCAATTCATTGAGCCCGAAAAATATGCGGGTCGGATGAATCCGCCCCTGTTCCAATTGCGATAGCAATTGGAACAGGGACTGTCCCGTCCTTATAATTCAAGGAGAGGGACGACCTCTACACCAACGGCGTTGACTGAATACTTACAAACTAAAGTTGCACTTCTAAATAGAATCCATTATTACCCTTTCATGGGTCATTAGTCCTATTTCCTTATAGGCCAAAAAAATTCCAATCCAGACCTTTTGACCCTGTAAATTTTTTCCTTTTAAAACTATACTCTCCTTAGAACTGACAAAATATAATATGGAGAATAAAGATATGCCGGCGAAAATTCTTAAAGTCAGCATTTTGTTTTCCCTTTTTATTTTCAGCGGAACAGCCGCACTGCGGCCGGAACAACGAGCCTCTGGC
>JACQWV010000107.1:4515-24507 GCA_016209085.1 Elusimicrobiota bacterium
CTCATCAAGTGCAGGGGGCTCTGCCCCCCTGCCACAGGTGTCGGAGGCTATGCCGACGACCTTCGGTTTTGCGTTTTCCCAGAGCAGCGTAGACGTTTACGACCATTACTCGGATAAATTTTCAAAATCAGAACTTGAGTTTGCCCGGAAATACCCTGATTATTTCACTCTGAATCCGGAATCAATAAAAGTCACCCTGTATGAAGTGGTGGAAGAAAAGGACACTTCTTACATAAAAGAGCCCAAAGAAGACCCCAAAGACCAGGACCCGTTTGTCATAATTGACCAGATTATAAACATAGCCTCAAAAATCTGGGCCATAGTTGAAAAAAACAAGCCGGTGGTTGACATTGACACCAAATACGCCACCGCCGTGCCTGAAGGAATCTCCGCGTGGACACAGCTCTCGGAATGGAAAAAGCCCAAAACTTATATTTACGGATTTTACGCGGAAAACCTCTACGGCTCCGTCATGATAGACCTCAAGTATAAGGTGACTTTTACTTACGGCGGGAAATACAAGGGCAAGGGACTCTACCTGACCGGAGTCACGGTCGTTCCCACGACAGTCAGCGTGGGTTGGGGATACAGGCTCGGCATTTCTGCTTTTGCGCCTGACAGCACAATAGCTAACGTGGGCACCCACGAAAGCCCGGTTGCGTCAATGCAGCTTAAACTTACGTGGAAAATCTCCACGCCGATTAAAGAGCAGAACGGCACGAGCGTGTATTACATAGAAGGCAACGGGTATTTTGAGGAAATAGCAAGCCCGTTCAAGGAAGAGGCTGACGCGGAAAAAAAGGAAAGGATTTCAGGTTACATAAAAGACGCAGTCAAAGAATGGAGGAAACATAATGAATAAAGCAAAACTACTGTTAATAGCCTTGTTTGCAGGCTCAATGCATGCAAGAGTCAACGCAAATACTTTTGACGAAAAATACTTCACTGTGGACCCTGCTTCAATAAAGATTGAAGCGCTTGACGAGAAGGGCGGGACTGTAGGGCCGACAATACCGGTCAATCCGGGCACGCCTCCTGCTGTAAATCCCGTGCCTTCGCCGGCTGACTTGCCGACTCCTCCGGCGCCCTCGGGCCCGACTATTCCCGGAATACCAGGGACAGGAAACGGGGACGATATTTTCGTGATACTGGAGAAGATAATAAACCTGGGCGAAAAGATATTTGCGATTATTGAGAAAAACAAGCCTGTTGTGGACATAAAAGTCAATTATGCCAACGCGGTTCCTTACGGCATCACGCACTGGACGCAGCTTGCCGGCTGGCTCAAGCCGAAAACCCAGGCCTATGAGTTCTCAATGAAAAATCTCTACGGCTCTCAAGTCGTCAAAGTGAAATACCAGGTTCACTGGACGCACAACGGCCAGTTTAAAGGCAAAGGCAAGTTTTTAACAGGCGTGACCATTGAACCCATAAGCGTAACCGCCGCGTGGGGATACACCGTAAATCTGGTCGCAGAGGTTCCGGATTCAACCATTGCGAACGTCGGGACCGACGAGGACCCGGTTGCTTCAATGCAGGTTCAGCTGAAGTGGAAAGTGGCGACAATGCTTAAAGAGATTGACGAAAAGGTCATTTATTACGTGCAGGGCGACGGATATATAGAGCAGATAGCCACGCCTTTTGAAGGCAAAGTTGACGCTGAAAAGAAAATTGAAAAAGCCGCTGAACTGATTAATAATTCAAAGTTCTAAAAACAAAAAACGGTTTTTATTTTATCTCTTTTAATTTTTTAAAGAGTTCAATCTGGCGCGGGGTGAGGTTCTGGGGGATGTCTATGTTTATGACTGCGTAGAAGTCTCCTCGGGAGCCGTCTTTTTTAGACAGTCCTTTCCCTGAAATGCGCAGTTTCCGTCCCGCGCGGGAGTTTGGCGGTATTTTGATTTTAACGGAACCTTCAGGAGTCTGAACCGAAACTTCAGAACCCAAAACAGCCTCCCACGGCATTACAGTCGCATGAGTTTCAATGTCACTGCCTTTCACTTCAAAACGCGGGTCAGGCAGAACCTTTATAGTCAGATAAAGATCCCCTGTCCTGCCCTGCGCCTGGCCGCCCTGTCCTTTAAGACGCACGCATGAGCCGTCCCTCAAACCTTTCGGAATGTTGACTTTTATCCTCTTTTGTTCGGTTCTTCTGCCTGGTGACCGGGTAAAAGTCAGCTCTTTGTATCCGCCTTTTATTAAGTCTATGACGGATATGGCAAGTTCGGCTTCCAAATCAAGGGGGGAGCGGCCATGAGATTCGCAAGACGCATCCTCATCTGCGAAATTGCCGAAAGAAAAAGAATTCCGTTGTCTCTGACCGTGCTGTTCAAAACCGCTCATGCCTCCAAAACTGCCGAAAATCGTTTTAAAAAAATCGCTGAATCCGGAAAATTTTTCAAAATCAGCCTGATTGGAATTTGTTCCATATTCGTATTTAAACCCGCCCGGCGGGGGAGAAAAATTCTGTCCTTCCTGCCAGCCGGCTCCTAACTGGTCGTACATCTGCCGTTTTTTGGAATCTGAAAGAACTTCATACGCCTCGTTTATCTCTTTGAATTTGGATTCGGCTTCCTTGTTGCAGGGATTTTTGTCAGGATGGTATTTAAAAGCCAATTTTCTGAACGCGGATTTTATTTCCTGCTCTGAAGCGTTTTTTGAAACGCCTAAAATTGAATAATAATCCTTGTATTTTAGGGACATGAGAGCATCTGGCAGAAACTATTTCAGTTTTATAAGGAAAAGTATAAGGAAAAGTCCGAGGCCGGCCATTACCCACCGTTCTATCAAATATTCGGGTTTGTCCAGAATTTCAGCCAGCCCCCATGAAAGCGCTATTGAAAGCGCTATGGCCGACCAGAAAACTATTATGGGAATTTTCAGGCTTTCTGGTTGGGCAACAGTCTGCCCCGGTATGGCCGTTTTCGGCTGTTGTTCTTCCTGTTTTTTCAAAAAGTTTTTTTCTTGTTTCATTTTTTACTTTTGGACGCGGATACAAAAGTAATATCCTGGAAAGTGACTGCCAGGCCCATGGATTCGCCGTTGGGATTTTTCACCTGCAAGGTGCTGTAGCCGATTATTAAGGGAACGCTTGCGTGCATTATTTCAATCTCGGCTCTGCGCACCAGCTTGCCTGTTTGCAGAGCCTCTTTTATAACTTCTTTAAGAGCCGGGAAATGTTCAAAAGCCCTGTCATATTTCATTCCAAGAAGTTTCTGCGGCTCTTCAATGTGCAGGATTTTGCCTGCCATCGGATTGATGTATACGACTTTCTCGTCCGTGTCAACGCTTATCATTCCGCCGGTCAGGTTGTCCAGGATTCCCTGAAAATATTCCTGCAGGTTTTTTATCATCGTATTTTATTTTAGCAAAAATTAAGGCGGAATTTTTTATATAATATAAAATTAATGATGAACTTAAACCGCATAAAAAGGAGCATAAAGCGAAATCTCTCCTCATTGAAGAAAGACTATCATATCAGGCAGATAGGGCTTTTCGGTTCATATGTAAAAGGCGGAGAGCAGAAAAAAAGCGATCTGGACGTGCTTGTGGAATTTGAAAAGCCCATAGGCTTGTTTAAATTTATCGGGCTGGAACAGAAACTTGAAGAAATAACAAATTTAAAAGTGGACCTGGTATCTAAAAAAGCATTAAAACCCCACATCGGAAAACATATTTTAAATGAAGTCGTCTATTTATGAAAGACAAAAGAGATTACAGGGATTATGTTCAAGACATCATTGATTCCATAGATGACATAAATGATTTTATCAAGGGCATAAAATTCAACGAATTCGTGGGTGATAAGAAAACCATAAACGCAGTAGTAAGAAGCGTGGAAATTATCGGAGAGGCGTCAAAGAAAATACCGAAAATATTAAAAGATAAATATTCAAATATTCCATGGAAACAAATGGCAGGAATGAGAGATAAATTAATTCATGAATACTTTGGTATTGATAAAGAAATTTTATGGAAGGTGGCAAAGGAAGAAATACCCTCGCTTAAGTTTTCATTCAGGACTATTTTAAGAGATTTAAATAAAGAGTAAAATTCTTTTTATTCCCCGGTAGCTCAATGGTGGAGCGGTCGGCTGTAATAAGGTGTGAAGTTTATGCGTGATAAAAGGCGATACAGCGATAGACGAGAGTATCTGATACAAGCCGTTAGAAAGAGAAGGAGAAAAATTAGAGAGATGGCGGTCAGTTATAAAGCCGGAAAATGTCAGATATGTGGATACAATCGCTGTATTGAAACAATGGAGTTCCATCACCTTAATGGAAGAAAAAAAGACTTTGGTATATCTCAAAAGGGTTATACCAGAAGTTGGGAAAGGGTGAAAAAGGAACTTGATAAATGCCTTATGTTGTGCGCCAATTGTCATCGTGAACTTCATGCCGGGATATTGCAGCTTCCGCAGGAAACTGCGGATGAAAAAGCGGGTGAATTCAGGGAAATCCGCCTAAGGCGGACAATCCTGAGCGAAGCTAACCGAAAGGTAATAAGTAGGTTAGAACGTGCAGAGACTAAAGACTGAGGAGCCTATCCAATAAAGTCTTATTAGCGCCCGCCATCCTAATCCGCCTGAGGCGGAAAGGATGATGAGATAGTCCAAGCCCTGAAGCAATTCAGGGGCTCTTGTAACCGATAGGTTGCAGGTTCGAGTCCTGCCCGGGGAGTTTTTGGTAGTCTTAGGCGTCAGGTGTGAATCATGATTACAAAGCGTATCTATCTTTTATTCACAATCCTCGCAGTTCTATTGACGGCCCATGTTTTTGGAGGTCAAGCTGCGGAACAATTACAACAAGAGACACATCTTATAGAAACCAGGACTGGGCAAAAGATAATCGCATGAATTTCTATTTGGGCGGAGAAAGCTGGTTTAAATATCATACCTTTGGCCTGCGTTCAGGACTTAATTTTACGCAATCAGATATGAACGAGTTGACTTTAGGTTTAAGTTATAATAAACCTCTCGGGATGGCCAGTTTGCTGATTGATTACAGCGTGGCATGGCCAATGAATATCAAAGATAATCTGGGGACGCATCGGATATCAATAGGAGCGAGGTTTTAGTCGGAAACCGTGGAAGGGTACAGCCAAAACTGGAGGAGATTATGTCCAAAACGAGTATCGCACGTTGCAACGTTGCGTGGGGATTTTTTCTATTATTGTCAGCGGTACCACTCTTGTTCGCCGAGCCGTCCGCCACGGTTTCAATAATTGACTTTGAGGTTCAATCGGACAACCCTCAGTTTAAGTATCTCGGTAAGGGGTTTGCTGAATTCGTCGGCGTTGAGTTGTCCAAATCAAGAAACATGGTCCTCATTGAAAGGGAAAAAAGAACTGAGATTTTCAAGGAGCAGGCGTTCACTTTGACGGGAGCGGTAAACGAGAAAGACATGATAGAACTGGGCAAGATGATGTCGGCGGATTATTTCGTTACGGGGAATATTTTTGACCTGTTGGGCAAGCTGACCGTGACCATCAAAATTGTAGATACGACCACGGGGAAGATCGCATTTGAAGATAAAGTCACCGGCAAAGCCGACGAGTATGATTACATTTCGGCTGTCATCGCAAAGGATATTATGGGCTATTTCAAGACCGGAGTACCCAAAGATGTCGTAGCGAAAACGGAGAAACCGGTTTCTAAACCCATGGAAGCGGCTGTCAAGTTTTCCGAAGCTGTGGATGCTTATGATAAAAAGGATCTTGACGGGGCGCGCAAGGAATTGGAGGAGGCTAAAAAACTGGATCCCGAAAGCGAAGCCGTGAGCGTTTTCCTGAGCAAACTGGCCTTCAACACCGCCAAGTTCAGGGTAGAGCTGTTCAAACATGTCGCGCTCCAGAATCCCGCGCATCTGGGCCTGATAAAGACGGACAAGGCTTTCTTTACCGGCTCGCTGCCCGCCTCATTCAGCATCGGCAACCACTACGTTGACATCGACGAAAATATGAAGATGACTGAGGACAGAGGCGTGGCAAAGCTCGGCTACAGTTTTCCTTTAGGAAATAGAATGGGCGTGGAAGTGGAGGGTTTTCTGTCCCGGGAAGAGAACAACAGCCGTTCCAAGACGACACCCGGCGGCGGCGAGCCGAGTTTTAATCCCCGCTTCCTTGGCGGGCTTGTCTCCTTTGGATACCGGGTCTCTGAGAACTTCGCCGTCGGTCTCGGCCTTTCCTTGTATGAATGCACGAACGGAACGCTTGTCCGCGGCACGCGGACGATAAACTATGCCGACGAGGTCTATCACGGAGGGGAACTGGGCGTCCTCATAAAGAACACCGACAGCACTGCCGTTTTTGATTCCCGCGTGGCTTACACGGACGAGGACACGATATACTCGCAACTGGAGGACATGTACAGTCTGGGTGACCGCTACCGGCTCCCGGTCATCATGGAGAACACGCTGGTCCTGACGCTCAAGCCCAACAAGACTTTCTTCGTGACGAAAGGCATCGGCTATTTCTATGCCGGCCGGAACACAAGAACGCTTGAACTGATCCCCGCCCTTGAGCACTGGTTTTCAAATTCTTTCTCGGGACGCGCCGGAATGGAGTTGAAACACATGAGGATGGTCGGGGAGAATCTCTTCGGACTCGGGGGCATTCTCGGGTTCACGGCGCGCAGGGGCGACGTCGATCTCGACCTCAACTGGGAGTACCGCGTGAGGCCGTCGTATTTCCTCCCGTTCAAGAAGTATGACGAGTTCCTGGTCTCGGTGTCAATAAGCTACAAGAACCTGTTTTTCGGCCGGTAGTTCAAAGAATCCGGGGAGCACCTTTAACGCTTAGACAAAACTGATCTTTCCCAGAAAAAGTGGACACTTTAAAGAGTTACTGAGCTTCGCAGAAATAATGGATACGTTGGAGGCTCAGATTTGGATTGGATGCAAGGCGCGACGAATGAGCATAGCGTAGGCTATGTGAGTGAGGAGCAACGCAGCAGACGGCCAAATATGAGCCTCCCCTTTCCCCTGCGGGAAAGGGGCTGGCCGCTTTTCGGCTGCGATTCCGCCTACGGCGGAACCCCGCCAGAGGCGGTGGCTGCGTCACTCGTCGCTTACATAACCCAAGTTATGCGCGCTCCTCGTTCCTTATCTCGCTCAAAAATCGGCTCAGCCAGCGTATCCATTATTTCTGCGAAGCTCAGTATGACAGACCGCAGGTGAAGTTCCCTTGAGAATAATCCGCTCTATTCTTTGAAAATCTTTCCGCCAAGGAATCTTCCCGTATAAGCTCCGATGATTCCGGGAATAGTCAGCAGCAGATATACGACGAATTCCAGCGGCCACAGATTGTGCGAAGTGGGATAAAAAATCATATCCGCAATTGCTATGACCGGGAACAACGACATTGTAAGCAATCCGTTGACAGAAGGTCTGAACGGACTTTTTATACCTGCCAGTAATCCTGCCAAGAACAGTCCTATCACCGATAAAAGAGACAATTTCTCAACGCCGCTTCTGAGAACCGGAAAAAGAGTATCTCTATACGGAAATATCTGGTGCCTGAGAATTACCGGCAGTATGACTGCGGCAAATCCGAGCACGGCTGGGGGAAACAGATAAAACATTTTTTTATTCATCTATAAATTATACTATTTGCAGGACCCCCCGCTTATTCTCCCCCCATTGTAGGGGGGAGATGGAGAGGGGGGATTACAAATTTATTTTTTTGATATTTCGTCAACCACATATCCGGCAAAAGGCATGGCGCAGGTGAAAGCCGGGGACACGGCGTTCAGCACGTGGCAGGATTTTTCGTCATGTTCAATGCAGAAATCCATTACCAGATTTCTTTTTTTAACGTCGTAGAGTTGCGCTCGTATCCCCGGAGTTCCCCATTTCAGATAGTTTGCAGGATTGACTCCTTCCAGGAGTTTTGAGGCCTTGCTTACGAGAACCGGCCTGAAATATTTTTTAATTTCATGGAACGCAAGCCGCCTGAACCCGAAATTCGAATGCAGGAAAAGACCCAATTCAGTCGTCATTACTTCCATCATCTCATTTAACTTGAAATTTTCCAATCCTTTGTAATGCTCCCTCCAGAAAGCGGGAATGGCAGTGGGCCCTATCTTGTTTTTGCCGTCAACAGTCAGGGTGAAATGAACTCCCAAAAACGGGAATTTTAAATCCGGAACAGGATAAATGTTCGTTTTAAGGTTTCCCTGCGGTTCTGAAGAATAAAGATATATGCCTTTGAACGGAAGCATTTTGTAATTTCGGGAGAAACCGAAATCTTTTGCTATCTTGTCGGCGTAAAGCCCCGCCGCGTTTATCAGATATCCGAATTCAAAATCGCCTTTGGCGGTTTTCAGCGTGTTTTTTTGTCTTGACAAATATTTTGCGCCGGTATATACGGAGACTCCGGAACGAACGAGGTCTCCGGCGATTTCTTCAACGACCCTGGCCGGGTCTGTCGTTGAAGTAGAGGGGGAAAATACGGCTTTTTCAAAGGTTTTGACTCTCGGCTCTATTTTGCGGGCTTCCTGAACTGAAATCATCTGCAAATCAACGCGGTTTGCCTTTCCTCTTTTATAAAGCTCTTCAAGCCCGGATATTTCATGCTCATTCTGCGCAACCACCAGTTTTCCGCATCTATTGACCGGTATTTTTCTTTCCAGACAGTACCGGGTGAGGGCTTTGTTGCCGTCTCTGCAGAATCTGGCTTTCAGGCTGTCCGAAGAATAATAAAACCCGGCATGCAGGACCCCGCTGTTTCTGCCTGAGCCGTGCAGGCCGCACGCGTACTCCTTTTCAAAAACTGCTGTTCCGGCGTCCGGGAATCTTGTTTTCAGTTCTTTCGCAATGCACAAGCCGATGATTCCTCCGCCTATTATGGCGAAATCAAAACTCTTTTTATTTGACATATTTTGATAGAGTCTCTAGAAGAAAAAAACAGGGCATTATTTTGTTTTTTTATTTTTAAGACTGGCAAACAAGTCTGTCGGAATTCCGCTGATATTTATAAGCTCGTTTAATATTGTCATGGCTTTTGGGTTTGCGGATAAATAATCTGATAATGCTTCAATGATATCAGACGGAGTGTTTTTGACGATATCCGTTATAAACATGGAAAACTCAGGTCTTGTGGAATACTTCTTAAGAAGTTTTCTGAAGTTTTCAGAGCGAACAAGGTCAGAAGCAAAACGAATCGGATCGTGATGGATAAAATATTCATCGTTGAGTTTTTTAAGATCGGGATATTCCATCCAGTCTATTCCGTATTGCCGTATAAACTGGTGTTTTAAGGTGTATTTTACCGCTATCTTATTGAAAACAGCCTCATTTTTCCGAACCGCACGAACAAAACGCTCTTCAGGAGAATACTGATTTGCTTCGCCGCGGTCCTGATGATAAGGATGTTTGGAAACGTTTACTTGGGTACGCGAAGCAGAAGTTTGAGAATAAATGTCTTGTTGCGCTTGTACCAAGGTTCCGGACCCTATTATGTGAAAGAAAAAATCCTGATTTCGTATCGGGATGGGGGGCAGTTCATCAGAAACAGGCGCCGTTTGGTTTTGTTTGTGATAGGAATTTGTAACAATGAATAAATAAACGACTCCTGTGGCAAGCAAAACAGAGAGAAGAATTGCAAAAGCGCCGATGCCGCATCTTTTAATCATCTTATCTGTAATGAGTCGCCTCAATACAACATCGGTTGCCATCCCACCATGTGTAAATAATATCCCCGCCTTCGCTTTTCCATTTATTGATTCTTTCTTTGCATTTTGCCAGACTGGAATAACATCTTGTCAGAGGCTCGCCGCCTTTGCTTCTTCCTTCCTGGCGCGCTTTCTCCCTGTCTTCTTCATTTTTAGCCCGTCCGGCTGGCAGTCCTCTGTTCTTTTGTGTTTGTTGCGCTTGCGTGTTTTGCGGCATCCCGCATCCTTGTGTGTTTCCCTGATTTCCAGAGTAACCTCCAGAAGTGTCCATACATGAAATGAAAAATACCGAGAGCGCTGCCACAAAGAGGAAAAGAAGAATAATTCCGACGTTACCGGACGTCTTTGGATGATCTTTTTTCATATTTTTTTAAGTATATCATTAAATAATGCGATTTGTCATTTTCCTGTTAACCTTTGTCAAAAATAATTTATATAATTTTAAGTAAGAAGGAGGTTCACCCAGTGAAATTGTCCCGACGTACGTCGGGACATCCGCAAAGCGGGATTTCACGGGGTAAATTTTTATGAACATTCTTGTGTTGAACTGCGGTTCTTCCTCGGTTAGATTTCAGATAATTTCAACCGAGCCAGAACTTTTTGACGCTGACGGCGACAAATGCCTGGTGGCCGGGTATCTGGAGCGGATAGGCAGCCAGGCAATCATAAATTTCCACCGTCCTGACAAGCCTAAATTGAAAATGACAGCTCCTTTGCGGGACCACAAAGCCGCTCTGGATTACATTCTCAGGTGGATTGTCTCGCCAGAGGCCGCCATTCAAGGCGTATCCTCTATTTCAGACATTCACGCTGTGGGACACAGGGTCGTTCACGGGGGGGAAAAATTTAAAAAATGCGTTTTGATAGATAAGGCGGTTATAGAACAGATTCAGGACATGATTGACTTGGCTCCGCTTCATAATCCCGCGAATCTCAAAGGCATACTGGCAGAGCGCGATTTGCTTGGTCATGGAGTGCCGCAGGTGGCTGTTTTTGACACGGCTTTTCACACCACCATGCCTGAAACTTCCTATCTCTATGCGGTTCCGTATCAGCTGTACCGCAGACACGGGCTGAGGCGCTACGGTTTTCACGGAACTTCTCATCGTTACGTGGCTTACAAGTACAGAAAACTGCTGAAAATAACGCCTCAGAAAGTCAACATCATCACGCTGCATTTAGGCAACGGGTGTTCTGCCTGCGCCATAAAAGGCGGAAAATCCATTGATACCTCAATGGGGCTCACTCCGCTTGAAGGCCTTGTAATGGGCACAAGAGCCGGCGACATAGACCCGTCCCTGATTGAATTCCTGCATAACAAGGAAGGCCTTACGGTTTCTGAAATAGACACTCTCCTGAACAAACAATCCGGACTTCTGGGAGTATCGGGCCTGACTCACGACATGAGGGACCTTCTTGCCGAGGACAGGGAAAACAACGACAGGCGGGCGCATCTGGCCATTGAAATTTTCTGCCTGCGGGTCCGCAAGTACATCGGCGCGTATCTTGCTGAAATGTCTGGAGCGGACGCGGTGATTTTTGCCGGCGGCATCGGAGAAAACTCTCCGGAGATACGCAGGCGCATATTGAGCGGTCTGGAGTGCTTCGGACTTAAAATGGATAATGCAAAGAACGAAGCCATGATTAACGGCGCAATAGGCGAAATTTCCACGGCTGATTCCACGCTGAAAGCTTTCGTGATAATCACCAATGAAGAGCTTCTGATTGCAAGGGATACGCTGAGAACCCTGAGGGGAATTTCCCCGAAAGCAATGGTATAGTCCGTCGCGCCATAGGCGGACGGAAGGCGATTAGGCAATAAGGTAACAAGGCGATAAGGCAGATTGAAATTCAGGAAAAACTATTCCGCCGACCCGCGAACACTTCTTCGCACAATAAATAATGTCAGGCTTATTCCGCTCCTTCAGACATAAAAACTACCGGCTTTTTTATTCCGGCCAGATAATTTCTCTTACAGGAAACTGGCTCCAGTCAACGGTTCTGGGCTGGCTTGTATATTCCCTCACCAAATCGTCTGCCATGCTGGGCGTGGTCGGGTTTACGACCATGGCGCCTACGCTGGTTTTCGGCGTGGTTGCCGGGGTTTTTGCCGACAGGTGGAACAAACAGAAAGCCCTCATAGGCACGCAGTTCATTGCCATGATTCTGGCTCTGGCTCTTGCTTTGCTTACCATAACGGGGCTTGTGCAGATATGGCATATACTGGTCATCGGACTTGCGGCAGGCATTGCGGGAACTTTTGACATGCCTCTGCGCCAGGCTTTTCTGGTTGAGATGGTCGGGCCCAGGGACCTCTCCAATGCCATCGCCCTTAATTCAATAATGTTCAACGTGGCGCGCATAATAGGCCCGGCCCTGGCAGGCGTTCTGGTGGGTCTGATAGGCGAGGGATATTGTTTCCTGCTCAACACCATAACTTATTCTTTCGTGATTTACGCGCTGTTCATGATAAGAACTGAACGTCCGGTTTATGTCGCGGCCGGGGAACCGGTTCTCCTGTCTCTGAAACAGGGGCTTTCCTACGCGTGGGAAAATCCTTTTATCCGCAACCCTCTTCTGCTTCTTTTTGGGACAAGCCTTGTGATGATGCCGGTCATGACTTTAATGCCCGTGGCTGCAGCGGAGATGCTTAAAGGCGGTCCCAAAACCCTCGGCACCCTCGTTGCTTCCGTGGGCGCGGGAGCGTTTATAGCAGGCGTTCACCTGGCAGGCAGGGGTTCTCCAAGAGGAATGGCTTCCATTATAGCTTCGTCTTCGGTCATATACGGGGCCGGACTCATACTCTTTTCCATTTCCCGCAATGTTCTCCCTGCTTCCCTGATGCTGGTATGCGCCGGCATAGGCTTAATGAGACAGAATGTGGGAACGAATACGCTTTTGCAGACTCTTGTGCCGAACGAATTCCGCGGACGGATTATGAGTCTTTATGTGATGACTTTCATGGGGCTGGCTCCGCTGGGAAGCCTTTTCTTCGGCTGGCTGGCTTCAATAATCGGAATATCGTGGACATTGACGATTGCAGGCGTATGGGTGCTTGTCTCAGCGGTCTGGTTCATAAATCACATAGAAGAGATGAAAAAAAGCGTCAGGCACATGGCTGAAGGCCATCCCGATCCGGGCATCGCCCAGTGGATGAACACCGTGGTTTAAGAAGCGTGTCAACCGGCAAAAGCGTCCATTGAAAGCGCAAAAGCTATGGAGAATATCTCAAGATTGTTCATTGTGATTTATTATAGAATAAAATTATGGCCGGAAAAATGAAAGCCATGATTCTGGAGCGGATTTGCGACATGGCTGTTGACAAAGCGCCTCTGAAATCCGTTGAAATACCCATGCCTGTTCCGGCTGAAAACGAAATCCTTATCAAAATAGCCGCATGCGGAGTCTGCCATACGGAACTGGACGAAATTGAAGGCAGATGCTCTCCGTCTTTTTTCCCAGTAATTCCGGGACATCAGGTTGCAGGCAGGGTTGAAGCAAAAGGAAAAAAAGCCGAAAAATTCAGCGCGGGCGACAGTGTGGCTGCGGGCTGGATATTTTCATGCTGCGGAAAATGCAGGTTTTGCCTGAACGGCACGGAAAACTTGTGCCCTGATTTCAAAGCAACCGGCAGGGACGCTGACGGCGGATACGCCGAATACATGGCGATTAATGAAAATTTCGCATATCATGTTCCGAAAATATTTTCCTATGCGGAGGCTGCTCCTCTTCTCTGCGCGGGAGCAGTGGGCTGGCGCTCCATGAAATTAGCCGGAATAGACGACGGGCAAAACATAGGCCTTGCCGGGTTCGGCGCTTCAGGACACCTCGTGATTAAAGTCATAAGGAAGAAATATCCGGGTTCAAAGGTTTTTGTGTTCTCAAGAACCGAAGAGGAACGGAATTTCGCAAAACAGTTAGGGGCTTTCTGGACGGGAAATTTTGAACAGGAAACTCCGCAGGAACTGAACTGCATCATTGACACTACTCCGGTATGGGCTCCGGTGGTTTCTACTCTGAAAAATCTGGAGAGCGGGGGGAGATTCGTGATAAACGCAATCAGGAAAGAGTCAAGTGATATCAACGAACTGGCTAAAATCAGCTATCAGCAAGATTTATGGATGGAAAAGGAAATCAAAAGCGTGGCGAACATAACTCCGAAAGACATTGAGGAATTCCTTGAACTTGCGGCTGAAATTCCCATAAAGCCGGAAATTGAAGAATTTACGCTTGAAGAAGCCAACAATGCTCTGCTTGAAATCAAATTTCGCAAAATTCGCGGAGCCAAAGTTTTAAAAATAGGCCATTAGACCCACCGTTCATCCGGTCCAAAGACCCTTTAATCCCCTGATTTATAATGATATAGTATCAATAAGATATAATCGGGAGGTATAGAGATGAAATATGTTCTGACAATTGCATTCCTTTTAAATTGCGGCTTCGTATTTGCAGGCGATTTTTCAGCGATAGATTTGAAACAAATCAATCTCTCTGAAATTAAAGGCGTTGAACTTCCCGGAGTTCCGTTAACAATTGAAAAGTCCGACAAAGTCAAACAGGTAAAAGGAAAATATATGCACGTATGGATGAGCGTGCGCCAGAATCCTTCATGGAAAGAAGCGGAAGCGAATGACTATTCCAACAGGATTGAAACAAGAGTCAGAAAGATTTTTAACAACCGTTTTGACGTGACCATGAACGTGGACATGCATTACGAGTGGTCAAGCATAGACAAAGTGTTTGAGAAAGACTTCCAGATGTTCAGCACAGGCATCAACCTGAGAATGAACGAGTGGGGAAACAACTACAATATATCCGGAAACGTCACCGACGCCAACAACCAGTACAAATACATAAACCTGACCATGTACAAAAGGTTTGACGACTTTTCATACTCCATAAACGGGTTCGGCATATACCTTAACATTGACAAATACAACATAAACGGCAATTTTGACGAAAAGGAATACGGCAAGAAAGCAATTGCCGCTATAGTGTCCATGGCTCTGGCTCTGCAGATTGAAAAAACCCAGACCGAACCAGCCCCCGGAAAATAAAAACTATTTTTGCGCCATAGAAAAACCCTGTTTTCTTCAACAGGGTTTTTTATTTTGATATAATTAAAATCATGTTCAGCTTCATAAGACAATTTATAAAAGGGCTCACAAAGGAAACCGACCCGGACCAGATCGCGGGCGGAATAGCTCTCGGTTTTGTCATCGGCCTGATTCCCAAAGCCAACCTGACCGCACAGCTTCTGATAATGCTTTTAATGGCCCTCCGGGTGAACGTCCCCTTTGCTTTTTTGTCCATATTTTTCGTTTCTCTGATAAATCCCCTTTTTGACCTGATTTCAGACCCCCTGGGCCATTATGTGCTATCCATTCCTTCTTTGAATTCCTTCTGGACAAAAATTTACAACATGCCGCTTGTTCCGTGGACTGATTTCAATAATACGGTGTTAACCGGCGGCCTGATAATAGGAATCGTTTTATGGACGCCCGTGTACCTCTATTCCCGGAAATTTGCGGTTGTTTACAACGAAAAATACAAGACAAAATTTCTGGATTCAAAAGCAGTCAAAGCTTTCAAAAAATCCTGGCTCTTAGACTGGTATTTTAAGGAGTCTTGAGTCTGGGGTTCAGGAGTCTAAGAGTCTAATAATAAGGTTGTATGAAAATTGAAAGATTTGAAGATATTATAGCATGGCAGAAAGCCAGAGAATTGACTCTGACGATATACAAATTATCTGAAAATGGCATATTAAAAAAAGATTTTGATTTAAAAAGTCAAATGAGAAGGGCAGCCATATCAGTTATGGCTAACATAGCTGAAGGCTATGGAAGAAAAACCGATAAGGAATTTGCAAATTTCCTAAATATTGCCCATGGTTCTTTAGCTGAACTTCAAAGCCATCTTTATCTGGCTGTAGATTTAAAATATGTGGATAAAGAGAATTTTGACAAACTTTATAAACTTGCAGATGAGACAAGCCGTTTATTGAGTAAATTTGCAAAATATTTATCTTCCTCTGCAAGTTTTCATATTGACTCCAGACTCAAGACTCTGGACTCCTGACCCATTTATGCGTTATTCTTATGTAATTCCGAGACTTATTTTGCTCCTGCTAATCTGGGCTTTCTTTTTCTTTGCTTTTGACCCCTTGCTTAAATGGGGCATAACAAAGTCTCTGGAGACGGCTGCGGAAGCGAAAGTTGACATAGCAAAACTCAAAACCAAATTTTTAAAACCTTCATTATACATTGCCGGGGTCCAGGTAGGGGATTCGCAGGACGAATACAAGAACATAGTTGAATTCTCGGAGCTCAGATTTGAAATTGAGACAAAACCTCTTCTGGAAAAGAAATTCGTGATAAACGAGGCTTCCCTAAAAGGGTTAAAGTTCGCAACCCGGCGCAAAACTTCCGCCAAAATCAGAAAAAAGAAGACAAAAACCCCTGAATTCATGGCAAAACTCCAGGACGAGGCAAAATCCCTTGCAACCGAGAAATTTTCCGACATCAAGACCGGAGCTGTTGAAGACGTTGAAGTGAAAACAGATTCCCTTGAATCAGTGAAATTAGCCAGAGAACTTGAAGAAAAATATCAGAAAATTTACGATGAAATCAAAAAAACAGCGGACTCTGACAAATACGAGAAAGGGATTGACGGGATAGAGAAACGCTACGAAACGGCAAAAACAGAAAGCAACTTTTTAAAACAGACCAAAGAATACGGCAAATTAGCCGACGAAATAAAAGCCCTGGCCGAAGAATTCAAAAAAGACAAGAAAACGGCTGAAACCGCCATGGATTCGCTGAAAACAGACATAAAACTTATTGACGAGGCGCGCAAGAAAGACACTGACGGCCTGATGGCTAAAATGAAAATGCCTTCCCTGGACGCAAAAGGCATTTCTAAAATGCTTGCGGGTCCGGCTGTTTATTCAAAAATTGAAAAGGCGCGCCACTGGCTGGTCCTGGCAAAAAAATACATGCCTGAAAGCGCAAAATCAAAAGCGCTCAAAGACGAATTCAAACGGGGCAGGATAGTGCATTTCCCCAAAACCGATTCATGGCCTTCTTTTCTTCTGAAAAAAGCCATGATAACCGGAGAAATCTCTCTTGACGAGTATAGCCCTCTTGAATATTCCGGCTCCGCCCTCGGCATCACAACCCAGCCGAAAATTTACGGAAAACCCGCGTACGCCGTATTAAGCGGCAGACAGCAGAAAACAAGGTTTGACTTTAAAGCCGAGTTTGACAATACGAGAGAAATTTTAAAAAGCAAATTAAAACTGGAATGCGCCGGAATTTCCATGAAAACCTTTAAAATGGGCTCTGACAAAAGCTTCGGGCTCACGGTGTCAAACGGAGCCGGGGATTTTAACGGCGATTTCAGGATTGAGGGGGATAAAATTTCCGGGGATTCAATTTTTTCCGTTTCAGGCGCTGAAATTCATCCTGAGCTTGAAAGCGTGAAATTTTCGCCTCTTAAGAACGCCCTTTCAAATTCTTTTTCTACAATCAAAAATTTCAACGTGCGCATAGGCTTAAGCGGAAAATTAGACTCTCCGGACATAGATATTGACACAAGCCTTTCACAGGACGTTTCCCGGGCGTTTAAAACCGCTCTCGGGGGGGAAATTGAGAAAGCAAAGGAAAAAGCCAGGGCGCAGGTGGACAAGGCGCTTAAACCTTATACCGACAAACTGGACGGCCTTAAAAAATCAAAAGAAGAGGAAATAAAGAAACTGCTGAAATCAAACGAGGACAAGATTGAAAAATTCAAAAACGGATTCCTTCAAAAACTCAAGCCTGATTCCAAAATCAAACTTCCAAAGATAAAATTCTAACAGGATTATTGCCCGTGGACTGCGTATTCCGGATGTATGGCCAGACAGTAATTTTCAAGCGCTAATTTTTCCTGTCCGGGCAGTATTTTCCCGTATTTGCAGATTTCCGAATTGGGGGGGCATAAAACAGCGGCCGGATGCTGCATCTGCGCGTATTCTTCGCAGTTTTTGCATATTTCAGGCAGAATTTTCATTATCTGGGTTCTCTTGGCTTCCTGAAGGCCTTCAACCAGTTTTTTAACCGCTGTTTTTATGTTTACGGCAAGTGTTTTGCTTTGGTAAACCATGCTCATTCTGGGTTTGCAGAGTTTTGTCCACGAACCCGGGATGGCTCCTGTATCGCCGTAGAGAATCTCGTATTTGCTCAGGGTTTTGCCTCTCAGACTTCTGGGCGCGGGAGCGTCCGGCGAAAACCTGCTGTGCGAGAAAAAACCCCCGAATGCGTCGTACATTGAAGTGCAGGCTTCTGCCTGCGGATAAACCGGCGCCTTTTCGCCGGTTAAAAAACCGGCTTTAAAATTACCCCTGCCTATGAAGAAAAACCCCCACACAAGAGGCCTCATCATCTTGTCGTAAACATGGTCCGAATCCAGGTCCTGATACGAAAGAACGCTGGAATAGGGATAAAGACTTTTAATTCCCTGTTCAAGCAGAAGAGCCGCGTCATTGCAGGCCGCCTGAGAAATTTCGCCTTTGTTTTTTAAATCAGGCCGGCAATTTCCGATGAAAATCAGGAACTTCCCCTGCCCGCAGAAATTCATTTCAGCCGCCTGTTCCGAAGTCTTTGCCTGAAACGGTTCAAAAGCCTGAACCTGTGAACAAAAGCAAACCCATACAAAAAAAGACATCCGGAAGAATTTTGAGTTTTCCATGTCTAAAGTTATTATATCAAAACAAAAAGAATTGACTTGCTCCTTTTACTATTTATAAGATAAGAGTATCGGCAATCTTTTGTTTTTCGGAGGAATTAAAATGAAAAATAATAAAAAATTGTTTGTCGGATTTCAGGTTTTTGCGGCTCTTTTTGCGTGCAACGCTTTTTCTTTTGCTCAAAGTTCGGCTTCGGAAAATTCAAAAGAGCAGATAGAACACATACAGTATCTCATCAAACAAACCGGAGCAAAATGGGTTGCAGGGGAGACATCCCTGTCCAACCTGTCCCAGGAAGAATGGAAATGGCGTTTGGGATTGAATTTAGACCCTGTTGACGCTCCGCTTGCCCCTCTTGCCGAAACAGAGCTTCCGCCTGCCATTGACTGGAGGAATTTCAACGGCAATTACGTAACTCCAGTAAAGGACCAGAAAAAATGCGGTTCATGCTGGGCATTCGCAATGACCGGCGCTCTGGAATCCTATGTTCTGCGCACGCAAAATACGCCAGGCGCGGATGTTGATTTATCCGAGCAGGTGATGCTCTCCTGCAGCGGCGCAGGCTCATGCAGCGGGGGACTATTGAATGCCGGCTTTATAAAGAAAACAGGCCTGCCTCCCGAATCATATTACGCGTATACAGCAACCAACGGCTCCTGCAAGACGGCAGCGGAAGGCTGGCAGAATGCAGCGCATAAAATCCTGGATTGGGGTTCCGTATCCAAGAAACTTACGGCCATTAAAACAGCCCTTGTCCAGCACGGCCCGCTTCCGACCGCCATGATGGTTTATGAAGACTTCATGCATTACAAGTCCGGGATATATTCGTACGTTACGGGCAAAAAATTGGGCGGCCACGCTATCCTGCTGGTCGGGTACAACGATGCGGAACAGTATTTCATAGTAAAAAACAGCTGGGACACTGACTGGGGAGAGAACGGCTTTTTCAGGATTGCCTATTCCCAGATGGACAATTCGGTCAGTTTCGGCATGAGGACAATCGCTTATTACGTGAAAAATACAAAAATAGAATTTTTGCCGGAACCGGAACAAGGTTATTTTGAACCGGCAGGGACTTGGCGCAGATTTGAACCGATTTTGCAGGAGTGGGAAAAATTC
The DNA here is from genome assembly GCA_016209085.1 of Elusimicrobiota bacterium. Taxonomy (GTDB): domain Bacteria; phylum Elusimicrobiota; class Elusimicrobia; order Elusimicrobiales; family UBA9959; genus JACQWV01. The sequence goes on from JACQWV010000107.1 coordinate 24,030, forward strand.
GGAAAATAGTTTTCAACAAGGACTCAAGTAATCATTCACGTAAAAAAAAGAAAAGAACCGAATATTTTTGTTAAAAATGAAGCTCTTTGGCCAAAAGGTTGAAGGGCTTTATTTTTAAGTCACAAAGGAGCAGTAATCGGTGTAAATGAGAAATTTCCCCCTGCGTCAAATCATTAGAAAATCTAACCCTTTAAAAAAAGGGTTGACTATAATACTCAACCCTGCTATAATTTATTTATGAGTATTTTTGGACAACAATTGAGAAAGCTTAGAACTGTGCGAAAGATTGGCATAAAGCCATTAGCTAAACAATTAGGCATTTCGCACACTTATATCAGTCATATAGAGAACGGTCGTACAACTGTTTCTGATAAATTAGTAAAAAAGATAGCGCACTTTTTTAATGTGGATAGGGATGAATTAAATGTTCTTACGGGTCGTGTTCCCAAGGATGTTTTGATAACCTTTTCCAAACACC
>JACQWV010000096.1 GCA_016209085.1 Elusimicrobiota bacterium
GGAAAGCCCGAAGGCTCCGCCCCCAAATACCCGGTCAATGTGTCCCGGCTCATGCGTAATCTTGTTTGGCAGATGAAAGAGCGTGTCGCCGCCGGTGAGAAAGAATTCAACGAACTGATCCGCACCTACTGGTATATGTATCCCGACTTCCTAATTAAGTAAGACGGTCTCCTCGTGGAAAATAAAAAGTTGTCACCAACCCCCCTATTTCGTCCCAGATAATATCGCTACATTACACATCCACGGACTTCTTTTACTCGCTTAATATCCGGTAGCATCTTCGGCAGTTTGAAAATACCACACGCTGCTAAAATTTTATTCAGCTCTTGATTAGGTGAAGTCACATACTTGATAATTAGAGGTCCTACCTGATTGTCTACCACTTTAATCGTTTTAAGCTTTTCAATAGCTTTCCTTGCGGAAAGTTGTATCCCTGCTTTTTGAAGTTTCTGCTCCAAGTAACGCTCTAAAAGAAGTGATAGCACACAAATGAAAACATGAGCTTTAACTCGACGATATCTCCAATGAAAGACCGGCGCCACTCTGATAAAATCTTTAATTTCCCTAAACCCGTCTTCCACATCCATAAGCTCTTTATATTTCAGAACTACCTCTTTTAATGAAAGATTTTGTTCGGTTGTCTTTATCACAAATTTGCCGTCTAATTTCTCCTCCATAGCCACCCCTTCCATATTAATTCCGTATTCAAAGTGGCCATCCTTTTCTGATTTATAAACAAAATATCTTTTCCCGTTTTTGTGCTTTAATATATTTTCGGCACACGCAACTATGTCTTTTATCTTTTTCCTATGACCGCTCTTAACGCTATAAAGCAAATCCTGAAGTTCGATCCCCAACAGCTTGATTATTGTCTCTCTTTTTTTAATTTCCTCTTTTGCACGCATAGGATTGAAAACTACTATTCTGCGTTTGCCTTCCTTGGACTCTGCCTCCCAAGCCGACAACAATATTTCGCCGTCATCATCCGTTTTTATCGTAGTGAATAAAGCAAGGTCTTTCTCTATAAGAGGTTTGACTTCATCACATCTACGCCGTTTTAACGCCACAATGTAGCCGTCGTTTGCGCTCTCTATCTCAAGCAAATTGCTTTCGCTTATCATCCCACGATCACATACAAATATCATCCTGCCAACATTAAATTGCTTCTTCACTTTCTCCTTTATCCAAACAAGGGATGTCTTCTCTGCTCTGTTCCCTCTGAAAATATGGCACGCCACCGGCAAACCTTCAACCATCACAATACCCAGTAATATCTGCTTATGATTCTTCCTGCCCAATTTAATGTGCCCGAATCTGGCCTGTTTTAATTTCTCCCATCCTTCAAACTGAATGTTCGTTATGTCATAGAAAACAACTTTCGCTGGAAACAACGTCTTAACCCAGTCCCCAATACTTTGTTCTATCTTCTCCTTGTTCTTCCCTTTTATCAGCCAATCCATTGTCCGATAAAACCATTCTGCAAAGTCTGTGGGATCTTCCGGAAAATTCGCAAACTCCTTTGTTTGCCACTTGCCGAGATAAACAGTAGGCATCCAATCATAGAGGGCTAATTTACTACGAGGTGCAGTTAACCGATTAAGCACCATTGCCAATACTCCAGGTTCACCCAAACTAACAGGTGCAATTTTACCACAATGCTCATTTATCCATTTCTCAAGACCAATTTCTTGCCACAACTTTTGACTAACTAAAAAGGGACCATACTCCCTACACTGCTTAGTTTCAACCTCCTGAGGTGTAACCAAAACTTCATCAGTGAATCTACGCAACTTCTTCAAAAGTACTCCTAATACTTTTCGCCCTTCTATATCCTGACGACCCAGATTGACAAGGACTTTTTCAACCCAGCAACCATTTTTCTTGACCTTTTCTAAAAGGCGCAGATAAGTATATTTTCCAGATTTGGCAGTCACTAATCGTGGATACATAAGTTGTCTCCTTAAAATAGCATTTTTTATGAATTTATATTTATATGTAAAATATCCTATGAAAATATATTAGCAAAAAGGGCAAGTTATGTCAATATTTTGAGTAAAAAAGTTGTCTCCATTGAAATTTGGCTCAAAAAAACAGCCTTCTCATTGGAGAGGACTGAACAAAAAATGCATTAAATTAAGGATTTAGGGGGCAAAAATTAGGAACTTGGGTGTATATTAAGCCCACACTCGCCCGGGCAGACTCGCTTGCCACCGACACCGACCAATACAAGCAGCTCACCGAGAACATTGCCGACATGGTGAAGACTTTTCTGCTCATGGCTTACAAGGATATCGGCTTCCGCGACGAGA
>JACQWV010000001.1 GCA_016209085.1 Elusimicrobiota bacterium
CAACAATTCATGCTCGTCATAATACCCATTTCTCTGGCAGGGATCGCTCTGCTGGGCGTTTCAGCTTTTTATTTCACCAGAATTCACATAATAAAAAATATTGAGAATACGATTAAAACCTTCAGTCGCGAGGCCGCTTCAGGCGTTTCGGTCTTTTTCAGACAGTTAGAAAACGACATGGAAACTCTTGCCGAGACTTCTCTTCTTGCGGATTATTACAACAACATTGATTACGGCCTCAAGGAAGAAGCGGAACAATACCGCCGGGGTCTTGAACGATATTTTTTGAAATTTGCCGGCAGAACAGGGGTGTATCTCCGTATAATTTATGTTGACGCCAAAAGCCGGCCAGTGTGCGCGGTGGAAAATTCAAAAATCGTATCTGCGGGAAATGCCGCAGTGAACTATGATGTTTTTAAAGCAGTTTCTATGCTCAAAAAAAACCGCGCTTTGAGATTCCCGATTGTTCAAGATTCCGCGTATGGCCCCAAAATAACCTATGCAAGGCCTGTTTTTGATTCTCTCGGGAATTTCCGCGGGGCAATAATCGCTGATGCGAGCCTGAAATCTTTGCAGGAATCCATGGGCCGTCTGCGGGTCGGGAATACGGGCAAAACCTATATAACGGATTCTTCGGGCAGGATTGTTCTTTCCGAGGCGGTTCTACCCGAGGACAGACCTTTTTCACATCAGAATTTCAGCGCCGTTCACCCCATAGAAGGCGCTGATTTGAAGATTATGGTAGCGGTGTCAATGTCTGATTTCCAGTCGCCGCTAGTAAGCATAAGCCGCGCTACTGTTTTTCTCATAATCATCTGCGCGGGACTGACCGCTCTTTTCATATTTTTTATCATACGAAAAATGACCCGGCCGGTTAAAAAACTGGTTGATGCCACCCGACTGCTGGCTGAGGACGAAAAGTTTGAAAAAGTTGATATTGCCAGCCGCAATGAAATCGGCGAGCTTGCCGACTCATTCAACGTCATGGGAGCCAGGCTGATGGACCGGACCGAAGAACTGAAAGCGCGCATAAACGAGCTTACGCTGTTGAACCGCATGAGCGGCAAAATCATAGAAAAGCTTGAGGAAGACCACATCTGCAGGCTCTGTCTGGAGTCCGCCGTATCCGCGCTGGGTTTTGAACGAGGGACTCTTTATCTCATCAACAGGGAGAGAACGCACATTCAGGGCAAATATTTTTACTCCGCTCACGAATCAGAGTTCAGCGAGGAGCAGATACGCGAGCGGATTATTCCTCTGGACAGCCAGGACATCCTGGCTGAAGTAGTGCGCAAAAAACAGGCGTTGAACGTGAAACACCCGCTTGAAGACCCGCGTGTCAACAAAAGGTTTATAGATGAAGTGGATACAAAGGCATTCTGTCTTGTGCCTGTGATGACCAAGCAAAAAGTGATAGGGGTAATCGGAGCGGATAATTATTATTCCCGCAGGGAAATAATAGAAGAGCAGATAGAGAATCTTGTCATATTTGGCAATTTCATGGCTCTTGCTCTTGAAAACGCGGGGCTCATCGCAGAGGTGAGAAACTCGGAGGAACGATACCGTTCCGTTCTTGATAATTCCCCGGACGCAATAATCGGCCTGGACGATTCATGGCATATTACCGTGTGGAACAGGGGCGCGCAGAGCCTGTTCGGATATTCGGCGCGGGAAATATTGGGCAGGCGCGTTTCCCGCCTGTTTGAGCCCATGGCGTTTGAAGTCATTATGAGGCAGGTGAAGGAAAACGGTTTTTTCACGGACACCTGCGTATCCGGGGTAAATTCTTTAGGCAAAAAACTGGAGCTGGATATAACATGGGCGGGTTCCGCAAAATGGGATGACTCCAAAAGGGAATGGACGGTCGTGATACGCGACACCTCGGAACAGCGCAAACTCCAGGCCCAGCTGATACAGGCGGAAAAAATGTCCACGGCGGGCCGGTTGATATCGGGAGTAATTCATGAAATTAACACGCCTCTTTCGGTCATAATGGGTTATTCCGAGATGCTGAAGAAAAACCTTTCAGCCTGCCTGACTCCGGCCCAGGCCGAGGATGTCTCGGCAGTATACGAGAACGCCAGACGCTGCGGCGAGATATTGAGAAACATGCTTTTCTTCGTGAGAGAAAGCCGCAAAAGAAAACAAACAGTGTCCGTGCCCGAGATAATCAATAGCGCGGTATCGCTGGTGCAGTACAGGATGAAAAAATCGGAAAACATCTCCATAACTTCTACGATAGAAAAGTACGTTCCCCCCATAATAGCGGACTATCACCAGATTGAGCAGATATTAATCAACCTGCTGCAGAACGCCCGCGATGCTTTGTCGCAGAAACAGGGGGAGAGGAAAATCCGGCTCGGCGCGTGCAGGAGCGCGAACTCTATTTATATCACGGTTTCGGACAACGGTCCGGGCATACAGGAAGACGTCCGGGCCCGCCTTTTTGAGCCTTTCTTTACCACTAAGGAGGAAGGGCAGGGAACCGGATTGGGGCTATGGATATCCAGGCGGATGGCGCGGGAGCATGGCGGAGACATAAAATTAGAAAACGCGTCCGTGCAGGGGACAGTGTTTACGGTTGAACTGCCGATACTCAAAATTGACGAGGAAGAATCTGCCGGCGCAGAAACGTTCCGTGAACCGTGTCCGGGAAAAACGATTTTAATAGTGGACGACGAACCTGACATGCTTGCAATGATGAGGCGCATATTGGAATCAGCAGGCCAGAAAGTTGAGACGGCCCAATCATCTGAGGAGGCTGTTGAAAAACTGAAAGACGCCATGCACGACCTTGTAATCTGCGATGTGGAAATGGGTTCGTCAAAGGGCTTTTCGGTCAGGGAAGCAATGATGGAGATGAATCACCCGGCAGGGTTCATATTTACCACAGGCAATGTTCTCAGCCATCAGCTTCTTGAAAAGCTTAAAGAATCCGATGTTCCGTTCCTGCCGAAGCCTTTCACGCAGGCTGAGCTGTTTCGCGTCATGGAAAAGGCGCTGCATGGAGCGTTTAAGCGCAATGAGACAGGTAAAAATTGAAGCGATTCTGGTATTCTTAACGGGCCTGACAGTAATTATCGGCTGGATTTTTGACATAGGAGTTCTTAAAAGCCTTCATCCTTCATGGGTAACTATGAAAGCAAACACTGCCCTGTGCTTTATGTTGTTGAGCAGCGCTCTTTTCCTAAGGTCTTTTACCCCGTTAGAAATAAGCCGCCCCGAGGCGGCTGTCGCCGTGCCCAAAGGGCAGGGCGGATTTCTAACGGGGTTTACGGCTAATCCGGCGGCCATTAAAGTTAAAAACACTCTGGCGTTGTCAGCCGCAGCCATATCCGCCGCAAGCCTGTTTCAGTACCTTGCAGGCGTTAATCTGGGGATAGACGAGTTTTTGTTCAGGGACCAGGTTCTTATCGGCACTTCTCATCCCGGGAGAATGGCGCCAAGCACTGCGGTTAATTTTACGCTGCTGGGGCTTGCCCTGTTTTTTATTGATTCTGCCCGGGCAAAAACAAAAAACTTAACGGAATATTTTGTTATCCCCGCAATCATAATAGCGTTTATTCCCTTTACCGGGTACGTATACGGGGAGCCGGCTCTTTACGGCATTGCAAAATACACGGTCATGGCGTTTAATACAGCCGCTGTTTTTATGATTTTATCATTCGGCATACTTTCCGTAAACACAGACGGCGGAATAATGAAAGAAATTTCGGTAGATTGCGCAGGCGCCAGAACGGCAAGGTTTCTTATTCCGTTCCTGTTCTTCGCGCCGTTCGCGGCAGGCTGGCTCAGGATGCTGGGAGAAAGACGGGGATTATACTCCCCGGGTGTAAGCGTCACGGTAATGGTTTTAACGATAATTATTGTTTCAGCCGCGATAGTGCTGTTTCACGCGGCGCAGGCCAACAGGATTGACAAACAGAGAATATTTGCCGAGAAAGAGCTTAAAGAAAAGAATCAGGAGTTGGATTCTTTTACTTATTCGGTATCACATGATTTAAGAATACCCTTGAGAGCGGTTGACGGGTTTTCAAGAATGCTTCTGGAGGACCATTCTCAAAAACTTGACGGGGAAGGCCGGGAACTGCTGAACGTGGTCAGGGAAAACACGCGGAAAATGGCAAGGTTGATAGACGACCTTCTTGATTTTTCAAGAATGTCAAGGAAAGAACTTTCAAAAGATAAAACGGACATGGAAGAAACCGCAAGAGACGTTTTTGAAAAACTGAAGTCAATGGAAAAAGAAAGAGACATGGAGCTTAAAATATCCGGACTGAAACCGGCTTGCGCGGACGGCGCGCTTTTGTATCAGGTTTTCCAGAATCTCATTTCAAACGCGGTAAAATTTTCAAGAAACAAACCGAAAACCATCATAGAAATCGGCTGCTCCGAGCAGGATAATGAGATTATTTATTTTGTAAAAGACAACGGAGCAGGTTTTGACATGCGATATTACGGCAAACTGTTCAATGTTTTCCAGAGGCTTCACAGCGAGAAAGAGTTTGAGGGGACAGGAATAGGCCTTGCAACGGTTCAGAAGGTTATCAGGAGACATAACGGCAGGGTATGGGCTGAAAGCAGATTAAACGAGGGTTCAAGTTTTTACTTTACGCTGCCAAAAGAATGAATGTGAAACGAATAAAATTTGAAAAATTCGTTAAGATAGGAGAGCGCCGAGCGGAGAATAATGTAGGGGCTCAATTTATTGAGCCCGCAATAGAAAACGGGTTTGATAAATCAAACCCCTACAATTTAGGGAAGGGTGCGACAGAGGAGGTGTCTGTAAATGACAAAAAAAGAGATTGAAATACTTCTTGTGGAGGATACTGAGACTGACGCAAAACTCACGATGAGGGCTTTTAAACGCCATAATCTGGCAAACAGCATTACATGGGTCAAAGACGGGGCTGAAGCGCTTGATTTTATATTCGCAAGAGGGAAATATAGAGGCAGAAAAACAGAAGACAAGCCCAAGCTGGTCCTGCTTGACCTGAAACTGCCGAAAAAGGACGGGTTTGAGGTTTTAAGAAAAATAAAATCAGACGAACAGACAAAAACGATTCCTGTGGTCGCTCTTACCTCGTCAAAGGAAGAAAAAGACATGGTGGAAAGCTATAATCTCGGAGTGAACAGCTATGTCGCCAAGCCTATTGAATTTGACGAATTCATCAAGTCAGTGTCAGAATTGGGGCTGTATTGGATTTTGCTGAACAAAACGCCTTAACCCGAAAAACTCAGTTGTCTATGATTTTTATTGATAAATAGGCGCATTCCCAAATTCCAACTGAAGAATTTGGGCTAACGGGGTGAACCATGAAAGACAGTCTGCTGATAGTATTCATTGAAGATTCCAAAACCGACGTTAAACTGGTGGAGAACAATCTCAAGAAGGCGGGAATGTTTTTTGAGTCGGTAGTCATTGAGACAAAAGACCGGTTTATAGATTTCCTTGCAAGCCGCGCTCCGGATTTGATTTTATGCGACTTTAAAATGCCTTCGTTTGACGCGGAAACAGCATTAAAGATAAGAAACGAAAAATGTCCTTACACGCCTTTTATACTCGTGACAGGAAGTCTCGTGGACGAGGCGGCGGTTGATTTCCTTAAAATGGGAGCGACAGACTACATATTAAAAGACAGGATTCAGAGGCTTATCCCTGCAATTAAAAGGGCAATGAAAGAATTAGAAGACGAAAAAGAGCTTGCAAATGCCCAGAAAATGCTTATTGAAAGAGAAAAAAGATACAGGGAGCTTTTTGAAAATTCCCCGGACCTTATAAGCATACTTTCAGATGACGGCAGATTTGTGGTCGTAAACCGCGCTTGGGAAACGGCGTTAGGCTACAGTTCCAAAGAATTGTCCGCTTTAAGCCACATGGACATATTGGACAATGACAGCCGCGATAAATATGTCGGGATTTTCAAACGAGCCGCAGCCGGGGAAAAAGTCACCGGCATAGAGCTTGTTTTTACGGCAAAAGACGGTAAAAAAATAACGGTTGAGAGCATACTGCACCCGATGATTGAATCCATGAAAGTGATGGCGGTTCAGGGAATTTTCAGGGACATAACGGATAAAAAAGACCTTGAAAGCCAGCTCATCCATGCCATGAAAATGGACGCTATAGGAAGGCTGGCCGGAGGCATTGCCCATGACTTCAACAACATTCTGGGCGCCATTGAAGGGTATTCCTCCCTGATGCTGTCAAACATGAGTGAGAATGACCCCAATAGATCCGACATTGAGGAAATAAAAAAAGCAGTGGACCGCGGAGCGGCTCTGACAAGACAGCTTCTTGCATTCAGCAAAAAACAAAATCTGCAGAAGAAAAGAGCAAATGCGGAAGAAATCGTAACCGGCCTTGAGAAAATGCTCAGAAGAATGTTAGGCGAGGACATACGGCTTGCGATAGAGAATGAAGAAAACCTGCCGGACTTTGAAATTGACCCGGGCCAGATTGAACAGGTCATTATAAACCTGATAATAAATTCAAGGCAGGCGATGCCCGAGGGCGGGACTATCGTTATAAAAACAAAAAAAGTCATTATCGGCATGGAACACTGCAAAGCAAAGCTTTGTCCCAGCTATGACTACCCGTTTATTGAGCTTTCTGTTCGGGATACGGGACTCGGAATGACGAAAGGAGTTCTTGAGCGTGTTTTTGAGCCTTTTTTCACCACAAAAGAGAAAGGCACTGGTTTAGGTCTTTCAGTGTCTTACGGCATAGTCAAACAACATAACGGCTGGATTGAGGCCGAGTCGGAGCCGGGAAAAGGAAGCGCTTTCCGGCTATATATTCCGGCTCTTCAGGGAGAGGAAGCAAACCGGCAGGTTATATCAGCCGCGGTTGCGGGAGAAAAAAAAGCAGAGTACGGGGGCAGAAGGATTTTGATAATTGAAGACGACAAGTCCCTTAGAAATATAGCGTCAAGGTCATTGAAGAAAAGCGGCTGTGCTGTGTTTGAAGCAAGCTCGGCCGGAGATGCCGTGAGCATTTTCAAAAAAGAAAAAGGAAATTTTGACATAATTTTCAGCGACGTCATACTTACGGACGCAAAAGGCACGGCTGTCGTGCAGGAGATGCTTGGGATAAATCCGGACCTCAAGTTTGTGTTTACAAGCGGATACGCTGAAGAGGGCAGATTTGACATTAATTCAATGCTTAAAAAGGGCTTCCTTTTCCTTCAGAAACCGTATTCAACGGAAACGCTTCTTAAAACCGTCGGCGAAATCTTTTTGTTAAAAGAGGGAAAGCCTATTGAGCTTCGCAAAATAGAGTGACACTTTGGAGGCTCAGATTTGGATTGGATGCAAGGCGCGACGAACGAGCATAGCGTAGGCTATGTGAGTGAGGAGCAACGCAGCAGACGGCCAAATATGAGCCTCCCCTTTGGGGCTGGCCGCTTTTCGGCTGCGATTCCGCCTACGGCGGAACCCCGCCAGAGGCGGTGGCTGCGTCACTCGTCGCTTACATAACCCAAGTTATGCGCGCTCCTCGTTCCTTGTCTCGCTCAAAAATCGGCTCAGCCAAAGCGGACATTATTTATGTTTTAAATCCGCCTCTCCATTGCGCGCAGGCAGCGCGGTCCAGTATGGAAGAATAAGAGGTTTTATTCGCAAAGCCTGATTTTTCAAGGTCAAAACCATTGATAAAAAGCGGTTTGAGGCCTGCGCAGGCAATTTGAGGATTCAGAATTTTAATTATTTCTTTTTCAACCCGGGCAAGTTCCTTTTTGGGCGAGGCTTTTTTATAATGAATTTCAAGAGCGCTTTTTATCCGCAAAAAAAGGTTTCTTTCAGGATTGAGATTTTTCAAAAATTCATCCGCCTGAGGCGGACTGCCCTGTGATTCTGCGGCCAGAATCCCAAGCCTGACTTCCATGGAACGGGTTTTAAGAAGAAGTTCGGAATATTTCAGTCCGGGATATATGTAAGTCAAAGCGTTCCATTTTTTTAAAAAATCAAAAACTTTCAGCGGATTTTTTTCTTCAAGAATGTTAAAGAGTTCCTGTCGGATTCGCTCTCTTGAAAGAAGCCCGGGTATTTTTTTTGCAACGCATTCCAGCAGGAGTTTTTCCGTTTTGACGTCAAGCCTCCAGCCGTACCGTCCGCAGTATCTGGCCGCCCTGAAAATCCTGGTGGGGTCGTCAATGAAGCTTTTATCATGAATAACCCTGATTATCCCTTTTTTAATGTCTGTTAACCCGCCGCAGACGTCCGCAATGCGGCCGAAATCATCAGACAAAATGCTGGCCGCCAGAGCATTCGCCGTGAAATCTCTCCGCTTCAAATCCTCCCCGATGGTTTCTGCGGGTATTACTTGAGGAAGAACAGCCGGTTTTAAATATTTTTCAGACCTGTGCCTGGCGAAATCAATTTTTAAGCCGTTTTTCAAAGAAATTCTGTAAGTGCCGAACTGGGCGAACTTGCGGCATGTCCCGCCGTATTTTTCAATGCAATAAACAGCGATTTTTACCGGGTCTTTGTCCGCAGTGAAATCAAGGTCTTTGTTTTTTTTACCCAGGAGCCAGTCCCTGACGCAGCCGCCGACAAGATAAGTTTTTATCCCGTTTTCTGACGAAAAACGGCCTATGTCTTTAATGAGATTGATTTCATTTAAGGGAAATATTTTTACCATTTTTCGCAAAAGAAATTTCCTCTGATTCAAGCAATTCCAACAGTTTCATCAGATTTTTAAGCCTCGGCAGAGATTGATTTGCGGACATGATTTTTTTGAGAGCTTCAAGGCATGTTTTCTTTTCCGGCTGGGAGGCATTGCTCCCGGCGCCTGATGAGTCAGAGGCTCGTTGTTCCGGTTTTTCAGTCAGGTAAGGAACGGAGAAAGGGAGGGATTGATTTCTCGCAAAAGACGGGGAAATCCGGCAAAAATTCATTTTAAAGTCTTTTGCGATGAATTCAATCACTTCGGTTTCCTCCTGGGCGTCCCTGTCAGCTGATAAAAGCTCAATCAGCGAACCTATGCCGAACAAAAACTTCTGTTCAAACGAAAAAGAGGGGTCTTTTTTAAGGGAATCCCGTATGTCCGCGTAATCCCCGCTTATTTTTTTAATCCATTTTTCTTTTTCCTCAAGATATTTTTCAGGCAGGACAAAAGCAAATATTTCCATGTCAGGGTCAAGATATATGAAAGGCTCTTCATGGGAAAAAACGCCGGAGCAGGCCGGGCACATGAATAAATCAAATTCTCCGCTTAATATCGTTTCTTTCAGCTTAAAGTCCCTGTCTCCCCGTACCACGGTAAAAGACTTTGCTTCAAATTCCTCCCCGCACTGGGGGCATTTTAAGCTTATTATTCCGCTGGTGGACATAAGTGTAAGTGTAATAACTTAGTTTTCCTAAAATAATTGCGTAATATATCATTTACCTGACAATAAATTGTAGGGGTCGCATTTATGCGACCCGTCCATGTGGGTTTGATAAATCAAACCCCTACAACCCATAGAAATAAAATCGGTTTTTAGCCTGACTAAACTGTTACGTGTAAGCGCTAAGAATTAAGTAACTTAATTCTGAAAGCGAAGCGGCTTAATACTTAATCCTGAATTGGCTGCTTGTTTGAGCAATCCTGTCTGATTGTTAAAGTCTTGTATCAATTTGTCCCATTCAGCGACCTCGTTGAATTTGCGGTCCCAGAATTCAGGCAGCCACAATTCATTCAGTTCTTCTACGGTTTTGCCCTGCTGTTCAACCCATGTGAAATATTTCAGGTTGTGAACGGCTTTCCGTTCAGGATACGTCAGTTCCTTGACCCAGTCTATTCCGGCGCCTCTGAGATGTCTTTCAAAACCAGCTACAGCGTCTTTTTCAGAGTATTTCCCCGATTCCTCTACCAATTCTTTTATTCTGGATTTGTACATTTCCGCCGAATCCGTAAGAACGGTGAATATCACGTCGTTCTCGTTGAACTCAAAATACTTTGCAAGCTTTATTGCGCTCAGGAGATTGCATATTGAGGAAATTCCCATGAGTTCAAGTTTCTTGTAGAACGCGGGTTTAATGCCCTGTTTTTCAAGTAACTTCAGGCCGGTTTCTTCGTTAAAAAGCCTCAGGACCTGCATGGAGTCTTCGTCGTCAATTGCAACTATCGTATCGGTATTTCTTACGTTGTGAATCCACGGGATGTGCTTGTCTCCTATGCCTTCAATCCTGTGCGCTCCGAAGCCGTTCATATACAGGGTCGGGCACTGAAGCGCTTCCGAAGCGGCTATTTTTACAAGGGGAAATTTCTTTCTGAGATAATCTCCGGCCCCTATGGTTCCGGCGGAGCCGGTGGCCGAGACATAAGCCGACAGCCGCATCTTCGGAGTCTTAATCTGATTGTAAACTTCTTCAATAGCCGAACCTGTCACGTGATAATGCCATGCCGCGTTTCCGAATTCCTCAAACTGGTTGAATATGACTATCCTGTCTCCGCGTTCTCTTTTAAGCTCGTGGCATTTGTCGTAAATTTCCTTGACGTTTGATTCGCAGCCCGGGGTCGCAAAGATTTCCTTCGTTCCGATTTTTCTGAGCCACTCAAACCTTTCTTTGCTCATTCCCTCGGGCAGAATGGCTATGGCGTCGCATGCAAGGAGAGCGCAGTCAAACGCCCCGCCGCGGCAGTAATTTCCGGTGGACGGCCAGACTGCCTTTTGTTCCGCAGGGTCAAATTCGCCGGTCACGAGTTTCGGAGCCAGACAGCCGAAAGCAGCTCCGACTTTATGCGCGCCTGTCGGAAACCATTTTCCGATAAGTCCCACGATTCTTGCCTTTACGCCTGTCAGCTCAGGCGGCATTTCCAGGAAGTTGACTCCTTTAAAAAGACCCTGCCCTCCGTTTTCTTTCGGGTCGTTTTTCCACGTAATCCTGAAAAGATTCAGGGGATTGACGTCCCAGAGCCCCGTGTTTTTAAGATTGCTTTTTATCTTTTCAGGCGCGGAATCCGGATTTTCAAGCTGGCTGAAGGTCGGAATTATTATGTTCCTTTCCCTGCAGCGTTCTATGGTTTTCTTCAGAACTTTTTCGTTGATTTTAAGCATAATTTACCCCGTTAGAGATACACCAAGCAAAGCTCAGTAAGCATTTAAACTAAAGACTACAATAATCGTCGGTCACGCAAGCGTGACCTATCTCTAACGGGGTGAACCTCCCTCTGTGAGCGAACTTGAACTTCCTTTATTATCATTATACTACTCTATTGCAAAATAAAAAACCCCGTCCGCATCGGGCGGACGGGGTTTCAAATATGCGATTTAAGATTACTTTACTTCAACTTCTATTGTCTTTCCCTTCTTCATGAACGTGTTTTTTGATATTGAGCCGATTCTCTTGAATCCCCATTTGAGGTAATACTTCTTCGGACCCCTGTCAAAAGCGGGGTTGTCGTTCTGGGGCTGTTCAAGGTCTTTTTCCGTGAAACTCATTTCATAAAGAGACGCCGCGTCAAAGGTGAATTCCTTTTCGCCCTTGAACGTGTCAAACCAGTTTTGAACTGATTTATAGAGCTCCACTTTTATGGCAGTTTTTTCGCCGGAATATTCTTTTGCCCATTCGTCTTTGGCCGCGAATTTGTATTTCTTCGTCTCCGGGTCATAAGCCAGCTCAACCATGTTTATCCCGTTGAGGTCGGGCTTCATCGCTATTTTGTGCTGTGGGCTGAGTTCAAAAAGCGTGTCGTAATTGCCGATTCTTCTGACCGTATATTTGTAAGCCGCCTCGTCAACGTAAAGGTCGGTCCACGGCCCTTCAAGGCATATTTCAAAACTTTCCCTTTCCCACGGATAAAGTTTTCTCTGCTTTATGTTCATCTGGACTTTTTCTCTCCAGCTCATGCCGGGCCTTTCATAGCAGTATTGATGCGGGATAGGCTGGCCGTTCGGTCCCGGAACCGTCGTGGTGTAGCATTCTGTCACATATTCCTGGCTGTGCAGCCAGACTTTTTCGGACGTGATGTCTATGTCGGACGGTCCGAAACTGAATCTGGCGCAGTCTCTGGTGTATCTTGTGTGCCCGGGAATGTTCACATATTTTTCTTCCGGAACAATGACTTGGGAATCAACGGCCTGATTTACGGCGCTTTTCAGGTCAATGCCCTGGTCAAAGTTCACTTCAGCGAAAACAGGCAGAGCAAGCGCCATGACGCTGAAACAAACCAATGAAGCCATAATCTTATTTTTCATTTTACAGTTGCCTCCATGAATTTGCGGGTTTACCCCGTTTGACGCAACGGGGTTTACATCCGCCGCTACAATAAATATTTATAGGACTATTTTATAATATTTTTGACGGGATTTGCAGCTTTTATTTTGATTTTGTTGCAAGATAATAGAAATGTCATGGTTATAGTTTTTTAGAAATGTCATGGTCGTAGTTTTTCTTTTTTGCTTCTTTTTTCTTTTTGTTAATTCTGTGGATACTGTTTATATCCAAGCCCTTGCAGAAGCCGGCTCTGG
>JACQWV010000002.1:0-4373 GCA_016209085.1 Elusimicrobiota bacterium
ACGCGAGCATGACCGCGTCAATCTTGTCCCGGGTATGGACGAACGGAGAAAAGATCGCTGTTTCATTGCCGGCTTTTGCCTCATCGGGCCGGGGCATGGGAGTTTCTGTTATGCCGGAAAGAGAGATGCCCTTTGTGTCAATTAAAGCAGGATTATCAAGCTCAGACGGGGTTAAATCTGCAAATTAGACCCATGAAGGAATGGGACATTGGGGCATCCGGCAATTGCATTTCCCGTCGGGATTATGTAAAATTTCTATTGTGGAAGAAATTACAGGAGGATAACAAAAAATGGGTGAAAAAATATGCAAATGCGGAGTAAAACGACACGACGGATACCTTTATTACGTTGACAAACAGGGGGATATCTCGCGCGTTAAAATGGCAAGAGGCAAGAAAAAAGGCGGAAAGCCGGAAAAAATAATGAAATGCGGCATTAAAAAACAAAAAGGTTACCTCTATTATGTTGATAAGAAAGGCGACGCCGCAAAGGCAAAAATGGTAAACGCCTGATAATAAAACTTACTGAGTAATTGACAACATAGCCCCTGTCCGCTCTAAGCCGGCGGGGGTTTTTGTTTGGTATAATTAGATGATGGCAACCCTGCTTGAAGGCAAGACGGTTTCTGAGAAAATTTTGAATTCCCTGCCTGATCTGGTAGATAAAGTAAAGTCTGCCAGGAACAGGCCGCCCTCTCTTGCCGTTATAAATTACTTTGAGAACTCTCCTTCGGCCATTTATGTTAAAAGAAAGATAAAAACCTGCGAAAAACTCGGTATAAACGTTAAGATATTTACCCCTGAAAATGCTTCAGACTACGGCGGTTTTTTAAAATTACTCGCGGACATCGGAAAGAATCCTGATTTTGACGCCCTGATGATTGAAAAACCGCTTCCTGACGGCTTTGAGAAAATGAGCACGTGGGAGGCTGTTCCAGCCTCAAAAGATGTTGACGGATTGTCGGCTCTCAATGCGGGGAGGCTGTTCCTGTGCAAAAGTTTTATTGAAATAGAAAACGGGAATTTCTTTGTTCCGTGCACTGCAATGGCGGTTGTAAAAATTTTAAAACATTACGGAATCAGGACGGAATCCGCAAAAATAGCCGTCATAGGCAGGTCCGCAGTAGTCGGAAAACCTCTTGCGCATATGCTGACCTGTATGAACGCGACAGTGACCCTGTGCCATTCAAGAACGCCGGACATTTCTTCGGTTCTGAAACAATCCGACATCATAATCAGCGCGGTCGGAAAAGCGCGGTGGATAGGAATGGAGATGCTCAAACAGGGGACCATAGTCGTAGACGTGGGCACCAACATTGACGGGAACGGCAAAATGTGCGGCGACGTTGATTTTGAAGCCGTAAAGGATAAGGCAGAAGCTATTACGCCTGTTCCCGGCGGAGTGGGTCCGGTTACTCTTGCCGGCCTTATAGAAAACGCGGTGAAAGCAGCGCAAACAGCAGTAACCAGTGGCCAGTAACCGGTAACCAGTAACAAAAACAAACTGCAGAAGATTTAAGAAATATTTGGGGATTACAGATATGAAGCTAAAAATTATATATTTCCTATTATCCATGCTGTTGGCGTTATGTTCGCGGGCAGTATATGCCGAGGAAAATGCGCAGATGAGTCCCCCGCCGGAAACCCCCGCCGCTGCTAAAAAAGCCGCGGCGGGAAACCCTGCGAAGAAATCCGCAAAAAAACCGGAACAACGAGCTTCCGGCTCATCAAGTGTCGGACGCAATGCCGCCCGACCGGCTGAAAAAAAAGAATCAAAATATTTTTTCAAACCCAAAACATCAGAACCGGTTTACAAATTTAATGAAAAAGGCGAACCCATACTGAAAGAGACAAAGAAACCGGTCAAAAAAGCTTCTGCAAAGGCGGCAAAAAAGGCCTCGCCCAAGACAGGCGGCAAAAAAGAAGAATCAGAATATATTTTTAAAGCTAAAGAAACCGCTCCTGCTTACAGATTTGACGAAAAAGCCGAACCCATAATTCAGCAGAAGCCGAAAAAGAAAATAACCAAAAAGGCATCAAAAAGCAGCAGCGCCGAAACCCAAAAGAAAGAGGCGAGAGACGAGTAGTTATAGGAGTTACTCAGTATTATGTCCGATCTTCTCGTAAAACTTTACGATTTGCCCGACATGTCCGAGCTTATGGCAGGGCTTGCTTCCGACGGCGTTGACATAAAGCGCGCGATCGCGCCTGAGAAACACATTGTTTCCGGCTGGGTTGCGGAGAAATTTTCCAAAGGCTGGGCCAGCGAGGCAGAAACGGCTTTTTCAAACCATCCGGTATCGTGCTTTGTGGCTGCGAAAGAAGGGAGGATACTGGGATTTGCGTGTTATGACGCGGCTTGCAGGGGATTTTTCGGGCCCATCGGCGTTGACGAAGACATGCGCGGGACAGGAGTGGGCAAAGCCCTGACCATACGCACGCTTCAGGCCATGGCTGAAGCAGGATACGGCTATGCAATAATAGGCTGGGCGGGTCCTGTGAATTTTTTTAAAAAGACCGTAAACGCAGTTGTAATAGAGGATTCGAAGCCGGGCATATACCGCGGTATGCTGAGAACCCTGAAAGAATCGGAGTAAATTTTGCCGTAGGAAAGCATGAAAGTTCAATCCGAATGGCACAAAAAATTTTTTAAAAATTCCTTTTACAATCCCGCTTCATCGGTCAGCGTCAAAAGAGCCGGTGACGAAGTTGATTTTGTCGTCAAAACGCTCAACCTTAAAAAAGGCTCTGAAATTCTGGATTTGTGCTGCGGACCCGGCAGGCATTCCATTTTGCTTGCCAAAAGAGGTTTTTCGGTTGCGGGACTTGATTTTTCAAACGACTATATCTCAGAGGCAAAGAAAAAAGCCCGGAAAGCAAGACTTAAGATTAATTTCATAAAAGGCGATATGCGGAATTTCAGGTTTAAAAATAAATTTGACGCTGTTATAAACATGTTTACGAGTTTCGGCTATTTTAAAAAATTTTCAGACGACATAAAAGTTTTAAAAGAGGTATGTAAATCTCTCAAGCCCCGCGGGTTGTTTCTCATAGACACTTTAAACGGAGACTGGCTCAGAAAAAACTTCAGGAGTAGGCGCTGGCAGAAACTGCTTAACGGAGTTTATCAACTTGAAGAAACCGAGCTTGCGAAAGATAAAAAAAGCGCGATAAACAGGTGGATAAGAATCAAACCGGACGGGAAAATTCAGGAAAGAATTTTTTATCTGAGGCTTTACGATAAAAAGCTGATGTCTTCTGTTCTTAAAAAAGCGGGTTTAACGCCTCTCAAATTCTGGGGAAATTTCAAAGGTCAGAAACTGTCCGGAAAATCCAACCGCCTCATAGCCCTTGCAAGAAAAAAATAGAATACCCCGTCCCGACGTCACGTCGGGACACCCCTTTTGTCAAAAGGGAATAGTAGAAATTTCCAGCCGCAGAGTCCTGATTTTTAATGGGTCCTAATACTCGGCCGCAATAGGTCATTGGTTGCTTCTGCTTCAAGCCATAAGAATATATACTTTTATTCATGAGTGTTTTTCGTTTTGTCATAACGCTTGCAATCAGCGCGCTGATATTAACCGCCGGTATAAATGCCGACGCCGGAGCATTTGACCAGCTGATAAAAATTCTCGGAGACGGATTCTCGTCGTCAACTACTCCGGAACCGGAATCAGCGGAAATCCAGTCTTCTCCGCTGCCGGAACAGGGCGGCATTGACCGCATTGACCGCCCGCCTCAGGCGGACGAGCTGCCTGACGACGTGGCGTATCTTGTCAAGCCCGAAGCAGAGCATGAGCCGGGCTCTTTCATATTTGAGCCGGTTTATATCGGGTTCTGGCAGAAAGAAAAAGAACCTGTAAAGATTCCGTTCATGGAAATAGTCAAAAAGGAATCCCAGGAGCAGGGAGCGGATCTGGAACTTATTTTTGCCGTAATACAGGCAGAGTCCGCCTTTGACCCCAAAGCCAAGAGCAAGGCAGGCGCAATAGGATTAATGCAGGTTTTGCCCGGCACCGCAAGGTGGTTAGGCTTGAAGGACGGCGCAAAACTCTGGGACCCGGCAATAAACGTCAGATACGGCGTGAAATACATGAAATATCTGTGGGGCGAATTCGGCGAAGGGGATTTTTCCAGCCTTGCAGTCGCGGATATTGAAAAAATACCCGTGGTAAAAACAATAGCGGCTTACAATTGCGGCCCCGGAAACGTCAAAAAGCACAACGGAGTTCCGCCGTTCAAAGAAACGCGCAAATACGTGAAAAGGGTTTCGGAATATTTCCGCATGTACGAGGATTTGATGGGCAAACCGGAAATTTATGCTGCAAGAATTGAGAAAATAAGCGGTCAATAAAATGACGAAGATTTTTACCC
>JACQWV010000002.1:4396-10608 GCA_016209085.1 Elusimicrobiota bacterium
TCGCTCATGCGGGTGATTTTAAAAGCAATCTGCCGCCTCTTTCTCCGCCGTCCGCGCCCAGGGAAGAATTTTCCGTTCCCACGGATGAAGAATATTATGCGGCTCTTGCTTATTACTCTAACCTTGCTTATGATTCGGAACCGGGCAGCGATGAATACGTTGAAGCCTGCATGGCCGGCAAATATCTCAGAAATAAAATGGTATCTATGGGAAAAAATTTTTCCGTTTTAAACTCCTGCGTTGATAAATATCCTCATGCGCCGCCGGAAAGAGTGTTCGCGGAAATCAGGAGTGTATTCGGCTTTGCCAGCGCTTTCGCGAAAACGGCTTTGCCGCAGGATGTGATAATAAAGCCGGGTTTTGCAAAAATCAGGTATGTGAAAAACAACGTTCCTTATCTGGTCCAGGAGGATTCTTTTCTGAAAAAGGGGGAAATAATTTTTACTTTTGACGACGGGCCTGACCTTTCTTCGCAGGGCATTGCAGCCGATATGCTCATGGTGCGGGAGCCTTCAATTTTCTTCGTTCTCGGCAAAAAACTGAATTCAGCAGGCAGGGCCATTATAAGGGCCGAAAATCTTATGGGACACTATATTGCCGTGCACGGATATTATCATGCCACTGAAACAGACGCCCCTTACACCGCTTATCCCACAAGTAAAATACTGGATCACATCAGCCTCGTATCCGATATGATAAAAGACGCCGCAGGAGCAAAACCTTTGTTTTTCAGGCCCCCTTACGGAATAATGGCCCCGGATGCGCTGGAATCCGTGATTTCGGATTTAAAACTCGTTCCCTTGGGCTGGACAATAGACACTCTTGACTGGTCCGTCAAATCCCCGGACGAACTCTTTGACAAGGCAATCGCCCTTATTCAGAAACGCGGCAAAGGCATAATCCTCATGCACGACACACAGCCGCAGACAGCGCAGACTGCTGGCCGGCTCGTAATCTGGCTCAAAGACAACAACTACAAAATAGTCTCGCCTGAAAGAATCACCCGCGCTTTTTACAAAGACTAACAGGTCACAGGCGGCAGGTAACAGGGAAAACCTGTAACCTGATACCTGATTCCTGTAACAGTCTACTATCCGAATTCCAAAGTGGAGGGGTTTTTTATTGCAGATTATTGTTTCCGGAAAACAGGGCGTCAAAATCAGGAGCGAAATCATCACCCTGTCCGTCTTCCTTTGAAGGGAAAGAACCGTATTCAATTCCTCCATGGTCGGTTACAAGCTCGGCTATGATTTTTGAGCCTTCGTACAGCTTTACATGGATTCGTCCTTCAAGCGCCTCGTAATCGTTGAATACAGCGCCTTGCGGAGTCATGAATTGAAGAAGGAGGAATTTCTCTTTGGGCGCGTACGCGGAAATTTCAATGCGTTCCCGGTTGTGATTGCTTGCCGTGACCTCCCATTTCCCGAAATTCACGTCCACTTTAACCACATGACCGCTGGTGGGGCGGAAAATATATTCGCGTCCGTTATGGCGCAGCCCTATGGAAAGTCCTTCTATCGGCTCAAAGCCGGGAAACAATTTCGGTCTTCCTCCGCCGGATACCAGTATGGTTTGCGGAGAATCGTTAAAATTGTTGGAAACAATCCATGCCCACCATCTGGGGAAACTTTTGCCCCAGTTGCGGTCCTGGTATGCCGGAGAGCGGTTTAACCGGACAGCCCTGCCCTTATAGTTTATTTTGCCGCTCATCCATGCCCCTGCCTGAACAGGATACCAATAAATATTGTAAATCCAGTCCTGATACATGCTCCAGCCCATCGCGTTAAAACTCCAGTCTTTTTCAATAGTTAAATCCCATGAAACCTCTCCGCCGTCAGGAGCTTGTACGCTGCCTTTAAGCATTTTATCCGTCGCCACATTATCTGCTATCCGAACAAAAGTTGTCCCGTAACTTGCCGTAAAGTCTTTGGCCGCAAATACGCGTTCAAAGCTGTTGAATTCGTTGAAGCTTCCGACGCTGACGTATGAACGCGAAGCGGGTTCGCTCTGGTCCGTATCCCATGGATTAACGATCCCGTAGCAAAAATAGAACGCGTCGTTTGTTTCCGGCACCACCACTTTGTAATACCACCATTCATACCACTCGCCCCGGTATTTCGGGTCCCAAATCAAGGCATTATAATTATCCGAGGCGAAAGAAAATGATAATACGCCGAACGACAGAAAAAAAGCTATTTTTAAGGTTTTATTCATATTCCGAGTTCAAACATTTTGTCCAGGGCTCTGCGGGCTTTATCCGCGATATCAGCCGGAACATTTATTTCCTGTTCAGGCATGGGATTTTCAAGGGTTGCAAGCACGTTTTCAAGCGTAATTGACTTCATGTAAGGGCACAGCCTGCACATTGCGATGAAATTTTTATCAGGGAATTTTATCCTGGCAAGCTCTCCCAGCCCGCATTCGGTAATCAAAAGATAAGCGGACGCGTTCGTGTTTTGTATGTATTTCAGCATGTCGCCTGTTCCGCCCATGAAATCCACGGCATTTATCACTTCAGAGGGACATTCTGAATGGGCCAGAGCGACTATTCCCGGATAATTTTTTCTGTAAGTTTTAATTAGTTTGGAGTCAAAATGCTCGTGGACTATGCAGGAGCCGTTCCAGAGAATCAGGTCTTTTCCGGGAGTTTTGCCCAGGGATTTTGCGAGATTTAATCCCATGAATTTGTCCGGCACGAAAATTATTTTTTCATGTTTTTCGTAAAGTTTCCTTAGAATCTTTTCCGCGTTTGCGCTTGTAACTATCACGTCGGATTCCGCTTTTACTCCGGCGCTCGTGTTTATGTAAGTCGCAACCGGCGCTCCGGGATGAGCGGCTTTGAGTTTTATCACATCCTCCGCTGTTATGCCTTCGCTTAAAGAACAGCCTGCTTTCAAAGATGGAATGTAAACTTTTTTTTCAGGGTTCAGAATTTTGGCGGTTTCAGCCATGAAATGAACGCCGCAGAAGATTATCGTTTCCGCGTTCGTGTTTCTTGATTCTGCCGCCAGTCTGTAGGAATCGCCTATTATGTCTCCTATGCCGCAGATTATTTCCGGAATCTGATAAACATGAGCGCAGATTACAGCGTTTTTTTCTTTTTTCAATTTATTAATTCTTGCGGTAAGCCCGGCAATATCTTCAAGGCTCCTGCCCGCGCATTTGGTCTGGAGTCCGATTGAATAGAGCCTTTTTATTTCTTCGTTTAATTCACTCTTGTTTCTGACCTCTGACATCTGACTTCTGACCTCTATTTTTCCAATATGTCCGGGAAATCCGAGAAAATCCCGTCCACGCCGATATCTAACATTTGGACAGCCTCTTTTTTTGTGTTTACTGTATAGACATATACCTGCAATCCTGAGTTGTGGATTTTTTCTACCACACATGGCAGCACAAGTCTTGCGTTTATATGAAAACTTTCGCAGTTTATGAGCTTGGCTTGTTTTATTGACTCCGCGATTATAGAGGGGAGCAATTTATGTCTGAGAAAGCCCAGTCTTATATCCGCGTCCAGAGTCCGCATTCTTTTCATGGTTGGGCGGTCAAAACTTGAAACAACCGATTTTTTAAAAACATTTTGCGATTTTATAAAGCGGATAACGGCCTTTTCTATTCCGGGATAAACATTTCCGTCGTTTTTTATCTCAAAGTTTATGAGTTCCGATTTCTGCCCGATAATTTCCATCACTTCATCAAGTCCCGGCGCATGCTGAAAGAGATTGCTCGCCCGGGGCGGATGCCGCGCCACATTAAACTTCTTGAGGTCGGCAAAGTTTAAATCCGATATCTTTGCGTCCGCTCCGGCCGCTCGCAGCGCTCGCGGCACCGACTGCGGACAATGCCGCCCTGCTCCGGCGGTTTTTTTCAGCGTGTAATCATGGTGGACCACAAGAACTTTATCCCTTGTCAGATGAACGTCAAATTCAAAATTTTTTGCGCCCATGCTGAGCGCAAGTTCAAAAGCTTTGAGAGTGTTTTCCGGCGCATAACCGGAAGCGCCCCTGTGGGATATAATCAGCATATAAATAATTTTTCCAGATTTTTCAAATCGGTTTTCTCAAGCTCATAACCGGACATGGCGTCTTTATATCTTGAGCTTTTGGGGCCGTGGAAATCGCTGCCGGCTGTTATGACGAGGGAATGCCGTCTTGCGGTTTCAACGAATTCATGGGTGTCGGAGTTGGAATGGGTCGGGTAATAAGCCTCTATCCCGTCCAGCCCCATTTCTTTCCAGAGCGGTATGTCCAGCATGTTTTTTACCGAGCCGGGATGGGCAAGCACGCTTATCCCGCCCGCATCTTTTATTATTTTTATGCTTTCTTCAATGCCGAAACCCTGCGAAGGCGCGTGGCAGGATTTTCCCGACATGAGATATTTTTCATAAGCCTCTTTTCTTGTCCTGAAGAGATTTTTTCTAACCAGGATATCGGCAGCGTGCGGCCTTCCGTATGAATGACTCTCCTGGAATTCAAATTCATCCATTGAAAGGCTGATTCCCTCTTTATTTAAAAGTTCCACTATTTTTTCCAGTCTATTGATTCGCCGTTGTTTCAGATGACGCAGGTTCTCAAGAAAACCGGGGTTTTTTATGTCAACGCCGTAGCCGAGGATGTGAAGGTTGTCGTGAAAATTGGTGCTTATCTCAACCCCGTAGCAGTATCTGATGTTGTTTTCCTTTAATTTTTCTTCAATTTCGGTCCAGGCATGGACGTTGTCGTGGTCTGTCAGGGAAAAGAAGGCAATCTTCCGCAAAGAAGCTTCTTTCGCGAGCTCCCCGGGCGGGAGCGTGCCGTCCGAGTAATTCGTGTGAGTATGCAGGTTGACAAGAGGCATCAGTTAGCAGTTATGACTTCCTTTACCTCCGGAACCGCTTCCTTTATCTTCCTCTCAACCACGCCTTTAAGCGTCATCTGGGAAAACGGGCAAGCGCCGCACGCTCCGGTAAGTTTAACTTGAACAATGCCTGTTTTTTCGTCAACTTCAATAAGTTCTATGCTCCCGCCATCCATCTCCAGCATGGGTTTTATAGCTTCAATGGCTTTTTGCACTTTGTCTTTCATTGGTGTCATCCTCCTATTTCTAAATTATAGCACAAACAAAAAACAGCCGCTTGAAAGAGCGGCTGTTTCTGTTAATTATACTTGCCTATGGGGTTACAACGACGCTTGCTCCGGACATATCAAAAGTGCAATAGACCGCTTCGTAAGCTGCTGGGCCGATAATCACATAGGGGTTAACGTCTATTACAGAAAACGGCGGAACAGTTGTTAAAAAAACATATTTTAATCCCCATGTTATCTGTTCATATCTCTGGTTGTATATGTTAAACCTTGCGTTGCCTCCTAAAATCCTGACGGATTTTCTGCCCGTAATTACATAAGCTCTTGCAGTCGTTTCCCCGTTTTCATGCCTAATTGCGCAATCGGTGCGATAAGGTTCTGACGGCAGATAAGGGGGATAGTTCGGATG
This sequence comes from Elusimicrobiota bacterium, assembly GCA_016209085.1. Classification (GTDB taxonomy): domain Bacteria; phylum Elusimicrobiota; class Elusimicrobia; order Elusimicrobiales; family UBA9959; genus JACQWV01. The sequence continues at coordinate 9,869 of JACQWV010000002.1, forward strand.
GGGTTGAGGAACCTTTAAATACTGGATGGTAAACTTATCCCACTGGAGATTTTGCTCAAGAATAACAACTCCGCTTGCCTCAAAAGCTTGAACCGCTTGTTTTAAGGCTTTTTCCGCATCAGAGGAGAAAGTATAAGTTTGGCTGTCATACCGCTGTATTTGGGCAGAACTATCCGCCATGAAAGCTATTTTATATTTGTCCCAATTCCTGTTCGCTTCCAGAACGATAAAACCTCTATTCTTTAGACTTGTTACTGCATAATCCATGGATTCTTCAGCGCCGCTGGCAAATCGGAATTCGCCGCTTTGAAATATAATTTGTTCATGTTGATAGTTAGGTTGAGGAGGATAATGCGGATTCGGATAAGGCGGGTAAATTCCCGGTATACTGACGTCAATATTAAAGTCCACATCAATGCCGGGTTTGGTTGAGTCTTTTTGTATGCTGGAAAGGTCGATTTTTGTTATATCATCAGAAGAGACCTTTAAGTTTTCCAGCTCGCCTGCCTGACTAACGTTTAAGCCGGCAGAGAGAACGGTAATTGCTAATATTGTAATAAGGTTTTTCATAATGTATTCGCCTCCGTTTAAAATTTTACAGCTCTCACTTCTCATATAAAATAGAATAACATAGGGATTTAGTTCCAGCAAGAGTCATTGGTTGCACCATGCAGCCGTTTTATGGACCACGGAATATGGGTCTGGAAAATTGAATAGATAGGACCTTTGATTTGGACATT
>JACQWV010000093.1 GCA_016209085.1 Elusimicrobiota bacterium
AGGTCGGGCTTCCAGTTCTGCACCGCTGAAACAGATGAGCGGTAATCGGACACGATATGAACGTTGTAACCGTGGTGTTCAAGAAATTTTTTCAGTTCCTGCGTCTCGTTTGATTCAACGTCAACAAGAAGAATTTTTTTTCCAGCCATAAGTCAGGTAAGAGTATTTTATAAAAAAACCGCCCGTATATTGTAAAATTTTAATATGGAAAAGAACGGGAAGAATTATTTCAAACACGTGCAGATAGGCATAGAGCTTGCCGGATTCATCATAATAGGGGTTTTTGGGGGATACGCGGCGGACAGGCGGTTCGGAACCCTGCCGTGGCTTACCCTTGCCGGAAGTTTTCTGGGCATTGGGATAGGATTCTATCTCGTTTTAAGAAGGCTTCTGAAGAATTCTGATGATTAAAGAAATTTTTATGAGCGTTCTGGCCGGCCTCGCGTGCGGCGTTTTCAACGGCCTGATTTCAAGATTTTCCCTTAAGCTGGTTCTTAATAAGTCTGACAAAATTTTTTATTCGGTGTGGGCGGCCGGGTTTTTCTACAGGCTTTTGTTTCTCGTCGCAGCTGTTTGGCTTCTAAAAAACAAAAATTATATAATTTTAATTTCATTCGCATTCGCTCTTATATTTTCTCAGTTCGCCTTTGAGGTGATTCCCCTGAAAAAAGACCATGGATTTAAAAGAAATACTCCAGCATCACATAATTGACCATGTCTGGTCATGGCTGAATCTGGGAGCATTGAGGCTTCCGGTCAGCAAGCATTTCCTGATGATGATAATCGGGGGGAGTCTTCTTTCAATCGCCATTCCGGCAGCCGTGAGAAGCAGAAACGAAAAGCTGAGAATATTCAGGGGATTGATTGAAACCATAGTGGTGTTTCTCAGGGACGAGGTCGTGCATCCCAACATCGGACACAAGACCTCCCGATACCTTCCGTATTTCTGCACGCTTTTTTTCTTCATACTCGTGTGCAATCTTCTCGGTCTTGTTCCTTTCGGCTCGACCGCAACCGGCAACATCGCCGTTACCGGCGGAATGGCGCTGACCACTTTCGCCCTCATCAATCTGGCGGGGATACGGGAGCAGGGGTTTTTAAATTACATCAGGCACATAGTCCCCTCCGGGGTGCCGGGCTGGCTTGTGCCTCTTTTGTTTCCGATAGAGCTTATAGGCCTTGTCACAAAGACGCTTGCTCTCTGCATCCGTCTGTTTGCAAACATGATAGCCGGACACATAGTCATTCTTGCCCTGCTGGGGCTTATTTTCATGTTCGGGGCGATAAATCCATGGCTCGGCGTCGGAATTACCGCGCCGGCTGCAATTTTTCTTATTTTATTCGTTTCCCTGCTTGAGCTTTTCGTAGCGGTTCTTCAGGCTTATATTTTCACTTTTTTGACTGCTATATTTGTCGGAGCTTCAATGCATTCGCATTAATAAGCAGCAAGGATTAAGTTGTAAGTATTAAGCGATAAGTAGTAAGAATTAAGCAACTTAATTCTGAATTCTTAATACTTAATCCTGAATACTTAATGCTTAATTCTGTATCACGGAGGAGAACATGGAAAACTTGACGTACCTTGGTCTGGGCTATATCGGCGCGGGACTTGGCGCCGGCATAACGCTTATCGGAGCCGGTTTCGGAATAGGAAAACTTGCGGCATCGGCTCTTGAAGGAACAGCTCGTCAACCGGAAGCGGCAGGAAGCTTAAGAACTTCAATGATTATCGCTTCGGCTTTTATTGAAGGGCTCGGTTTTTTGTCCCTGGTCATCTGTCTTCTTGTGGCCATAAATATCGGTCTTCCGAAAGAAAAAACCGGCGGGGAGCGCACGGCGCAGGTTGAAACGCATAAATAAAAACAGGTAAAGATAGAGATTGAGAGATTAAGTAATTAAGAGATTGAGTTCTTAACTTAATCACTGCTCGCTCAATCACTTAATCACTGAATTGAGGTATTTATGGAAGCATTGGTAAAGCCCGAATTCGGGCTGATGTTCTGGACCATACTTATTTTTCTCCTGCTTGTTTATATTCTTTCAAAGTTTGCATGGAGACCCCTGATAAGCGCGCTTGAAGAAAGGGAAAACAATCTGCGGCTTGAAAGGGAAACCGCCGAGAAAGCCAGGACAGAAGCCGAGAGAATCAGGCAGGAGCTTGAAAGCAAACTGGCGTATTTAAAAGGAGAGGCGCGGCGCAGGCTTGAAGAAGCCCGGATGGAAGGAATAAAAGAAAAAGAAAGCATAATGGCCGAGGCCAGAACCGGAGCGGATTTAATGCTTGAGAAAGCCAGGAAAGAGCTGGAAGAGGAAAAAAACAGGCTGGTTATTCAGCTGAGAAAGGATGCGGCGGAGCTTTCCATAATGGTTGCCGAGAAAATCATCAACAAAGCCGTGGATTCCAAAATCCAGAAAGAAGTTATTGACGGTTTTCTTACCGAGCTTGAAACGATAAGCGGTAAAAAATGAAGCCTTTTGAAATGGTTTTGTCAAAAAGATACGCCAAAGCGTATCTTGAATCCGGAAAAGGAATTTCGGGGCCGAACCCGGCCGCTTCGGGCGCTGAAAAACTTCGGGAGCTTGAGAGAGCCAAAAAAGCGACTGATGATGTCGGGAAAATCCTTGCCCATCCCCTGATTCCTTTCGGCGGAAAGGATGAAATTCTTGAAAAATTTTTCTTTCAAAACAAAATCCGGACCGATGCGGCTAACTTTGTGAGGTTGCTTGTAAAGAAAAACCGCTACGTTTTGCTGCCTGTTATCCTGGATGCGGGCGGAAGGATTCTGCTGGAGCGGCTGGGCATGGCAAAAGCAGAGGCCGCATCCGCAGCGCCGCTTTCGGAACAGGAAATCAAAAGGCTTGAACTGATTTTAAAACGCATCTCAGGAAAAAAAGCGATAGTGGAGCAGAAAATTTCCAGGGACATAATCGGCGGGATTGAAATCAGGATGGGGGACATATTGATAGACTCCACGATAAAAGGCAGGTTAAGGGCTCTCAAAAAGAAAATCACAACGGAATAGAACAGCAGTCATTGACACGAAAATAAGCGGCGCACAACAGACCAAATAAAAGGTGGTAAGGTTACAAGGTGATAAGGACTGGAAATTTTTTTACTTATTACCTTATCAACTTATAATCTTATAACCTATAGCTCTGGAGAACTTATGGCGATTATAAGACCCGAAGAAATTACGGAAATAATAAAAAAACGCGTTGAAAAATTCGTGCCCGAGTCTGAAATAACTGAGACGGGGCAGGTCATTCAGATAGGAGACGGCATAGCCAGAATTTACGGGCTCGGCGGGGCGCTGATAGGCGAGCTTGTGGAATTTGAAAGCGGCGTTCACGGAATGATTCTGAACATAGAGCACGAGAACGTGGGCTGCGTGGTCATGGGAAAAGATTCTCTTATTAAGGAAGGAGACAGGGTTAAAAGAACCAACAGGGTCATGGAAGTCCCGGTGGGCGACGAATTAATCGGCAGGATAGTGGACCCGCTCGGAAAGCCCATTGACGGCAAGGGAAAGATAAACGCCAAAAAAAGAAGGCCCGTTGAAGTGATCGCTCCCGGCGTGGTGGAACGGCAGCCGGTAAAAGAGCCTTTGCACACCGGATTGAAAGCCATAGACAGCATGATTCCCATAGGAAGGGGGCAGCGCGAATTAATAATAGGCGACAGGCAGACCGGCAAGACCGCAGTTGCCATTGACATGATTCTGAACCAGAAAAAAGAGCCCGCTGAAACCAGGCCTGTGTGCATTTACGTGGCGATAGGACAGAAAGAATCAACAGTTGCAAGGGTTGCCAAAACTCTTGAAGACTGGGGCGCCATGGAGTATACGGTTATAGTATCTTCAAGCGCTTCCGAGCCCGCGTCTCTTTTGTATTTAGCTCCTTATTCGGGCTGCGCAATCGGGGAGGAATTTTTGTGGAGCGGAAGGCATGCCGTCGTGATATACGACGACCTCTCAAAGCACGCCCAGGCGTACAGGCAGATGTCTCTTCTTCTCAGAAGGCCGCCGGGCAGGGAAGCCTATCCCGGAGACGTGTTTTACCTGCATTCAAGGCTTTTAGAGAGAGCCTGCAAGCTCAACGAGAAAAACGGCGGCGGCTCCCTTACGGCTCTTCCCGTGATTGAAACGCAGGCAAACGACGTCACTGCTTACATACCCACGAACGTTATTTCAATAACAGACGGACAGATTTATCTTGAGAGCGGGCTTTTTTATTCAGGCATAAGACCCGCAGTGAACGTCGGGATATCCGTTTCAAGGGTGGGCGGCTCGGCGCAAATCAAGGCAATGAGACAGGTGGCGGGAAAACTCAGGCTGGATCTCGCGCAGTACAATGAGCTTGCGGCTTTTGCGCAATTCGGCTCGGACCTTGATAAAACCAGCCTCCAGCAGATTCAAAGGGGAGAGAGGATGGTTGAGCTTCTGAAACAGGACCAGTACCAGCCCATGCCGGTTGAAGAGCAGATAGCGGTAATTTTTGCCGGCACGAGAGGGCATTTGGACGACATAAAAGTTCCGGACATCAGGAGATTTGAACTGGAGTTCCTGGCATACGCAAAGAAAAAACACGCGGATATTTTAAAGGAAATAGCGGCAAAAAAAGAATTAAGCAAAGAGCTTGAGGAAAAAATAACGGCCGCCCTGCTGGAGTTTAAGAAAGAATTCGGAGGCGCGCAATGAAATGTCTTGTAACCGGCGGGGCCGGATTCATAGGCAGCAACATTGCATTTGCTCTTGAAGAGGAAAACAAAGACGAAGTGAGTGTTCTTGACAATTTTTCCTCCGGGCATTTTAAAAATCTTTTTTAATGTAATATGATTTTATGAAGAAAAAAGTATTAATCAGTATCTTGATTCTCATATTTTATGCGCCATTTGTATATGGGGAAATTCTCTGCGGTCTAGCCTGTTGCTTGGATACCAGTATTTCGCAGACAAATAAAGATTCTTTTCAGAACTTGCCTGCATCTGCAGGGGGGATTTATGAAGGATGTGGTTTTACAACTGTAACAGCAGGTCCTGGCGATTGTGGCGCGAGCGCACACATGTGGAGTTGTAAAATTAATTCTGCACCAAGCGGTCTTTTTACCGGAAATGCCACTTATCACGCAGACTGTCAAGCAACTCCTCCAGACTGTTATAAAAACGCAACTGCTTCTACAGAATTTAGCATATATATTGACGCTGTTCCCCCACAAGTATCTGTAAATTTCCCATCTCAAAATTCAATAGTCCCTGTTGAAGAGAATATGATTGGTGAAGCATCTGATGACATGCAATTAACTTCTGTGAAAGTGAATAGTGGTCTTGTAGAAGAATTTTTACCGAGTGATGGTTGTACAAAATATCTTAACCGAAGTGATTTAAAAAAGCGTGAATGGACAATTCCACTAAGCAAGGTCGCATGGGGTGCAAATCCACAAACCTTTACTATTCGGTCCTATGATTGTTTTTACGCAAGTCCGCCACTGTTATATTCCTTTACAGTTGATTCGTATTCTCCGATAATCACCATTGACGAGCCTTCAACATACACTAATGCTTGGACAGATCCGGATAATCCCATTATTAAAGGGTATGCGAGCGATGACGTTGGTATAGATAAAATGTGGCTGATTATCAAGGATGAAACAGCCGACAGATGCTGGAACGGCAGTGCGTGGCAGGCAGGCAGTGCGATTGTTTCAATAAATGCGCCTTCAGGGACCAGTAGTGCATGGGAATATACCGGCCTAACCAAGG
>JACQWV010000094.1 GCA_016209085.1 Elusimicrobiota bacterium
CCCTCTCCTTGAATTATAAGGACGGGACAGTCCCTGTTCCAATTGCGATAGCAATTGGAACAGGGGCGGATTCATCCGACCCGCATATTTTTCGGGCTCAATGAATTGAGCCCCTACATTTTTGCCTGACATAACGGTGTTTAGTGAGGATTTACTTATTCTGTGGTGCCGATATTGACTCACGGCACCGGAGAAGAATTCGGAGCGATTCACTGCCTTACCAAGGAAATCCCGGCAAAATAGGCTAACAGACCGCTAAAGATTTTCCTTAAAAAACCTGCTTACTCTTTCTTTGTACGCTTCGCCGCCCACTTCCGCGCATTTGCCGTGCGGAGAGCCGGTCAATATCCACAAATCCTTCTGAACAGAGGAACACTTTTTGAAAAGCCTTCTTGCGTCCTCAAGCGGCACCAGATCGTCGTTGTCTCCGTTTATTAAAAAGACCGGCTGGGATATCTTGTCCACGTTATGCACGGGACTGTATAAATCTGGATTATCCCCGAGCCGCAATTTGACAAAAGCAAGAGTAAGCGGAATTAGCGGATAATAAGGAATCTTGAGTCTAAACCAACTCCAGTTTGCGATTACTCTTTCATAAGAATAGAACGCGTTTTCAGCCAGCATGCATTTTATCCCGGGATTGCGCGCAGCGGCGTAAATTGCAACCGAAGCGCCCATTGAAATCCCGAAAACCCCGATTCCCTCGCTATAATCCGGCCTGTGTTTTTTTACAAATTCATGCGCCGCGTCAAAATCTCTTGTTTCAAAATAGCCTATGCTTGAGATTTCTCCCTTGCTCTCCCCCCAGCCTCTGAAATCAAAATAAAACAGATTGAATCCGTTCCTTGCCAGGAAGTGGGTGTCTTTAAGCAATTCTCCTTTGTTGGAGCCCCGGCCGTGACACAGAATTATGGTTCTGGAGGATTCCCCGCCTGTTGAAGGAATAAACCAGCCTTTCAGCGTTATATTGTCCGAAGTTGAAAATTCAATATTTTCAAAAGCAAGACTGAAGTTCTCCGGAGTATAATTCAGGGGCTGTTTCGGAAAAGGCCTGAAAATCGTATGGCTCTTTATGTACGCTATTACCACGCAAGCCGCTGAAATCAAAAAAAGAGAGAATACAGCCCAGTTGAATAATTCGTATTTGGTCATTCTACCAGCTTATCCGTGAAATTCTTGAAGCGGCTTCAGCCAGAACGGGCATGTCCGCGGTCATGGAAAATCTGACATATCCTTCCCCGTGCCTGCCGAATCCGCTCCCCGGAGAAACCAGAACAAAAGTCCTTTCAAACACCTTATCGGCGCACTCCATTGAACTCATCATTGCCGGAGGTCTTGCCCATACGAAAAAAGTTCCCCCCGGCTCAAAGACTTTCCAGCCGGCTGAAGCAAGTTTTTCTGCGAAAAATTCTTTTCTCTTTTTATATTCCCGTCTTATTGCCGGAGCGAATTTCTCTATGTTCTCAAGCGCGTATACAGCTGCTTCCTGTATGGCATTGAACGGTCCCGAGTCAATATGTTCCTTAAGCCTGGAAAGCGCCTGTATAACCCGGCTGTTCCCTATTAGCCATGCGAGCCGCCAGCCCGTCATGTTAAAAGTTTTTGAAACAGAGTAAAATTCAACGGCGACGTCTACGGCCCCGGGAATTTCCAGAATGCTCCTTGCGGGTCTGTCAAAATAAATTTCCGAATAAGCCGCATCCTGCGCTATCCAGAAGGAATGTTTCTTTGCCAGTCTTACCGCTTTTGCGTAGAAATCCATATCAGCCAGGGCTCCGGTCGGATTGTTGGGGTAGTTCAAAAACATGAGTTTTGTCCTTGATAATACCCGGCCCGGAATTTTCTCCAGTTCAGGAAGGAATCCGGTTCCTTCTCTCAAGGGTATGCTTTTAACAACAGCGTCTGAAAGAATCACTCCTGTTTTGTAAGCGGGGTAACATGGGTCCGGCGTTAAAACCACATCGCCCCTGTTGACAAGAACAAACGGCAGATGCGCTAAACCCTCTTTTGAGCCGATCAGCGCTAAAACCTGCGTCTCAGGGTCTATTTTTATTCCATGCCTCTTCTTGTGCCATTCTGCTATCGCTTCCTTCAGCTTCCTGCTTCCGGTGTTCGGCGGATATTTATGATTTGCCGGATTGAAAATTTCTCTGCCTGCGTATCTGACTATCGGCCGGGGAGTAGGCATGTCCGGGTCGCCGACGGCAAGGGATATCACTTTTTCCCCCAGCTTCAAGGCGTTTTCTTTTTTCCTGTCAAGTTCGCGGAAAAGATACGGAGGGAACTTCCCGATTTTTGCGCCGAGAGGGGGTGAGGTCATAAATTTTTAAGCCCAAGCATGTCCTGATAATCATAAAGACCGTTTTGCTGTTTGACGATCCACTCTGCCGCCCTGAGCGCCCCTGCGGCAAAAACATCCCTTGAATGCGCCCTGTGAGTCAGTTCAACGCGCTCGTGGGGACCGGCAAAAAGAATCGTATGGTCTCCGACGACATCGCCGGCTCTTATGCTTGCCACGGGAATTTCCCTGTCCGTTACGGATTTCATGCAAATGACGTATTTCAGGGCCGTTCCGCTAGGGCTGTCTTTTTTCATTTTATGATGGGTTTCCGTCACGTGAATGTCAAAATCAGGAAGCTTTCCGGCCATGAAACGCGAAACCGCAAACGTCAAATTGACAGCGGGGCTCATGTTCGGAGACAAAAAAACCGCAATTCCGACGGAGATCTTTTTAATTTCTTCCATTTGCGCTCCGGAGAACCCCGTAGCGCCTATCACTACCGGCTTTCTCGCCTCAGCGCAATGCCTTGCGAACATGACGGAAGCAGAAGGCGCGGAAAAATCCACGGCCACATCCGCATTTTTGATTAAACCGGAGAAAGCGGACGCAGGCTTAACCGACGCGGACTCTTTTAAATCAACCGCGCCTGCAAGAGAAAATCCGGAATTGGTTTTAATTTGTTCAATTACTTTCAATCCCATTTTCCCGAGCCCGCCGCAAACCACAATAGATATGATTTTTTTCGCCATAAAAGATGATTATATTTTTAAAGTCCTTTATTCTTCAAGCCCCGTTAGAGACACACCGGTGAAAGTTTAAACCAAAGATGCTGAGATGAGTTGTGCTTATAAGAGTATTAACTGAAAATCTTAAAAATGCACGGTCGTGCAAGCACGACCTGTCTCTAACGGGGCAAGCCTAAGGAGACTCCTAACTGGCCGCAGGCCGCGTTTATGTCCGGACCGAAACTTTTTCGCAGGGTAACGGGAATTCCTGATTTTTCAAGCGCAAATTTGAACCTCATGATTTTCCCCGGACTCGGAGCCGTAAAGTTTTCAGAAGTCCTGTTATAAGCTATAAGATTCACGTTAAAAAGTTTTACAGCGCCCGTCTTTTTTATCCATTCAGAGAGAAGGTTTGCATCGCGTCCGCCGTCATTAACGCCTTTCAATAAAACGTATTCTATGAATATCTTTCTTCCGGTTAAATCAAGATATTCCGACACCGCCTGCGAAAGATATTTCATCGGGTACTTCCTGTTAATCGGCATGATTTCATCTCTTATTTCATCGCTGCACGCGTTAAGGGATATAGCCAGATTGGCCTCGGGAAAATCCTTTGCAAACCGCAGAATTCCGGGAATGTGTCCGGCTGTTGAAACCGAGACGTGCCTCTGTCCCATTCCGAAAAAATCCGGCGAAATAATGATATCCAGGGCCTCTTTGACCGCGTCATAATTCAAAAACGGCTCGCCCATGCCCATAAAAACCAGATTGGAAATTCTGGACGGACGCAGGTATTGATTCCAGAACAAAACCTGGTCCGTAATTTCTTCCGCGCTCAGGTTTCTTTTAAAACCCATTCTGCCCGTTGCGCAAAAAGAGCAATTAAGCGGACACCCGACCTGCGTTGAAAGACACGCGTTCCATTTATTCCCCGGCGAACTCATAAGAACGGATTCTATTATAGCGCCGTCTTTGAGACAAAACGCCGCTTTTAACGCGTTAGAGTCTTTTGAAGCTATTATTCTTTCAGGCCGGAATGAGAGCAAGGCGAAATTCGTTTTCAACAGATTCCTGAGTTCCAGCGGCAGGACCGTCATTTCCTCAAAGCTGCCTGCAAAGTTTTTATAAACCATCTCTCTTATCTGGGCCGCCCTGTATTTTTCAAAGCCGTTTTGTGTTAAAAATTTTTCAACAAATTTGACATTCATGAGTATTATTTTACCTTTTTTGTCTTTATAACGGAGTTTTTTATATACTTAAAGTATCTTGTATTCTCATGGATTTGGCGGAAATTCAAATTTTGGAGGGAACAAATGCCTCAGGAATCATCTGAAAACGCAAAAAAATTGAACTTAATCCGGCTGGAATACGGTTTGGTGGCGGCGCTGGTGTCCATTATATCTCTTTTGTTCGGATTCGGTCTTGCAGCGCTGATTTTCGCGGAACAAGCTTATCCTGAATTAAACGCTAATCTTATCACAGCTATTCATCATAAACTGTTTTCCGCCATTTTCATCACGGCGCTGATATACACGCCCCTGCTTGCCGTTTTGTTCGCCTTTTTTTCAATCAGGCAGGTCAAGAGAGTTGAAGAAGCGCTGATGGACAAAAATGTATTCTAAAAAATTTTCAAAAAGAGCGGGGTTCGGCCTGGTTGAGGCCATGATAGCCATTTTTCTCCTGGCCATGATGAGCCTTTCAATCGTTTACATGTACCAGTACGTGAGTTTCGCCCACGTAAAAACCCTTGAAAATTCTTATACCACGCGGCTTTCCGAAATGGTTTTTTCCAAACTAAAGACAGTGGAATACTATTATCTGTTTGATTATGATTCCGCAAAGCCGAATTACGGGCTCAGCGGCACTTACGGCCCGGTAACACTGCAGAGAAGCACCTATCCCTATACCGGGACGCTCAACGAAATAAACGCTATTCTTGCGAATTACAAGATAGCCATGTGGCAGGTTTCAATAAAATTCAAGATACGGGACATATCCGACGTTGACGGAGATGGCATCATCAGCGATTTGCGGGATTTTGCGGATTCAAACAGCGATCTGATTGACGATTACGACGCAAACGTCAAATATTATAAGGCCAACGGAGACGCGGATTATTACGACACATATGCCTCAACTTCCCTTAATAAGCCTGTTAGCGAGTTTCCCGACACGAATTTAAAAGAGGTTGAACTTAAACTTTACAAGAACGGAAGAACCATACATACGCAGAAGGAACTCATCTCCCTTGAAATGCTTTCTGGAATAGAAAGCAAAGCCAGCGGCGCAGAGCTTGAACTCTACGTAAACCAGCCCGCAAATGACACGTATCTTTACGATTTGATGACAAGCCCGCGGCAGGACGCTTTCAACATTGTCCTGTCAACCGCCTATCCCCCGGAAGTAATAGCCTACAGGGCGGATAGTATTGCCCCGCTCCGGCTCTGGGGCGAAACAGTTCCGCTTGCGACTGTCAGGTTTTACATAAATTCAATGGGAGGGAGTCCGAAAGACACAAGAACTGCGGACGCTCTGGGCAATTTTGACTTTCAGTCAGCGCTTGTTACGCAAAATCTCCTTGAAGGCGAAAACATGATTTATGCGCAGGCAGTGAAAGACACTTATTATTCCCCTTACGCTCCCCGACGCGTGCTTCTGGATTTAAACCCGCCGGCCATTTCAGTCCAGACTCCGACCGGCTCTACAGGGGATTTAATGCCTTACGCGGGAGCGGTGATAACCGACGCGGTTCTTTCAACCGGCATTCCAAGCGGAATCTGCGAACAAACAATAACCATGAGGGTCAACGGTTCAAGCGCTACATATAAATATTCAGCTGCCACCGGCGACATTTATTGGTATGACCCGGACACGGGCGCGCCGCCTTTGCTTTCAAACGGCAATTCATACACGGTTTACCTTGAATTGGGCGACAATGCTTATTACAAAGCCCAGTCTACATGGACTTTCACCGTCTCCGTGAACGACCCGGACAACTCTGCCCCTTCAACAGCGAATAAAGTTCCGAGCGGCGCTACTTCCGAACCAATGCCTGAAATATCCTGCAGGGTTTTTGATAATCAGTCCGGAATAGACCTTTACAGCATAACGATGAAAGTTGACGAGACCGTCGTTGTTTCGTCAGCTAATATAACCTCTCACTTTGATTTCAAAACAGGAAAGGCGTATTATACTCCGGAAACCCCGTTTTTGAACGGTTCTTATCACGCCATTGAGGTTTCGGTCAGCCACTGGGCCGACACGCCGGCTGACAAAAAAACCTCTGTTGATTCCTGGGGTTTTACGGTAAGTTATTAAAAAAGTTATTGAGTGATTAAGTAAATTAAGCGATTAAGCGATTTAATGACAAAAAAGCGAAAAGCGATTTCTCTCACTGAATTGATGGTTTATACCGCAGTGATAAGCATTGCAATCATGGCCTTTGGAAACGCTCTCACAAGCCTGATGAAAAATTCAAAAAAATCACAGATACAGATGCAGTCTTCTGCGGAACTGCGCAATCTTCTGGCTAAAATTGAAACAGACCTGACTGAGGCAAACCAGATAATCCAGGCATCAAGCTTTTCCGTAACTTTCGTGGCAGACATGGTCAGAAATCCCAATTATAATCTGCACGCTGATTCCGACGGGGACGGGATTGAAAACATAAAAGACCCGGACGACGACAACGACAGCCAGCAGAAATTCTCCCTGCCCTCCTCAGACCAGTGGCGCGTGGGTTACGATCTGGAAGACGACGACGAAGACAATGACGGGAACGCGGACGTCAGAATCAGAATTTACCAGAGCACGGGGGGTTACGTTTATAAAGAATTATCCTTAAACAATCAGGCATGGAGCGCGGAAAAAATATCTCCTGTTTCATTGAAGAAATTTGAACTAACCTATTACGGCTCAAAACGGGAAGATTTGGGCAGAAACATTGATTTGGGAAATGACGGACTGCCCAACACTTTGGATACAGGCGAAGGAGACGGAATAATCTCAGCCAGAGAAATAGACTGGGCGCTGCCAGCTACCGGACACGGCAACAGGTCCGGCTCAGTTGACACCACGAACGAATTGAAATACATAACTTCAATAGCGATAGCCCTTGAATCAGATTCCAACGGAGACGGGACAACTGACGCCAAACTTAACACTGAATTGTCTCCTCCCCTGCTTCCGCTTAAAAGGAAAAGATGAAAACCAGGAAAGGCATAGCAATGTCAATGGTAGCTATAATGATGGTGTTTCTCGTGCCTCTCCTTATTTATCTTCTGGTCACCACCACGACCTATCTTACCCATTCCAGAATGGAAAAACAGCTGAAGATGGCGGGGAGCCTCGCCTCAAACGCTATTATAGATTTCATGCGCCAGTTTTCCCAGAATTATTACGAGGGACATTATGACGCTGATTCGCTTGAGCGGGATAAATCTTTCTACTCGGTCGGTTTTTCTGATGTAACCACTGAACCTGATTCCCAAAACCACAGATTATTTATACACGCGAAAGGCGAATACGGGCAGAATCCTTCAAACCCCCTTGCGGACAAAAATTTATACAGCGTGATTCAGTTTATATCCGACTTAACCGACTACGGCACCCTAATAAACGGCGCGTTCACCATAAGCGCTTCAAACGTGACTTATTACGGGAAATGGTGGATAACCGGCAACCTGAGCATATCAGGCGCAAACGTAAGATTTGTCGGGGGTCCCCTGATAGTCGGCGGAAACCTGAGCGTAACAGGCACGAACTGCCAAATAGAAGGAGACCTTTATTACGGCGGCTCTTTGACCGGCAGCCCGACCGTAACAGGCGCTACCTATAATTTTTATCCCAGCGATATGGTATATCCGACCATCAATGAAAATTTTTACAAGATAAACTACAATTACAAATTAACGACAGACAGAACCCTTCAGTTTGAGGCATATCCTTCTTCTTCGGCTTTTAAAATAATAAGCGCTACAATAACGGTCCCGATTCTTGACACCGGAATGATTGTTTTAGGCGAAAACTGCAACCTAACCATTTACGGCACGGTCAAAGGCAGGGTCAGCGTGGTAACCACAAACACGAGCCCCACAAAAGGAAAAATAACCATCGGACTTTCAAATCAGGAAGCCAATCTGTTTTATTACGATTCTCTGACAGGCGGAACAACCACAAGCGCGATTTACGGCAATTCCATAGCCGCAATAGCCTCAAACGGGATAACCTTCCAGGGAAAAACCACGACGCCTACAAGGGATTTGACGGTATGCGGAGTTTTCTTCAACAGAAGCACAGCCAACATGACTGCTTCCGGAGGCGCGGGCAGAAGATTTAATTTATACGGCACAAGAAACAAGCCCATTTCAACAAGTTTTACTGGCGGAAGTTCATTTACCTACGACATATGGCTGAACAAATATCCTCCTCCGAGTCTTCCTGAAAGGCCCGTCCTCGTTACCATGCACTTAAGATAACTGAGCTTTGCAGAAATAATGGGCACGTTGGAGGCTCAGATTTGGATTGGATGCAAGGCGCGACGAATGAGCATAGCTTACGCTATATGAATGAGGAGCAACGCAGCAGACGGCCAAATATGAGCCTCCCCTTTCCCGCAGGGGAAAGGGGCTGGCCGCTTTTCGGCTTAGATTGCGTCACTCGTCGCTTACATAACCCAAGTTATGCGCGCTCCTCGTTCCTTGCCCCGCATCATGTGCGGGGTCGGCTCAGCCAGCGTATCCATTATTTCTGCAAAGCTCAGTAATATGGAACAGGATATTCCTATTGAAAAAATCTTTGAATTAGGAGACAGAAATAGGGACCGGCTGGATTATGACCAAGCCATACATTATTATAACCTGCTACTCAGAAAAGACCCGGCTGACAAAACAGCTCTCTTGAGATTAGCGGACATACATGCAATCAAGGCTGAAAAAGAACCTGTCTACTACGTGCTTGCAATGGAGGCGTGCAGGAAGATACTCAAGACAGACCCGATGGACCATGAAGCAAACGAGAAACTGATTTTAACAGCCATAAAGGCGGGAACTCTCGGAGACCTTGCCCGGGAATACAGGGAAAAACTCAAAAAAGACCCTTCAAACAAAATTTACAAAAATTATTTAAACAGAATTTCCCTAATGTCAATCATGGGAAAAGACGCTCAAATCCCGGACTCGGGATACACGCCGGGCTTTATCCTCAGAATGTTTTTTGACCTGGGCTTGCTGCCTATAAGCGTGATTTTTATTTTGTTTTATTTCTGGGGGCCTAAATACAAATCAACTTTTACCGCAGGCACGGCTATGTTTGCGGTATACCTGTGTTACAGAGCGCTCCTTTATTTCTTCAGCAAAAAATAACTTTTTCGGCTCAATCGCCTTCAATTTTCATGTGTTCTGATGATGATTTGCTGTATGCGTCGGCCGCTGATTTGGCTTTGTCCTTGAATTGTATGGTGGTTTTGACATAATTGGCAGGAGCAGAAAGCATTCCGCCCGCTGTTTGCGTGGAAACCCTTGTTCCCGCTCCTGCATCGGATACGCCTGATGTTTCCCCCTTCTTGCAGGAAACAAAACACAGACACACAAAAACTATCATTAAAAGATTCATAAAATGTTCCTGACCTCTATTCCCTATTCGCTATTCTCTATTCGCTTGTTCTTTATTATCTGTTCCGCTATCTGCACCGAATTCAAAGCCGCTCCTTTGCACAAATTATCAGAGACTATCCATAGCTGCATTTCATTTGCGCCTGTTTCGGATTTCCTCAGCCGGCCCGCTTTAACTTCAGGAGCGCGCTCTATTCCGAGCGGCACAGGGTATTCATAAGGATTCTCGTAAAATTTCAGACCTCTGGTTCTGCTTAAAAGCTTCTTTATGTCAGCCAATTTCCATTTTTTTTCAGTTTCAATCCAGACAGAAAGAGAATGTCCTCTTAAAACAGGCGCCCTGACTGCAGTGGAACTTATTTTCAAATCAGGAGCATTCCATATTTTTCTCAATTCGTCTCTTATTTTATTTTCTTCCACAGAACGGCCATGTTCGTCAAAACCGCCCACCTGCGGAAAGAGATTGAAAGCAATCGGATGCGGCAGTATTTTTCCCCCGCCACGGGGCATTCTTCCGCTCCTGAGCCAATTCCTCATTTCCCGGTCAAACTGCCGGAGCGCATCTCTGCCTGCCCCGGAAACCGCCTGATAGGTTGAAATTCTCAGATTGTTTATCCTGTACTTTTTGTGTATCAACACCCCGGCGACCGCAATGCCGGTTAAAGTGCAGTTGGGCCCTGCTAACAGTCTTTTTGAGGGTTTTATTTCATGGCCGTTTATTTCCGGGATGACAAGAGGGACTTTGGGGTCAAGCCTGAAAGCAGACGAATCATCTATGCACCAGACGCCTGATTCGGCTAATTTTTTTGCAAATCTGCGGGATATTTCATCCGTGCTTGCAAAAAACACGATATCAAAACGCTTAAGCGAATCAAAAACCGGTCTTTTACAGATATATTTCTTTCTTTTGAAAACGATTGTTTTTGACTTTTTGCCTGAACTGAAAGCCGCGAAATCCGCAACCGGGAAATTTCTTGCTTCAAGGATCCGGATAAGCTCCTTTCCGACCATTCCGGACGCGCCGACCACAGCGACATTCGCTCCTGATTGCCTAATCGCCTTTTTGCCTAATCGCCTTTTTAACATATTATTCTATTTTCTGGATTTTCGGGGGAAGCGGCGGGATGAGTATTTCTTTGCTGTATCCTACATTTTCAAGGCAGTCCACTGCAGCCGCTCTTAAATAAAACATGTCGGCCGACATGTTAGCTCTTGTGAAGGCAAATTGATAAGGCGGCCGGAACATCATTCTTGTTATTCTCTGCCAGTCAAATTTATCATAGGAAAGCTCTATCCATGCCCCGCGAATGTCTTCACCTATGGAGGAAAAGGAAACAAAAATATTTTCAGAATCCACCTCGGCCGAGAAACCTTTTATCAGGACTTTATATTCATTATACGGAATTAATTTTACGGCCACAGCGGGTTTTATCCCCCGTATCGGCGTCTCCAGAACGTTTTCTCCGGAGGGGGCGTTGCCGCTTATTAATTTATTCAGCCACACGTTTTCTTCCTCGTCGTCCATGTGCGCGCCTGCTATTATCGGGGAGCTTGAGCTTGAAATAAAATATTGGGAAGACGACCATATCGCCACATAATTCGGCTCTTTGGTAGAGATTCTGGAAGGAGAAACTTCAGTCCAGAACCACTGACTGGAATCAACGCCTTTAAGACTGTCATTCGGAAGGGGCTCAAGAGGCAGTTCCACGCTGTCCACAAGAAAATAGGTGTTTTCAGCGGAAAAATAAGGCTGCTGGCTGACTGCAATGTAAATTTTGCCGGGAATCGGATTTTTGTCCCATGATTTCGGGAAAGACATGATTTTAGCTCTTCCGATTTTTGCGCCCACATATACTTTGGTAAATTCCCCTTCAGGAACAGGCGGAAGTTTCACAATCCAGCAATTGTTGTATCCTATGTACCAGTCCGCGTCAAAACCGCCGTCCGCGTAAAGATAATATTCATTCAGATTCTTGCCGATGGAGACATAAACCGGCACTGTGGATTTAGCCACGGCAGACTGTTTCTCTTCATCCTGCGCACAAAGAGAAGGTGATAAGGCAATAAGAAAAAAAGGTGATAAGGTGATAAGATGATAAGGGAGAAGGCGAAGAAATCCTCGGATTTGCATGTTTATTAAACTTTTTTTGTCAGGTTAACTTTCCATTTTTCTTACGATTCTGTCGAAATCATCAAGGGAATAATAATAAATCACGATTTTTCCGCTTTGAGCAGAGCTTCCCTGGTGTATTTCAACTTTGGTGCCTATGCGGCTCTGAAGCCTGGACTCTGCATCAACGATTTCAGGGGATTTATGCGTGCGTTTCCCGACGCTTTGTTTAAGAGATTTCCCCGAATAAAAGTTTTTTGAATAATTTTCAATCTCCCTGACGGACCATTTCTCGGCAAGTATGAATTCAAAAGCCCTTCTGCGCTTCTCTTTGTCAGGTATTGAGATAAGAGCCCGGCCGTGTCCCTCGGTAATTGCGCCCGACTGCAGCGCTTTTTTAATTTCATCCTCAAGATCCAGCAGCCTCAAAGTATTGGATACGGCTGATTTTGACTTGCCGCAGTATTCGGCAAGCTCGGACTGGGTTATATGGAATTCCTCCATCAGTTTTTGATATCCTAAAGCTTCGTCAATAGCGTTCAAATCCTCTCTCTGGAGATTTTCAATCAATGAAAGAGCGAGTTTTTTCCCTTCGTCAATCCCGGTTTTGACTATGGCGTCAATCGTTTTCATGCCGGCCATTTTACACGCGCGCCATCTTCTTTCGCCTGCTATGATTTCATAATTTTCGCCTCCGGCAGGTTTTGAAAGAATTATCGGCTGGGTCAGGCCGTGTTTTTGTATGGATTTGGACAATTCTCTCATAGAGTCTTCCTTAAATATCTTTCTGGGCTGGTATTTATTCGGCTGTATTCTGTTTACCGGTATCTTCTGCACTTCCTGAGTGTCAATCTCATTTTCCTGAATTCTGGTAATAAGAGCGTCTATTCCCTTTCCCAATGCTTTTCTCATAACATTTTCCTCGCTTTTATGTTTTTCGTTGTTCGTAGTCGGCTTTCCTCAACTGGTTACTGAATATTCTTGTTTCTCACTTTGCCACTGGTTACGCCCGTTATGTAGCTGCAAAGCACAGCTTTGCCTTATTTCGTCCGCCTCAGGCGGACCGCTCTACTGGTTACTTGGTTATTTACCACTATTCACTGTTCACTAATCACTATTCACTGCCGTTTATTATCCTCCTAAATCATAATCAATTTCCGACTCCTCGGTAATATAAATCGGCGAGTTTCTGTATTTTTCGACATCATCGCCCCTTCTGCCAAGGAATTCTATGGCCAAATCTTTGTAAGCCTGAGCGCCTTTTGAACTCGGGTCATAGATAAAAATCGGCTGGCCGAAACTTGGAGCCTCTGCAAGTCTGACGTTTCTCGGTATTACGGTTTTGTACAATTTATCGCCGTAATACTTTGAAATTTCCTGCAATACCTGATTGGCCAGATTTATCCTTGAGTCGTACATGGTGATTATTCCGCCGTCCACTTTTAACGCGGGATTCAATGCCTGCCGTATTTTTTCAATGGTGTTGGTGAAATAAGTCAGCCCCTCCATGGCATAGTACTCGCATTGCACAGGCGTAATAACGCTGTCAGACGTTGTCAACGCATTGATGGTTAATAGTCCCAAAGAAGGCGGGCAGTCTATGATAATAAATTTATACATCTGTTTAACCGGCGCGACTACTCTTTTCAGCGCTGTTTCCCTTGAAAATTCGCTGACAAGCTCAATTTCGGCGCCTGCCAGATTATGATTGGTCGGAACCACGTCAAGCCACTCAATGGCTGTCTGTTTTACGGCTTTTTCAATTCCGGTTTTGCCGCACATTACATCGTATATGGTGGCATCTCCGCGGTTAAGCTGAACGCCAAGCCCTGAAGTGCTGTTGCTCTGGGGGTCAAAATCAATTAAAAGCGTTTCTTTGTCAAAAGCAGCAAGGCCCGCTGCTAAATTAACGGCAGTAGTGGTTTTTCCCACCCCGCCCTTCTGGTTAGCTATGCATACTATTTCTGTCATAGTTATATCCTCTATCGCACCCCTTCAACTAAAATGGTTAGTGAATAGTTATTGGTTTTTTACTAACCACTCGCCACTGGCCACTATTCACTTCTCATGGACTTACGAAGTTTTCACGTGAAAACATTTTAGCAAAAAACAAGAAATTTGCGAAATTTCCCCTTGTGAAAGTTTTTTAAAATCTGAATAAATATGACATTTTAACAAACACTACTTCTTTTGTATTTTTCAGCGAACCCCCCTCTTTCTCAAATGAGACATCATATCCTAAATGAGCCGCCGTGCCGGGCGTCAATAAATAAGTAAATAACACATCATAAAATCCACTGTGCTCAAGAGTTTTGTACTGATAAATGACCCGGGCTGAAACTTCCCTGTTGACTTGGTACAGAAATTTAGCCCGCCATATATTTTCGTCAAAAACTCTCTCTCCTGATTTTGCGTCAAGACAGCTTTTTAAATACAGGGTTTCAAATTTCATGAAAGACATGGGCCTTAATGCAAGAGCAAAATTCATCTCTTTTCCATCGCCGAGAAAGGGCGGCTCTGAAACATAATTAATCTCGTCTCCTGCCTTAATGGAGAAAGAGCCGGAGAGGAATTTTGCTGGGCTGGCCGAAGCGCTGAATTCCCAGCCATGCTTTGTAAAATCCATGCCATCAAACTTTTCAAAATTATCCGGAGAATATGAAAAAGCCAAAAAGGTCTGGAGAGGGAACTCAAAACTCATAGTAATATGCGACTCTTCATCAGTCAACGCGGCTGCCGAATCATAGGTTTTCCAGTATCCTGTCTGAGGGGTAAAAGAAATAAGCGGCCCCCTGTTCTGCCAGAATTTATACCACAATTCCGCTCCCGCTCTCTTAATCCCTGTTCTTTCAAAAAAACCGCTTTCTACTTCAAAATCGGGATGAAAATCTTTATATGCAGCCGAAAACCCCAAATGCTTTGCGTCTCTTGAGAGGGAAACATAGTAAGCTTTTCCCTTTTTATGCCCTGATAAATCAGTCTTTGTGAAACTTTCCGCTCCCTGAAATTTAATCGTATATAGTTTTCTTAATTTAAATCTGCCCGCAACGCTTCCGACCCGGTTGTATTCATTTTTATGCTCCATGGCGCTGTATATCGCTCCGAGCATTGATTCATTGCCCACATCCATATCAATCTTGGATATATTAAAAACAGCGTCATCTCTGCTCCTATCGTTTGCCGCCAAAATCCCTCCCGAATACCTCCCCTCTTTGCCGGTTAATTTAAACCCGTAGAGGGGATCAACTATTGTCCGCGTATGCACTATTGTGAGGGGCATTGAGAAAAAATGGGACCCCTCCATAAAAAATGGGCGCTTTTCAGAATAAAATATAGGATATCTCTGATTTACGGTGATTTGAGGCTGGTCTGCCTCTACCTGGCTGAAATCAGGGCTGAAAGCAGCGTCCATTGACAGATTGGGCATGGCAATGTATTTTAAATTTGCTCCGGACCTTAAATTCCAGTCTCCCCAGTGAAAAGCGTGCTCCTGTGTTTCAAAGGGGCTGCTCTTTGAGCCTGTAAGCTCCGGGATAAACTCAAATTTGGCTGCGTTTGTTATCCTTTCAATGCCCCTCAAATCAGCCATCTGCAGAAAGATGCTGCCAGAATTCCTATATAAGGCGGGCCATATGGATTTCTCATTTTTTCTTGGAATATGTCTTATAAAAGAAATCCTCCACTTCTGGATTTCGGTTTTTGGAAATCTCAGGCTTTTGAAAGGTATTTTGAATTCAACAACATAACCATCTTGATTGAGTCTGGCTTTGTTGTGCCACACATAATCAGGCGAGGTGTCTTCCTGTCCCGCAGCATTAAACAGATCCATTTGAATTCCAAGCGGATTTGAAAAAAACTCATAAGCCCGGCGTTGGTCCCCGAAAGTGTCCAGCAGCAATCCTATCCAATCATCATCAAAGACTTTATCCCTTGGAGCGGATTGCGCCCTTATTTTATCCGGTTTTGAATCAACAGCCTCAAATGCTGCGTATAAATTATCAACATCATACCCGATATAAACTGTTGTCTTTTCACTTACCGGCTCCCCCTCTTTCGGCGCAATTTGGAAAAAATCGCTTATTTTAGAGGCATTTTTCCACTCAGACTCGTTTATTATCCCGTCAATTTCCGGCGGGCTGTCAATTTTCTTAATTTCCAGAACAGCTCCCGTATTCTCTGCCCGTAGATTCAAAGTATTCAAAAACAAGACCAAAATCAGCAATTTACTCATAATTCTAACCTCATAACCTTTGTGGAATGCTGTTTTTAACGGAATTATTCCACGGGGTAAATAGTTTTCACGTGAAAACTTAAAACCCGCGTTTCATGGTATTTTTAAGCTTTCATTTTCCTGACAGCGTCCTCCACGCTTATATTGCCTTTTTCAATTTCCTCAAGGATTTCCTTTAATGATTCTTTGTTCCCGGCTTTATGCTCAGAATCACGGCTCTGCGATGCGCCCGCAAAAATAACCTTCCATATGCCAAGAATCCCGAAAGCAATTACTGAGGCAAACATAAATAATGTCCGCTTTGGCTGAGCCGATTTTTGAGCGAGACAAGGAGTGAGGAGCGAGCATATCGTTGATATGTAAGCGACGAGTGACGCAGCCACCGCCTCTGGCGGGGTTCCGCCGTAGGCGGAATTGCAGCCGAAAAGCGGCCAGCCCCTTTCCCCTCGGGAAAGGGGAGGCTCATATTTGGCCGTCTGCTGCGTTGCTCCTCACTCACATAGCCCACGCTATGCTCGTTCGTCGCGCCTTGCATCCAATCCAAATCTGAGCCTCCAAAGTAGGACATTATTTATGTTTGCCTCAGTAGTATGACCGGCCAGTCTCTTGAAAACTTAAAGGAATATTCAATAAGACCCCAGTTATTCAGCCATATCAGACTCCCTATGGCGACAAAAAACAAACTCCACAATAATTTTCTTCTTTTCCGTCTGTCCATTTTTCCCCCCGGAATACCTATTCTATTGATATATCCACTTGCTCATCGCCGTTTTTAATGTCAACTATCTTTATGGGCTCCGCGCTTTCAATAGCGTCGCGGAACCGTCCCACGTCCACATTGTATCCCTTGTCTTCAAGTTTCTGTTTTAACTTGTTTTCCACAAAAGGCATAAGGAATTTCGCCCAGCCAATCGGAACGTTAATGTTCACTTTTGAGTCTGCGGAATTGTCGTCAGATATCTTTATTCTGAGGAATTTCCCGCGTCTTTCCCCCTCCCTGGCAGGACCGGCGCCTGTTTTCTCAAGCGCTTCCATAAGTTCCATCGCCTCCTGGGAAGTTATTTTTTTCTCCTCCAGCATTTTTAGTATTTTCAGCTTTTCTTCGTTCATATTTCCTCCTCTGCAACATCTATAAATCACTATCCCTTGTGTCCTGCGACCTGCCTCACTCATCGCCTTGTGTTTCTTTTAACTGCTTAACCGCATCGCTCGCTCTTATTTCTCCCTTTTCAAGCTTCTCTATTATTTCAATTTTCTTCTTTTTCATGTTCTCCATGGATTCCCTGGATTCCCTGAGCCCCAACCTGATTATCAGATGTTCCAGTCTTGCTTTTACGGTCGGATAGGAAATTCCAAGGCGTTTTTCCATTTCTTTTATGTTGCCTCCTGAAGCAATAAAAATTTTCAAAAAATTCTTCTCCTCGTAATCGAGAGCTGAAAATTCATCGGGCTCAAAATTTCCTTTTATTGTTGTTTTACATTCTGAACAGCATAACTCAGTTATTACCATCTTCCCGGAGCAAGAAGGACATTTATAAGGTATATTCATATTATTAATTTCCTTATTGATTTTATTAAGTTATTAATCAACTATATTAAAGTATAATATAATTTTTTAAATCTGTCAA
>JACQWV010000003.1 GCA_016209085.1 Elusimicrobiota bacterium
TTCTGGTTTATCCTTCTCTCTATGAGGGATTCGGGTATCCGCCTCTTGAGGCAATGGCGTGCGGCTGCCCCGTTACGGCTTCAAATGCGACTTCAATCCCGGAAATTGTCGGGGATGCGGGAATATTATTTGACCCGTATAATACGGAAGAAATGGCGCAGGCAATAGAAAAAGTTTTAAAGAATCCGGATTTGAGACAGGAATTAGTCAGAAAAGGTTTTGAACAGGTTAAAAAATTTTCATGGGAGAAAACAGCAAGACAAACCCTTGAAGTCTATAAAAAAGTCTATAATTTTAAAAAATGATTCCATTATTCACGGTAATAACCCCGGCTTATAACCGTCCTGATTTTCTGAGAATGGCTCTTAAAAGCCTGTCATTACAGACATTCAAAAATTATGAAGCATTCATAATAGACGACGGCTCAACCGACGACACGCCAAAAGTATTTGAAGAATTCAAGAATCATGAAAACTGGAAATTCATCAGATTTGAAACCAACAAAAGACAATTCTATTGCAGAAATTTTGCGATTGAACGCGCAAGCGGTAAATACATAACCTTCCTTGATGCAGACGACATGTGGCTGCCTGAAAGGCTGGAGAAATTCCATAAGGCCTTTGAGAAACATCCTGAAACAGGGTTCATGTTTTCAAACGGATACATAATGCAGGACAATCTGGTTGCAGACAGATTTTTTGAAAAAAATCGCAAAATACCTGCGGGAAAGATTGAGCCTTATATGGCGATATCGGACAAATGGCTGCCTTATGTCACGACAAACGTCGCTTTTATCAAAAAAGCCGTTGAAAAAACCGGCCTGTTCCGCTACGATATGAGCCATCTGGAGGATATGGAGCTTTATGTCAGGATATTAAGGCATTTTGAAGTCAATTATATTGCCGAACCGCTTTCAATATACAGAATTCATTCTTTAACCGCCAATCCCAAAAGCCTCACGCTCAGGTGGGAGGACGGGATAAAAGATTTTATAACATCTCTTGAAACCGCGAATCCTCCGCTGGAAAAAAGAAAAGAACTTGAAGATTACGTATACCGGAAACAGGCAGCAGTCTTTCTTAAAAACTCTTTGAATTCCAAAGCGCGGGAATATATATTCAAAACTTCCAGCCGGGATGCCGGTTTTTATCTGGTCTATCTCGGGTCTTTTCTGCCGAAATCCGCGTTGTTGGTTTTAAAAACGGTTTACAGGATGCTGAGAAGCATTAACTGCCGGTGGTTTGTAAAATCTAACTATACAGCAGCGCAAAAATTCGTTAATTCCCTCCGCTAAATTTTAAAATCATCAGCGAACTGTCTGTGCCACAATTCCAGCATCAAAAGAGCCCACATTCTGTATCCGTGGTCCCTTTTCCGGGTCTGATGCTCCGTGAAAATCCGCTCAAGACTTTCTTTTTTGAAATAACCCCTTTTTACGGCTTTTTCGCCCAGACATATTGAAGCCCAGTAGTCCTTCAACTCCCCCCTGAACCACGGTCCCACCGGTATTCCGAATCCCTGTTTGCCTCTTTTGTAAATTTTATGCGGAAGAAAATCCTTGAAAGTTTCCTTTAAAATCCACTTTGTTTTGGAGAATCCCCTTAATTTGAATTTACCCGGAAGCCTGTAGACGAATTCAATCAGCTTGTGGTCAAGAAAAGGAGACCTTGTCTCAAGGGAATTAGCCATAGAAGCGATGTCCATCTTCGTCATAAGACATTCCGGAAGATACGTCCTGAAGTCGGCATAAAGCAGTTTGTTCACCATATCCTGATTCCGAGCTTTCTCAAAAATCTCCGCAAAATATTTTTCCACGTTGTTTGACGGGAATTTAAGGCCGTCCGCAAATTTATGCGAGTACACGCCGTCCTTCTCGTCAGGCCTAAAATAAGCGCTTGCCGCCAGATGTATCATGGGCAGGTCTTTTGCAAGAGTGGCTGACAGGAACCTCTTGGCGCGCCATACAGCGCCGAAAGGAGCATTCCTGTCCGGAAAGGACGCCATCAATCCGGCGGCAAGAATCCTCGCCCTTTCAGGCAGCAACGTCCACCAGCCCGCCGCTTTCATGGCTATGTACCTGTGATAGCCGGCGAAATTTTCGTCCCCCCCGTCTCCGTTTAACGCTACAGTAACCGACTTTCTTGTCTCTTTTGAAACGTAATAAGAAGGCAGGGCGCTGGAATCGGCATAAGGCTCTGAATAATGCCAGACTAATTTCGGCAGAATATCCGTCATTTTCGCTTCAACGATGAATTCCGTGTGTTTTGTGCCGTATCTTTCGGCCGCCTCTCTGGCATAATCAAGCTCTGAAAATTCCAGTTCCTTGAATCCTATGGTAAAAGTTTTCACGGGTTCCGGGGAAATCCGGCTCATAAGTCCCGCTACTATGGAAGAATCAATCCCGCCGGACAGAAAAGCCCCCAGCGGAACGTCCGATATCATCCTGATTTTTACGGCCTCTAAAAGAATCTCATAAATCCTCTGCTTCGCTTCGTCAAAAGATATTTTAAGTTCCGGTTCATTTACCGGCAAATCCCAGTATTTTTCAACCGTATGGCCGGCCTTTTCCGCAATCAATATTGAAGCAGGCTCAAGCTTTTTTATGGATTTAAAAATGGTCATGGGGCTCGGAATGTACTGGAGAGTCAGATATGAGTCAACAGCCGTCAGGTCAATTTCTCTCTCAATATCGGGCATGGTCAGCAGGGCGCGCAATTCAGACGCAAAAGCTATGTATTTTGAATTAACCGCATAGAAAAGCGGTTTCTTGCCGATTCTGTCCCTTGCAAGAACAAGCCTGCGCCTGTTTTTATCCCACAGGGCTATGGCAAACATTCCCCGCAAATCCTTCACAAAATCCTTTCCCTTTTCCTCATAAAGATGCACCAGAACTTCCGTATCGGTTTTCGTTCTGAATTTGTGGCCTTTCTTCAGCAAATCTTCCCTCAGGTCCTGAAAATTGTAAATTTCGCCGTTAAACACGACCCATATTGTTTCGTCTTCGTTGGAAATGGGCTGATGGCCGGTTGAAAGGTCTATTATGCTGAGCCTGCGCATGGCAAAGCCGAAATCCGCGTCAATGAAATATCCTTCATCGTCGGGACCGCGATGAACGAGCAAATCGTTCATTTTTTTAAGTTCTTCCCTGCCGACGCCGGCGCCCGAGCCGAAATTATATTTTCCGCAGATTCCGCACATTGTTTTGCTCCGCAAAACAGTTTCAGGTTACAAGTGTCAGGTTTCCTGTGACCTGCTGCCTGTCGCCTATTTTTGATATATTTTAATCAGTTCATCGGTTACTTTTGACATTGAATATTCTTTCACCGCTATTTCGCGGGATTTCTCCCCCATCTTGACCGCAAGATTTCTGTCTCCCGCGAATAATTTTATAATTCTCTTTTCATCCTGCCTGTTAAAGGGATCAAACAAAAAGCCGTTTACGCCTTCTTCTACCGCTTCTTTCGCCCCGCCCGTTCTTGAAGCCATTATCGCAAGTCCGCAACTCATTGCTTCAAGCATGGAATTTGAAAGTCCTTCAGAGACGGACGGCAGTATAAAAACGTCGGCAGCCTGATAATACGGCAAAAGCTCTATTTGCTGTCCGAACATAGAGACGCTTTCCCTGAGATTGAGCTTTTCAACCGCGTCCTTTATCTTCTTTTCTTCAGGCCCTTTGCCGACCAGGGCCAGATGTATCCCGGGTTTGACAAGTTCTTCCGCTAATATCTCGCCCCAAGCTTCAACAAACTCCACGATTCTTTTTTCAGGAGAGAGCCTGCCCACAAACAAAAAAACGGTTTTGTTTTCAAGTCTCAATTTATGCTTTGCTGAAATTTTTTCGCTGTATGAAACAGGAGAATACCTGCCCGTGTCAACGCCGTTCCTGAATCTGGTCAGACGCAGACCTGAAAACTCTCCGGTATTTTTAAGCCATTCAAACGTTTCGTCGTTCATGATAAGCATGTCGGGCTTCATAATCCTGAAAAACGCAAGTTTCATTCTTCCGGAAAGAGTTTTCATGGAAAGCGTTATTTCATCCACTCCCCTGCCGCCGCCCAGCTTTATAATCACCTTTTTCCCCAGAATTTTTCCGGCAATCAAGGCGGCTACGGCCGGCGAGGACGCTAAATGAACGTGTATAATTCCGTAATCACGCGCGTGAAAGAGCAGGTAAAAAAATGCCTCAAGCATGAAAAAAACAGAATCAACAATACCGCTTCCGATTACAGGAAGACGTTTTACAAAAATCCCCTTGAGGTTTTCTTCAGAAACGGCGCCGTTGATTCTGCGAGTCAGCGCCGTTACGTTTATTCCGCGCAATTTCAGGGAAACAGATATCTCAAGCGCCTGTTTTTCTGCCCCGCCGACAGCGGGATAAAAATTTGAGATGAGCATCAATACGGAATTCATATTTTGTCTTTAAACTGTTTCCAGAGACTTCCGATGGAATGCCCTGCCTGATAAATAAAAACAAGACCGATAACCGTAACCAGGACATAAGCAGTAAGATGCATCAAGCTGGCGTACGCGAGTCCCTGCGCCTGCGGCACGCCCCATATTCCTAGCGCCTTTGCGAGTGAAAACTCAAAATTGCCGAAATAGCCCGGCATTGAAGGAATTGAGACGCTGAGCGCTCCTGCAAAAAGAAGTTTTATGCTCTTAAGGTATCCGACAACATTATGCAGCCCGAAAGCCCTGATAAAAATGTAATAATTGAGGGCATCAAGAAGCCACAGAGCGAATCCAGCCGCTATTATTCCCGCGGAACTTTTGAAACCGCGAAAACCCCTGATTCCCAGCGCTATTTTTCTCAGTACTTTCTCCGAACGCGGGAATTTCAGGAACAGATTAGAAACGTTTTTATGAGACAAAAATTCATCCATGAAAATCAAAACGACCATGACAGCCGCGAAAAATCCGAGCATTATCCAGAAATAAACGCCGAATCCCCTGAAATCCCAGCCGGTTCTGTCCAGCATGACGGCCGCGAGAAAAATTATAAACAGCGTTATTAAGTCGAGAGCGCGTTCCACAAGTATGGTTGAGAAAACCGTCATTATCGGCAAATTAAGGATGGTGCCGCCGAGGGTTCCCCTCACGAGTTCCCCGAGCCTTAAAGGCAGGAGATTGTTCAGGGCAAGCCCTATAGTCTCAAGTTTAAAAACGCTCCAGATTCCGGCGCGGCCCAACGGCAGAAGCAAGAGCCTCCATCTCAATGCCCTCATGTATGTCTCAAAAAGAACGGCGCAACCAGAAAACAGAAGATAAACGGCGCTGACGCTGGAATAAAGACTTATAAGATTCTTCAAATCAATATCCCTGAACGCAAAATAAACCAGAATGCCGCTTACGGCAAGGCCGGCAAAAATTGAAAGTTTCGCTTTCATGGCATCTGTTGCTCTACCCTTTTCGCTCTCTGCCCCACGCTCCTCGTTCTTTGCTCCAATCCTATGCTTTTCAGGAACGCCTCTTCATCAGGCTCTCTTCCGAAAAATTTCTTAATCACGGATTCTCCGGCCGAGCTGATTTTATCCGGCGTATAATCAAAAACCGGGATATTTGAATTCATACTTTGGCCTCATCTTTTAAAATAAATTAAAATATTATACCAATAACATGGGGCTTGCCCCACCACTTCTCCTGTTGCTTTTGCTAACCTGCGGAACGGCAGTGGCATCTATGCTTTGCCCTGAGAGAAGTGGTGGGGACAAAAGCACGGCTGTCCCAAGAAAAACAGATAAATGCCTATGGAATTTGACTGGGAGGACATAATTTCAGAAATTCCTTATTTGGGCGGGTAAGACGGTGGCGCTAAAAGCGCCATTAAAGAGCAGGGTGGGACAATAGTAATATAAAAAGACGGCTGACGACGTGAAAAATATTGAACTGCCTGACAAAGGCATCCTTGACTGGATCAGGCCTGACGGCCCCAAACCCGACCCCAAGGTCACGAGAGACTGGACCATAATGGTCTTTATGAACGCAAAGAATGACCTTGCAGAAAGCCATCTTCTGGGTCTCGTGGGCAAATGGGCCGAGAAAGATTTGAAGGAAATGGAAAAAGTCGGAAGCACTGAGAAAATAAACGTGGTCGTCGAACTGGGATTAAAAGGCAAAGGCTCAAAACGGATGTATATCAGGAAAAAAGCTCTGTTAGGCGGCTCCCAGACAATGGCTGAATTCCCGGACGCGGACATGGGAGACTACAAAAGAGCCATTGATTTCGTCAAATGGGCAAAAACCAATTTCCCGGCAAAGAGATACTTTTTCATTCTCTGGAACCACGGATTAGGCTGGCTGGACCCCAACATGAACAGGCCGGACCCTGTAACGCCTGTGACACCCGCAGGTCCGACCAACAGCAAAGGCATAGCGTTTGACGAGGAAACTAAAAATTACATCAGAACGAAACAGATGGGAGAAATCCTCAAAGCCGCCGGCGGCGTTGACTTTTATGCTTCCAACGCATGCCTCATGCAGATGGCTGAAATCGCCTATGAAATGAAGGATTACACGGATTTAATAATCGGCTCCGAGGAAGTAATGCTTGCATACGGATTTGAATACGACAAACTCATATCTTTCATGGATTCAAATCCGAACGTCACGGCCGAACAGATGTCCGCGTACATGATAAACTGGTACAGGGAATTTTACGCCAACGGCATCAACCTGGGGCCCATAAACGTTCCCCTGACCTCCATAGGAGCAACCCTCTCAACGCTCATGCCCAAGGCTCTTGACGAACTTCCCTACCATCTGTCCCAGTTTGCCCAGACAACAATGGACAATAATGAGACAGACGCAGTCAAATATGCAATACAGGACGTGATAAGATTCGTGCTTGACCCCAAGAACGACGCGAAAAAACAGTTAACATCTTTCGGCGACCTGTATGACTTTGCCAGGTTGGTCTCGGAAAGAGCAAAAAGCCCGGACACAAAACAAAAAGCCGTTGAATTGATGAATTTCATCTCGGGAAAACTCGTAATGGCTAAAATAGGGATAAACGGGGACCAGGAAAACGGTTATGACTACACAAAGGCCGGCGGAATAGCCATTGAACTCACAAGACGCGCTAAAAAACTTCCGCCCAACTTTGACCAGATATTTGAAACAAAATATTCGGACCTCTCTATGTCTCAGGCAGGCCTGTGGGACGAATTCGTAACGTGGACTGACAAAGTCTGGAAGCAGTGACCTTCTAAACCATTACGACTTTATAAAGCCCGCCACGGGATAAATCGCACCGCTACATTGTCTTTGTAGCGGCTGCATTACTATGCCACAAGCATGTTCGGATATATCCTGGCTACCTCTGCCGCCTTCTGGCCTTCCTGAGTAACCATCTTGACTGCAGAGACCTTAAACCTGTCAAACCGCTTCTTCTTGTTGCTTTGACCTTTCATTGGACACCTCCATGGTTTTGGAGTTAGCGCTTATTATAACACCAATTCTTCAAAGTGTCCACTTTTTCGGGGGAAGATCATTTTGAAATGCGGCGGCATAATGGGTCGTAGGAATAGTGAATAGTGGTTAGTGGCGAGTGAACAGAAGAAGAAATTTTCACTTCAATGAGCTGGTTTTCAGAATTGTATTTATACTCGGTTTTTCTGGGCAGAGCAAGCTCTGCAGTAAGATTACCGTTTAAATCATAGTGGTATGTAAAAGAGGAATTCTCTATAAGCTGATTGGCGGAATAATCTATGTAATTTTTCATTTTTTAGAACTGATTTTATTGCTGTATTTCGCCAATTTATTACATAAATAGTCAAACAACATTCCCAAAAAATAATACTGAATTCCTGTAAATTGCAAACGAAAATTGACCCACTTATGGCAAAGTTGTAATTGAAAATTGACCCACTCTTGGCTATAATTCCTGTTTGTTAGCAAAATCATAACAAACAGGAGGCAAGGAGGATGACGAGGGTGGACAAGATACAA
>JACQWV010000111.1 GCA_016209085.1 Elusimicrobiota bacterium
CGCAAGATGAAAAAATCGCGGCGGGAGCTGTTTGAAACACTGGATCGTCCCAACGCCAGAAAGCTGCCCGAACATCCCTACGAATACGCCGAGTGGCTCAGGCCGAGGGTGCATATCGACTATTGCGTGGAAATTAAGGAGTATTATTACACCTGAATTCCAAGCGATTTTTACTCACTACAGCTTGATGAGCTTCTTATCTACGGCTCTCAAAATCAGTTCTTGCTTTTTCGTGAGAGTGACAACGCGGGACATTTTAAAAATTCCATTGGAGTCCCTGAGATAAACTTTATACATTGTTTCCACTTCTCGCAATGCTGCCTGTGGAGAAATTTTAATCTTTTTCAACCGATATTTCAAGAGTGACAGCAAAAGATAGGATAGGTAACATACAAAGACATGCGCTTTAACTCGATTAGAGAGCCAATGCCGTATAGGTTGCAGGTTTGCGATTCCCTTAATACTGTGAAAAGCTTTCTCAATGAGGTCCTTGTCTAAATATAGCCGGACCATCTCTTCTTTCGGCAGGCGGCGTGTGCAAAAAATGCAGGAGCAACCATCAAACTCTTCTGCCTCTGTCAGCGCAGATTTTATCAGACGCCCCTGCTTATCAAAATATTTTTCCAATCCATTCTTGATGGCCTCCCCATTGTTCAAAATCTCTTGAGCCTCCTGTATTTCGCGATAGCGGGACTCTTTCAACTTTCGCTTCTGCTGGGCATTAAAACAAAGCGCCAATTCTCCCGGAACTCCGCCAATCTTATAACGCCTCGTCATGACATAAAATACAGAATCCTTTAGCGGCACATAATTCTCGTATTGCTCCAGGTTTTCTTCAGTTAATATTTTGCGCCATATCTTTTCAAGCTTCGGGTTGAAAGCCACCCCGCAAAGAGTGTCCCATTCCAGCGCCTTCACGTCAAGAAGGTTGCGGCCTGATGTAATCCCGCGATCATAAATGACCAACCCTCCTGGTTTCAAGTGATACCAACCAAACGACGAAATCACGTCCTGGAATGTTTTTGAATCGTGGATGTTCCCATCAAAAGTCTTATGGAAAACGGGTATGCCGTTTTCCTTGGTGACGGCCAAACCGATTTGGATCAGAGGCCGTCCTCTCACGCCTTCCTTATCTTTTCCTTCTTTGCCCATGGGACATTTCTTGCCATAGAGGTAGGTATTGGTGACATCATAAACGATCCCGGAATCTTTGAGCCGGTATTTCTTACCAACGGATTCAAAAATGTGTTTCTGCAATACTTCAGGGTCTTGCGTTTGCAGGGAGTCCAGGGCATTTAGGAGTCGCTCTTCGGTCAGTCCCTCCAGCTTCAACATCATGTTGAGATCAGTTCTTTCAAACCAGGCAGGCATTTGATTGATGCTCTCGTAATCCAGACAATGAGCGTAGACCATGCTGAGTATCTCATTGCCGTATTGTCCGAGGTGCTCTGCCAGTCCAATCTCCTGCGCAAGATGATTTAAAACAAGCAGCGGCCCATACTGTTTGACTTGGTCTACCTCTACATCGGACATGGAGGTGGATAGGATTGTCCGACCGTTAGCCTCCTTCCCCACATATTTAATATAGCGCTGGACCACCTTCCCATGAATTCGCTTGTTTTCCACTTCAGCCAGGTAGACTTTGTCGCCTTTTTTAAACCTTTTAATAAAGCTCATCGTAGGTAGTATTATACTAACTACAAATAAATAAAGCAACAAATTTCTTTATCAGCCAGTCTGTGATGGCCGTCTTGCTTTTACGTCGGGAAAATCAGCAAAGTGAGCGGAATGTATCGGGACGTTGTCTTGTGGTGAGTAAAAAGGGGCCGGAATTCAGGTAAACTAAAAGAACGCTCCGCCGGGGGCAGGCCCGGATTGGCGGGGCGTCACACGTCGTGGTCTTGGAGGGCAAGAGTTATCGCCTCAAAGTGGAGCAGCCCGTTGCAGTGTGGTGTCAGCATGTCAAGCGGAGTTCCTAG
>JACQWV010000004.1 GCA_016209085.1 Elusimicrobiota bacterium
TTGTTGAAACGCTTAAATGATAAACCTGCCTGTTTGTGTCGGTCGTTATTGCAAGAGAGAATGCGTCTGAACCCACGCTGTTGTTAACTATCGTGAGGCTTGAGCCTGAAACAGTAAGAGGCCCGGTCATCGCGTCGCCGGTTCTTAATACTTTTGTAATGTCAACGCCTGTAACATTCTGCATACTTGATCCGTCCCCGTAATAATAATTCGCGTATACCTTCCCTTCCCCGGTCACGCTGAAGACTTTTGACGGGCCCGTTGAAACCATCAAGATGTCCCCTGTTTCGCCCGGCCCGCTTGATATGTGCAGCCGGGCCTGCGGCGCGCCGGTTGAAATGCCCACATTGCCTAAATTTATGCTGTAAAGTTCATCCTGATAAAGCTCCCATTTTGTTTCAGCAGAAGCTTTTGTCTGAATTGAGCCGTCCGGGAACTTGAAACCTCCGGACAGACTCTCCACCATCCCGTTAATACTCAGTTTCTGCCCGGGCTCTATTGTTTCAACGGAGATTCCGCCCTGAATGTAAAGATTCGTGGATATGGTGATGCCGTTGTTGGCTGTAACCGGATGATTCGTTATGACGTCGGCTTTGAAAATTGAAGATGCGGCCGACGCTGTTGAGGCAAAAAGGCTGTTGAACGAATACGGGGCGGCCTGAAGTCTTTTTCTCGGAAGCATTATGTCAAAAGCCCCGCCGCAGTCCCCGTCAGGGTCAACCTGTATCTCAAGCCACAGATTCGGATATGTCTCAAAAATGCCGGCAGGGATGCCCCCGGAAGTGGTGGAGCCTATTTTTATTTCATATCTCCCTTTCAAAACAGGCAGGTTGCACCTTGTCTCTGCAAAAACAGGCGAGCCGCCGGTTTCCACATTGTAAATTGCGAACTTCATGTCCTGCGCCGAGTCAACAGGCAGATTATTGTTCCTGTTAACCAGAAAACCCTGGTAATTGATTGTCGGAGTTATGGCAGCGTAAAGAAAGGGTGTAGGGTAGAGGGTGTAGGGGAGAGGTGATAAGGTGATAAGTAAAAACAAACTACGAACAAAGAAAAATTGTAGTCGCAAAGCTTGCTTTGCTAAAAAATTAAATTTTTGTTTGTTCATAATTGCTCCTTCGCTATTTGGCTAATCGCTTCTTTTCTATAAGAAGTTTTTCAGCTTTTTTAATGAGTTTTTCAATTTCTTTTTTCTGAGTTTGAAGCCTGAATTGCTGTTCTTTAATCGCTTCAATCAGAACCGCGTCAATTCCTTCTTTTGAAAGCCATTTATACCCCTTATCGTCTTCCTTTACCCACTGAGGCATCACTTTTTCCACTTCCTGAGCGATAAGACCTATGTGTTCACCGGGTTCAGCGCCTATCTTAGCCGGGTCTGTCCAGTAAAAAGATACCCCCTTGAGTTTCCTGACTTTTTCAAGGCTGTTTGTCAGAGGAGCAATGCCGGTTTTTAATCCGGCGTCGGAGAGATTGTCCCACACGCCAGTAGTGTTGGCTGCAGCCGTGCTCACCTGTAAAGGACAAGTTGTGCCTAAATCCACGGTAAATATGCCGACTCTGTCATTGTCAAACGTCAGCGTAACGCCTGTGCTTGTGTCCTGTTCGTAAAATCTGAGCTCTGTAAAAGAGATGCGGCTGTAAGTTCCCTGAGGCTCCAGACTGATTGCCTCGGCGCTGTCGCCTACGCGTAAAAATGAAGAAATTCTCAAGGCGCTGCTTATGTCAAGCCGATAATCAGGCGCGTTAGTTCCCATCCCTATTGCGCCGCTGCTTTTGACAATAAGTATTTCCTCTACCGCCTGGGTTCCTGTGCTTATCAAGAGCGGGTCCAGAACAGAAGAACCTGTTACAGCAAGTTTAAAAGTAGAACTGGACAAAGAACCTGCCCCGATAGTTCCTATGCCGAAGTTCAGGTTCTCCCTGATTCTGAAAATTTCCGTGCCGTTTGACAAATCAGTGGCGTTGTTTCTGAAAACCAAATCCTTGACTCCGCCGGAAAATCCAAGCACGCCTTTGCTCGGTTTTGCAAATTCGTCCCATCTTATGTAGGACGGACCGCTTGATGAACGCAGAAGAAAATAGGCAAAATTATCCCCGTAATTTTCAGCTCCTATTCTGAGAGAACCCATGACCTGCAATTGATTTGTCGGCATATCAAAAGTATTGTCAAGTCCGATTCCGGCCTTGCCCTGGGTAGTCACTATCAAATCATGTTCATAAGTGGGATGAGAGCCTGCAAGAAGAGTGTAAGTTTCAGGACCCGCTTCCATGACTTCAACCTTTGCTCCGGGATTTGTCGTCCCTATGCCGGTGTTTCCGGACAAATATATTTTTGAACCGTTAATGTTCAGATTCCCGGCAATGTCCCCGTAATAACCCTGATTGGCGGTAATGCTTGAAACCGCAAATATCCCTCCGTTCACGAACAGTTTGGTAGATGCACTCGTAGTGCTGATTGAAATATTGCCGGTTATCGTAGAAACATAAAGTATCGGTATGGTGCCGGTGCTTATCATAAAATTCGTCCCCACGTGCAGTCTCTCAGAGGGATTGGTGGTTCCTATTCCCATGTTGCCGTTCAGCTTTATCCTGTAAACCTCGGCGCCGTCCGATAAATTAGTAGCGCTGGACCTGTATACGAACTCCCTGGTGACTCCTCCTATCATACCCATAACCGCGCCGTTTGACCATCCTGTGTCAAAAAATCTGATATAGCTGTCGGCCCCTGAACTCTTTAAATACATCATTATATCTTCAATTTTATTCGTGCTCAGGGAAATCTGCCTGTAAACGTCAAGCGGAACGCTTGGATTGGTTATCCCGATACCCACGTTCCCATCCTTTGAAACAAGAAACTGATAAAAGTCAGGATTGCTCGTGGTTGAAACTATCATAGAATACGCGTTCCCTATGTTGCTGTTTATCACGGTAAGACTTGAGCCGCTTATCGTAAGCTGTCCGCTCATTATGTCCCCGGTCTTTGCAACTTTAGTAGAATCAATGCCGGCAACATTCGTAAGCCCGCCTCCGTCTCCCTTGAAATACGGCGCTTCCACAATTCCGCCGTTTATCTTTATCCCGGATGACGCCGTTATGCTGTATTGATTCGCTCCGGACGCAGTGAAGCTCCCGCTTGACGCAGTCAATCCCTGCATAAGAAAAACTGCCTGCGCAACCATCGTGCTCGCCTGCACAATCCCCTGGCTGATTACGTCCGAACTTGTAAAAATGCCTCCGTCTACGCTTAACCTCTTTGACGGGTTTGAAGTCCCTATCCCGACAAATCCATTGGTTGAAACGTACAAATGATACCTCTGCCTGCCTGTATCTGTCGTTATCGCAAGGGAATAGTTCTCTGTGGCAACATTCGTGCTTACTATGGTAACGCTTGAGCCCGTTATCGTAAGCTGTCCGAACATTATATCCCCGGATTTTGACACCCTTGATATGTCCGTGGAGTAAATGCTTGTAAGCCCTGAACCGTCCCCGTAATACTTGCCTGCGTAAACCTCGCCCCCGCCGTTCACTCGGAATATGTCCGAAGTCCCGGTTGATATTGCAAAAAGATATCCGGAACTGCCTGCTGACGAAGAAACGTTAAGAAGATATCTGGGGGTTAAGGTTCCTATACCGGTAAAGCCCCTTGTTGAAACGCTTAAATGATAAACCTGCCTGTTTGTGTCGGTCGTTATTGCAAGAGAGAATGCGTCTGAACCCACGCTGTTGTTAACTATCGTGAGGCTTGAGCCTGAAACAGTAAGAGGCCCGGTCATCGCGTCGCCGG
>JACQWV010000102.1 GCA_016209085.1 Elusimicrobiota bacterium
AAGTTTAGAATTTTTTTACAAAAGAAAAACAGGAAGCGGCTACAATTTCGTCTTTTCGGCCGGCTATACGAAAATGGGAAACGAGGAATATATTCAGAAGCGGACATTGGCGGACTGGAACTGTTCTTTATGCTCGGATACGGGTTTTCCTTTTAAAACATCTTCCTCATCCTGTTCCTGATTGCAGTTCTTCTTCAAGTTTCTGTCTTTCGTATATCTGCTTGTAAAGGCCGTTCAGCTTCATTAATTCAGGGTGCGTTCCCTCTTCGGCAAGATTTCCGGAATCCATGACAAGAATTTTATCAGAGTTTTCTATTGTTTTGTTCCTGTGCGTGACTATAATGCAGATTGAATCCGAAAAATTGAGCTTAAAATCCCTCCAGAAATCGTTTTCGGTTTCCGCGTCCATTGCGGAAGTGGCGTCGTCAAGAAGAAGAATGTCGGGACCGGTCAAAAGCGCCCTTGCAACGCATATTCTCTGCTTCTGGCCGCCTGAAATGGAAAAACCCCTGGTTCCGACGAACGTGTTGAGCTTTTTCGGAAATTTATCAAGGTCTTTTTTCAGTTGGGAGACTTCCAGGGCTTTTTCAAGCGCCTCTGCGGAAACGTTTTCCCTTTCAAGAGTAATGTTGTTGATTATGGTGTCGCTGAAAATGAAACTGTCCTGCGGGACAAGGCCTATTCTGCTTCTCAGGTTTTTTAAATCAAAGTTTCTCGCGTCTTCCCGGTTAAAGAGGAGTTCTCCCGATGTAAATTCGGCAAGTCTGGCTATCATGGAAAGGAGCGTGGATTTCCCGCTGCCTATTTTTCCTACAACGGCTGTTCTCTGTCCTTTTTCCGCCCTGAAGGAAATGTCTTTCAGAGCCAGTTTGTCCGAGTTCGGCAGTTTGAAGGATACGTTTTTGAAAGTCACTTCTTCTATCCTCCCGTCTGCATGGAGGGATTTCAATTTTGCCTCCAGGCTCGTCCTGGAATGCAGAAGTTCGTCCAGCCTCTTGATTGAGGCTCCGGCTCTGTTTCCTGATATAAAAAAGTTGCTTATATCCATCAAAGGCATTATAATCATTGAAGCGTAAAATTGAAAAGCTACAAGCTCTCCGAGGGTGGTTTTCCCGTCTATAACCATTTTTCCGCCCACTATCAGCAGAATTGTTATGGAAACAAAAGCCGCCGAGTGATAAAAATACCCGAAAATTATGTCAAGCCGGGCAGCCGAGATTTCCGCGTTCTTCTGGCCGACTGCCCGCTCTGAGAAAAAATCAAGCTGGGGTTTTTCTTTCGCATTCGCTTTTATTACTTTTATGCCCGTGAAACAGGTTTCAAGAAAATCAAATATCAGGGAAATGCTTTTCTGCAATTCCTCGTATTTTTTTGACAGCTTCCTGCCTAATTTTATGGCCGAAAAAATCAAAACCGGAACCGGTATCATGACCCAGAGCGTCAGGGCAATATTCAGGTAAAACATGGTTCCGATTACAGCCGTCAGAGTGAAAAAGGACTGCAGGAATCTGAAAACGCCTGAACAGGAAAACCATGATATTTTGTTAGAGATGTCGTCAATGAGTCTTGTGACAAGGTCGCCCGTGGTGTAGCGGCAGTAGAAATTCCTATCCATATCCACAAGATGTGAAAAAACCCTCTTTCTGAATTCCCATTCAAGCCGCATGTTCATCCATGCCCTGTTTCTCTGTGCGAATATGTTTACCAGAGAAATAGACAATCCCACTCCGAATATCAGCGCCACGTTCTGGGTTATGTATTTTCTGGTGAGGCTGTAAGTAAGTCCGTTTATGATGTTTTTTATCAGAATCGGGTTTACGGCGTGAAGAACCGCGCTTAGAATGCCCAGAAGGATTATTATGAACATTCTAACCCTGTATTTTTTCCAGTATGGAAAAAGCCATTGCAGAATGTATAGCATATTTGTGTCTGTGTCCGTGTTTAGTAAATGCCCCGGATTTTTCCGGTTACTTTTTCAACCGGCAGGAAATAGATTCTTCCGCCGGTTTGCGGAACAGCCGCACTGCGGCCAAAAGTGCCGGAGACAGTGACGACGGCAGGATTCTGCCATGTGGCGGAATCAGAAGAATTGTCCCTGTTGTCGCCCAGAACGAACAAATGCCCGGGCGGGACCGTTACCGGGCCCAGATTGTCGCCAATCAGGATTTCATTCGGCCTTGTATATTTTACATAAGTCTCAACCAGAGGTTCGCCGTTCAGATAGACTTTTTTGGTTTTGATTTCAACAGTGTCGCCTTCAACGGCTATGACCCTTTTTATGGATTCATGCTCTTCTCCCGCAGGCGAGACGAAAGAAATTATCTCCCCGCGTCGGGGAATGCGGAACTTGTATGTGACTTTGTCCAGGAAAAGGCGGTGGCCCTTGTAAAGAGTCGGTTCCATTGACCCGCTTGCCGTATAAGTCGGCTCAACGACGAATTTTTTTACCAGGAAAGCGGCAGACAGGGTTATGGCCGTTATTACCAGTATTCTGAAGAATTTCATAAAAATCTTTTATAAATCGGCTCAGCCAAAGCGGACATTATTTATGTTTGCCTCAGTAACCCAAAAATTTCAGTTGAAATTTTTGGGTTACTGCCTTATCTTTACCGGAAGTTTTCCCTCAGGACGGATTTCCCCCGCGATTATTTTTGCGGCTGTTTCCATTGAGGATTTTGTGATTCCGTAAGTCGCAAGAACCGTTTTCGCTTCAGGATAATTCTCAATGTCGTAAGGGCTCATGAGGCTTACAAGCACGCACGGCTTTGTGCCTGCAAGAAGCGTTTTTATGGTTTTAAGCTGGTTTCTGTTCTGCGCCTGCGCCCATTGGAAACTGCCTATTATCAGAAAATCGGTCTCTCCGGAAATCCGCATTATCCTCTCGTATTCCTTCCGGTCCGGGTTTATCTCAAAATTGTACTGGACTATTTTGTAACCCGCGTCCAGCAGGCCCTTGTAAAGTTCAAGGACAGTTTCATTGAAGCGCGGGGGGGAAAAAAGTATTATTGCGGCGTTTTTCGCGCCGGTCATTGATTTTTCTTTCGGAACAGCCGCACTGCGGCCACGGGTGTCGGAGGCTATGCCGACGACTCTCACCAGAGTTACGGATTTCGCGGAGAGTTCTTTTGACACGTTCAGATACGCCTTGTCAAATTCAGAAGTATATTGCTTCTCTTCAAAAAGCCCGTATTTCCGTTTAAGAGCCATTATCTTTTCAAAAGCGTCGTTAATCCTGGTGGCGCTTATTTTCCCGGTTTTAACCGCTTTTATGATTTGATTTCTGGTTTTAAAAAAATCTCCTTTGCCCAGAAGCAGAATGTCCGCTCCCGCCCTCAGCGCCTCAACTGCAGCCTGCGGAATCGGCTTTTTTGACGTAATGGCTCTCATGTCCAGACTGTCAGTTATCACTGCTCCCTGGAAATTAAATTTCTTCTTGAGCTCCCCGAATATTATTTTTTGCGATAAAGTCGCCGGTTTTTCGGAATCCAGCGCGGGGTAAACTATGTGGGCGGTCATAACAGCTGGCGCTTCTGCTTCTATCGCGCCTGCAAAAGGCTTCATGTGTTTTCCGGTCAATTCCTCCAGACTCAAAGATATTGTCGGAAGAGTTTTATGGGAATCCGTCCCTGAAGCTCCGTGTCCGGGAAAATGTTTCGGCGCGGTTATTATTCCGGCCGCTTTAAACCCGTTTATTATTGCCGCTCCTATTTTTGCGGCTTGCTCCGGCTCTGAGCCGATGGAACGCACGCCTATGATGGGATTGCCGGGATTTGTGTTTATGTCCAGGACAGGGCCGAAAGTCATGTTTATGCCGGCTCTTTTTAATTCCGTCCCTGCGAGGTAAAAAAGAGACGCCGTGTTCTTTTCGTCGTCCGCTGCTCCCAGCATCATGTTCGTGGGAAGCTCCAGCAGGCCGAGAGTGGTCGGGGAATATACGCTTCCTCCCTCGTAGTCGACGGCTATAAACAAAGGAACGGGATTTTTTGAAAGTCCGGCGGTTTTTTGAAGCTCAGCTGTTATTTTTTGCGTGTCTTCAAGCGAATAGGATCCCCATTGAAGCTGTATCCCTCCCATGCCGGCTGAAACCGCCGCGGATGTTTTTTCAATTTCAGCCGAATCTGCTGATATCATCAGGAGCTGGGAAACCTTGTCCTCAAGAGAAAAATTTTCCGCGGCAAAACAAAAAGAATGGAATAAAAAAAAGATTAACGGTAAGAACATTGACTTTCCGGTGTGGAATGCTGTCTTTTTTATTTAAATTTATATCCTCTCTTGGACGCCTGTTTCCTTATTGCGTCTATCATGGCTTTATCAAGGGTGGAGGGGGATTTGGCAGATTCCTTTTCTTTTACGGCTATGTAGCTTTTTCTTGCCTGCTGAAGCCTGTCTATTTTTTCCCGGATTATTTTTCTTTCCCGGAGTTTCTGGTTAATGTGTTTTTCCAGTTCTTCTTTTTTCATTGACTGCATCTCTTCGGGGAGATTGTCTTTTTTTACCTCGTTGATTTTCATCTGCCCGCTTTCAACAGCGGAAACCACGTCCCAGGAAGAAGAAGCCTCCGGCGCGGATTTCGCCTGATAAGCGGCTCTTTCCGCAAAAATTCCTTTTCCCGCCGCCATTGTCATTGAATCCATTTCTTTTTTTTCTTTAAGAGCTGTTTTGCCCCCGGCTCCGTAAGCGATGTAGGTGTTGTTAAGCTCGGCATTCAGTTTTGTTATCTCGTCGTCCTGGGGAGCGAGTATGTCGGCTACCGGCGCAGACTGGTCAATGTTCGTGTAGTCGCCTTCCGCGATTTCAGCTCCTGCTTTCCACTGTTCCGCTATCCCCTGCTGTCTGGAGCCGCAGTATATGGTATTTACAAAAATGCCTTTGGCTTTTGCCTCGGCGATTGCCTGTCTGAAATCAACGGAACCCTGCGTGAACGGCTCGTTTCCCGCTATGAATACGGCTTTATATATGTCAGCTGCCTTGCTCCATTTTAAATTGTCAACCGCGTGTTTTATAACCCACCCGGCGTATTCGTCGCCCCCGTCGGTTTTAAGTCCGAACATTTCTTTCGCTATCTTATCAAGGTCCTGGGTAAAAGGCATTATCTGCCTGAGGTATCCTTCCTGCGCAGGCAGTTTTGTGTTCCCGTATTCATAAAGCGCCGCTTCAATGACCGGTCTGGAGCCTTCTTTCTCTGAAGTCACAAGCTCGTTTACTATTTTCCAGAGCTGGGTGCGGGCCTGGTTGATAAGGCCGTCCATGCTGCCTGATGTGTCCAGCAGAATCGCTATCTGCACGACCGGTTTTTTGCCGTAGGTTCCGGTCTGGCCCGGAATCGTGGAACCGGGAGAATCCTTCCATGTTTTTTCAACCGCCGCGCCTGCGGCTGACAGGATTTTGGCTGATTCAGTCTGCACTATTCTTGCGTTTATTTCAACCTGATTGTCTTTAATATCGTTTAAAGTGCCAGTCACTATCGCATCTGCGCCGAGAATTTTGCCTAATTTTTTGGCGGTTTCCCCGTCAATCGCGCCTGAAGACTGCAGGTTAAGCTCTCCCAGAACCTTTTTTAAAAGGCTTCTCTCTATGAGAGTTATTTTTTTATTCTGAGCGAAATTCGTGGTGAGCCTCTCCTGGATTATCACGGAGCCTTCGGATTTTCTTGCGTCGGTGTACGGAAATTCCATGACCGCTATTTTCATGGCCGGCTGGTTTTTTATGCCGTCCTGCAGTTTGGAAGAAAGCTTATCAAGAGAATCCGCCGCATAAACGGCAGTGAATAGTGAATAGTGAATAGTGAATAGAAAAAACAAAAAAACGCATACGATTTTATGAGATTTCATGCAACCTCCGTTAACAGCAGTGGATAGAGGTTAGAGAATAGAGGGTAGTTTTAATTAAGGAATATGCCTTAAAAGATTTCTCGCCTCTCGCCTCTAATTCCTCGCCTCTGCTTTTATTATATCATTTGAATTCGCAAAACAAAATTTGTATTTTAAACTTATGTTGAGAGTTAAAGAGTTTGAGAGTTGAGGAGTTGAAGCAAAAAAGGGGAATATTTATGAAAATTATTTGCGCTTTACTGTTTTCCTGTCTTTTCTCCGGCTGCAAAGGAAAAAACAAAGAGCCGTTTTTCACATACAGCATATTCCTCATGAACGTGCCGGCAAGCGTTA
The DNA here is from genome assembly GCA_016209085.1 of Elusimicrobiota bacterium. Taxonomy (GTDB): domain Bacteria; phylum Elusimicrobiota; class Elusimicrobia; order Elusimicrobiales; family UBA9959; genus JACQWV01. The sequence goes on from JACQWV010000102.1 coordinate 6,165, forward strand.
CGGTATATACTCCTGACGAAAATCTCGCCGGAAAGATTTCAGACGCTGTTTTTGAAGAATGGAACAGGATAGCAAGAGAATATAGTTTCAGCGAGCCATACAGTCTTGTTTCTTATCTCAACCGCAGGGCGTCAATGGAGCCGGTAAAGGTTGAAGAGGAGTTTTACAGGCTTTTGACGCTTTCAATGGACTATTATAATCTCACCAAAGGCGCCTTTGACATAACTTTCGCGCCGTTGTGGCCCATATGGAAAGAGGCTGCGGCTTCAAAGAAAATGCCCGCAAAAGAAGAAATCCGGAAAGCGCTTCAGGACATCGGCTCAAACCATATTCATATCAACCACGCAAAAAGAACGGTTAAATTCACAAAGCCCGTCCAGATAAACATGGGAGGGATTTTAAGAAGTTATTGTTTTACGCAGGGCTATAAAATTCTCAAAAACACGGCAGGCAATTCTTTCCCCGTTGAACTGAGGTTAGGCGGATATATGCTTGCTTATGGAAAAAGAAATTGGGTATACGAGGTTCAGTATCCGTTTAATGATAAAAAATCCCTGGGCAAGTTCGTTTTTGACCAGGGAGTGGTCCTGTCCTCGTCCGGAAGGGATAAGTTCGTGCAGATAGAAGGGAAAATCTATTCGCACATAATTGATCTTAAAACGGGATATCCGCTTGAAGATTTTTCAAATTTAATAGTGTATTTCAAAGACATTGAGGGCAGCGATTTCATGCCCTCGGTGATACTTGCCCTGATGGGAAAAGACGATGCTTTTAAACTTTTGTCAAAAATGAAAGGAACAGCCGCAATATGGATAGACGGGCAAGGCAGGTTTGAAATTTTTGAGAATGAAAACAGCGGGGCCGGATGGATAAAATCTAAAAAAATTTTTAATTTTTAATTCGTAATTCTTAATTTTCAATTATCCTTTCAAATTCTCCTTTTATCCTGTTTTTTCTGACCTTATCCCATGTGAAATATTTCCCGTTCATGGCTATGTAAACGCCCGGGGGCAGGATCTGGGCGAATGATACGGCGCTTCCCAGATTAAACATTCCGTCCGAACTCCCGAATTCATAAGGCACCATCGCTCCGGTCATCACTACGGTTTTGCCTTTGAGATTTTTTCCGAGAACGCGGGCTGTTTCAACCATTGTGTCCGTGCCGTGGGTTATTACTATGTTTTTTTCTTTTGACCCCAGGCATTCTTTGAGAATCCTTTGCCTGTCCCGCCGGGTCATGAAAAGACTGTCTATCATCATCAAAATTTTTATTTTTGCGGGAACAGCGCACCTGCCTAATCTGAGCATTTCATGAACGTGCGTTTTTCTGAAATAAAGCTTTCCGTTTAATTCATTGTATTTCTTGTCAAAAGTTCCGCCTGTAACGATTATTTTTATAGTCATAAAGTAAGTGATTAAGCAAATAGTAATTGAGTGATTAAGTTGTAATGCTCTCCTTGTCACTCAATCAGTATTCTATTTTCTCGCGTCTTTGAGAAAAGCAAGGTACCCTTTATAAGCCATGTAAATGTCCAGCTTGCCTGCAAGCTCCATTGGCGAGTGCATTGAAAGAAGGCCGACCCCGCAGTCAACAACCTGCATTCCGTATCTTGCCATGAGATACGCTATGGTTCCGCCCCCGCCCTGGTCAACCTTGCCCAGTTCGCCGGTCTGCCATACCACTTTGTTTTTGTCAAAAATTCTCCTTATCTGGGCTATGAATTCAGCATTTGCGTCCGACGCTCCGGCTTTTCCTCTCTGTCCCGTGTATTTCGTAAGGCATACCCCGTGGTTGATAATGGCGGTATTCTTTTTCTCCGAGACGGAGGGATAGAGCGGGTCAAAAAGGGAATTCACGTCGGCTGAAATCATCCATGAATTATTCAGCGCTCTTTTAAGTTTCAGTTCATTGTATGAATCTACTGACAGGTTAAGAATTTCAGCCGCTGTGTTTTCAAAGAAATTTGAAGCCATGCCGGTCGCTCCGACCGAACCGATTTCCTCCTTGTCGGCAAGAAGCGCGCATGCCGTATATTCAGGCGTTCCTGCCAAATCAATGAGGACTTTCAGCGCCGAATACGCGCATGCCCTGTCGTCCTGTCCGTACCCGGTTATCATTGATTTGTCAAAACCGACTTCGCGCGGTTTCAGGGAAGGCACGAATTCAAGCTCGGCGGAAAGGAAGTCCTCTTCCGTAATCCGGTATTTCCCGTTCAGAATTTTCAGCACGTTCTGCTTTATTTTTTCCTTTATTTTTCTGTCCGCAGCCGGAACCGAGCCTGCCACCACGTCAAGATTCTCGCCTTCAATGCCTTCTGAAAGCGCTTTTTTCATCTGGTCCTGCGCCAGGTGAGGCAGGAGGTCGGTTATGCAGAAAACAGGATCCTCCGGATTTTCCCCGACCGTGACTTTTATTTTTTCTCCGCCGGGTTTCACGAATACGCCGTGCAGAGCGAGGGGAATCGTCACCCACTGGTATTTTTTTATTCCGCCGTAATAATGAGTGTCAAGCAGCGCCAGGTCCCCGTTTTCATAAAGAGGATTCTGCTTTACGTCTATTCTCGGCGCGTCAATGTGGGCGCCCACGATGTGCATTCCCTCTTCCAGGGGCCTTTTCCCGATTATGACCGCCATCAGGGTTTTGCCGGAGCAGGATTTATAAATTCTGTCCCCCGGCTTTAACTTGAGCTTCTGGGTTTCAAACCTTTCAATGTTGCCGAATCCTTTTTCCTCAAGAAGTTTTATCGCTTCGTCATGCGCTTCCCTTTCGGTTTTCGCCGAGCCGAGAAATTTCATGTAAAGGCCGCATATCTCTTCAATTTTTTTAAGTTCCTGCGGGGAAATTTTTTCGTAGCCGTTTTTGTTGGTGTAGTTCAGATTTGTTTTTGCTTGCGCTTTGGTTTTTGTTTTAAGCATAATTTTTGCCTCTATTGCCGAAATATTTTGCAACTTTTTATAATCTTATCATTTTTATATGATAGATTTAATGTCCGCTTATTCAAAAAGAGTTCTGATTCTTATTTTCTCCATAAGCCTGTTCAATTACATAGACAGGCAGATTTTATACGCGGTATTTCCTCTAGTTAAAAAAGACCTTGTTTTAAGCGATACGGAATTGGGTTTTCTGGCTTCCGCGTTCATGGTAATTTACATGTGCGCCGCGCCTTTCATCGCATATTTCGGGGACAGGCGGGCAAGACCCGTACTGATAGGTTTAAGCGCGATATTCTGGAGCATAGCGACCGGTTTTTCAGGCCTGGTCAAAAATTATTCCCAGCTTCTTTTTGCAAGGTCAGCAGTGGGAATAGGCGAGGCAGGCTATGGAACGATTTCGCCTTCATATTTAGCCGAATGGTTTCCGCTGGAAAAAAGGGCAAGGGTTATGGCTGTTTACGCGCTGGGAATTCCGGTTGGAAGCGCAATCGGCTACATACTCGGAGGCGTTCTGGGCCAGAGTTTCGGTTGGAGAAACGCTTTTCTGATTGTAGCGGTTCCCGGAGCGCTCCTTGGAACCGCAGTTATGTTTTTGAAAGAGTCAGGGGAAAACCGCTCGGCCGTTCACAGATTTCCGTTGAAGGATTATCTGGTTCTCTTAAAAAACAAAACCTTCCTTTTGACTTCTTTTTCCCAGGCCATAGCGACTTTTTCAATCGGGGGTCTGGCCGCGTGGATGCCGAGCTATTTTGTGAGGAATTTTGAAGTCTCCGTCGCAAGAGCCGGCTTGATATTCGGCGGGGTTACGGTCGTAGCGGGCGTTTTGGGAAATTTTATCGGAGGCTGGACAGCGGACTGGCTGCGCAAAAAAAACATAAGGGGTTATTTCATCGTGGGATACCTGAGTTTTTTCATAAGCGTGCCTTTCGGGGTTCTCTGCGTGTTAAGCGCTGATTTCCATGAAGCGATTCTTTTTCTTTTTATCGCGGAAGTTTTCGTGTTTGCCCATTCAGGACCGTATCATGCCGCAATAGTTGAAGTGACTCCCTCAAACATGCGTTCAATGGCTTTTGCCATGGATATTTTCATAATCCACGCGTTTGGCGACGCTGTGTCTCCTGTGATAATAGGATATTTGTCGGATTTATACGGGCTTAAGTTTGCCGTATTCGTCTGCATCCTGTTTGTGGTTTTGGGCGGCGTTACTTCAATATTCGCCGGAAGAGAATATGTAAGAAGGATGAGGGATGAGTCAGAGGGATGAGGGGATAGGGGAATCATGAAAAGAGGGGTTATTTATTTTCTGCTTGCTGTTGCGGCGGCCGCGGCAATTGCAATTCCGTTTATACGGCTGGATGCGGTAAATGTCAGATGGGACTCGCGCATTGACCGCCGTTATCTTCGTGAAACTGCCGGAATACAGTTTAAAAGTTCTTTGAGCTGGTCCCTGGGAAATTTCTCAGGCCGTCTTCCCTTCTGGATAAAACCCGGCCTTCTTGAATTAAGTTTCGCCAGACCGCAGACAGGAAGTCAAACGCCTCTAATCCGGAAAGATTTTTATCTGGCTGCTCCTTTCAAAGACGTGTCGTTTGACGCAGGCCGCGTGAGGGAGCCTCTTAAAGAAGCCGCAGGCAGGAAATGTTTTACAAACAACCCGTTTTTTTACATGAGGTTCAAAACCGAACTGCCCGGCCTGGAATTCCGTCAGGCTGAACCGGGCGGGAAAGAGAGTCCCGGCGCGCGGTATTTTTTTGACGCGGATAACCTCGGTCCCGGCTTGCATTATTCCTCTACTCCGGTGCGCATGGAACTGTGGCTGTCATGGCAGGAATCCCCTCAGGAACGCCTGCGGATTTTCGGCGTCAATAACCGGCTTTATGACGAGCTTATGCGCATTGTAAAGGCTTTTCCCCGGGGAAAAACCTTGATAGAACCGTTGACAAGTCTTGTCTTTGTGGGCGACATAATGCTGGCCCGGAAAATTGAAAAACACGCGGATGAGGCGGCTCAAAAGGACAAATCCGCCTCTTATCCGTTTTCAGGAACGGAATTTTTATTGCAGCAGGCCGACATAGCTGTCGGGAATTTAGAGTGCGCCGTATCAGACAAGGGAAAGCCTGCTCAGGGAAAGGATTATGCTTTCCGCGCAAAACCCTCTTTCATCAATAAATTAAAGACATCCGGTTTTGACGTTCTGAATTTAGCCAACAATCACAGCGCGGATTACGGAACAGAAGCTCTTGTTGACACTCTGGAGCGGCTGAAGAAAGCGGATATAGCGGCAATAGGAGCCGGCCGGAATCTGGATAATGCCCGTGCAGGCGCGGTTATGACCCTGAAAAACGGCCTGCGTCTGGGTTTTTTAGGCTATACCATGATTGTCCCCATGGATTTTCCGGCAGGCAGGACAGGCGCTGGGGTGGCGCGGGTCAAAGAAGCATGGATTAAAGAGGATATATCCAGGCTGAAAAAACAATGCGATTTCCTTGCAGTTCAATACCACTGGGGCGTTGAATACACCTCGGACCCTGCGGACAGGCAAAAAGAACTGGCGCATAAAACCATTGACTGGGGCGCGGATATAGTGGTGGGTCACCATCCGCACAGAATTCAGGATATTGAATTTTACAAGGGCAAATTCATCGCTTACAGCCTCGGGAATTTCATTTTTGACATGAAACACAGGCCCAAGGTTACGGAGGGAATTCTGCTGCTGCTGAAACTGAAAAACGCGGAACTGCATCAGATTATGATTGAACCTGTGTTCATTGAAAACGGCCAGCCCGTGATATTATCCGCCGACAAAGCGCCGGGGAAGCGTTCGCGCGAGGATATTCTTAAAGAACTGATGGAAGAAAGCGGGCTATGAATAAAACGCTTTTTAAAATCCTGTACGAGGACGATGATTTCATAGCCGTAAACAAACCTGCGGGCATGCTTTCAATTCCGGCAAGGGGATCCCTTGCCGGGGAAAAAAGTCTTTCAGGCCTGTTGATAGAGAAATACGGCAAAATTTACGTAGTCCACAGGCATTTGTCAGACTTGTTTCAAGGAGGAAATCGTTTAATGAAAATCATCATCTCTATCTGCTGCGCGATTTTTCTGGCAGGCTGCGGCAATTATTACAGCGTAAAAATGCGGTATTTCCTGACGCAGTCCCCTCTTGTGGTAGAGAAGCCGGAAGTGTTTTCAGGACTTTATCTGATATTGGTTTCCCCTGAGCATGAAGACGAAAACATAATCGGAAACATTTTAAGTTCCGCCTTAAAGCAAAAGCATATCCGCCTCAGGCGGATGGAATTGGATTCTCTTGCTTTTGCAAAAAGAGCGGGTCAGGCCCTTTCAAGGGGAAAGATTATAGTAAAAGCTTACAGGGTTTCAAACGATGCCGCTTATGACCCGTATTTATCAGGCATAAATCCGGGCGGAGTTTTAAAAATTGCCGTGGAACCGCCGGAGGTTTCAATCTCAAAGGAAGAAAGACAGGTAACTTACAAAGACAAAAGCGGACGGAACAACGAGCCTCCGGCTCATCAAGTGTCGGGCGCTATGCCGCCCGACCAGAAACAGACAAGAACCGCCGTTGTCTGGATATACAAAGCCTCCATCAATATAAACGGCTCCCTGTCTTCTTATCCCGGCGGCATGCTTCTTGATTCATGGGATGAGACGGCTGAAATTTCAGCGGACAAACACGATGACGCGGAACCTGCTGAAAAATGGTATGACGCTCATGAAGAAGACCTGCTTTCCGCAGTCGTTTCAAAGCTGGTTGCAAGGTATTTAGGAAGGCCGGTTGAGAGAAACAGACCCGTATTTTTCAAAAAAGAAGACAAACAGTCAATTGAAGCAAAAGACCTTTCAAGACACGGCAGGTGGAATGAATCTTCTGCCATCTGGGAACAGCGTTTCCGGACTTCAGGGGATTGGAGAGATGCGTTGAACATGGGAATATTTCATGAAAGACAGAAAAATTACGACAAAGCTGCCGAATATTACAGGATTGCCCAGGAAAAGAGCTCCCTAGATAAAGAGGCGCGGGATGTGAGATGGAATGAAATATTTTCAGACATGACTTTTATCTCTTCCGCCGGCCCCGGGGTTCAGGCCGGACCGGCTGAATGGTTTGTTCCGCGGGTCGCGGTGCTTCCTTTCTCCGACGAGACCACGAGCGTTGACGGTCCTGAAATGCTCAGAAATTTCGTTTTCGGAACCCTTAAACAAGGCGGGTATGACTTATTATCTCTTGAGGAAACCGACGGGATTTTAAGAAATTACGGATTTTCACAGGGAGGACAGCTTAAAGCGGCAAAAAATCAGGATTTATGCAAATGGCTGAGAGTTGAGCGTTTATTCTTCGGGCATATAACCGAATTTAACGAAATAATGCTGGGCGTTTACAACAAAAGAAGCGTCAAAGGAAGGCTCTCCCTGTGGGACGTAAATTCCGGCTCGGAAATCTGGTCCGGCGAAAAACCCGTGGTAATGCAGAAGGTTTCAAAGGAATTCGGATTTAATTTCGCCGGACAACTGGCAAGAGGGCTCTGGGAAAGAATGAAAAAAAAGCCCCTTGCGGCAGAATCAGCCCTTTATGCGCGGCGCAATATAGAATCCCTGCCGATGAAACCTTAAATGAGGTCTTCCGCGCCAATGGTCTTCTTTGTGCCTTCAGCCTTGACTTTTTCAATGGATGCCGAGACCATTTGATTAACCTTGGCGGAGAGAGCCTCTATGTAATCCGCCCCGGTCCGAAACCCCGCGTCCTTCGCCAATTTCTTTACTTTGCTTACGACTACAATAATTTCAGCCATTTTAATTCCTTCCTCTTATGTAATTTCCTGCTAAGTGATTAAAGTATACATAATTTCCTGAACCCGATGCATTTTATGCGACAAGTAGCGGTCGTCCGCCTCAGGCGGACTATGCGACTGATATTCTGCAGCCGCAAAGATTGTTTTGTTAAAGCAGCGGCGGGCTTGCGCCGAATCCATATGCGGACCAATGCGGGATTTGGAAAAATTTTGTAAAATATCAAATAAGGGAAGGGAAACCCCGAAGGTTGGGGACAATTCGGTTATAGCGGAAACCTTCGGGGTGGTAAATAAGGGACAATCAACCAAAAGTGCTCAATCATGCCGTGAAACGCAAAGCAAAACGCTTCCCGGAAGACTTTATATTCCGTCTGACCAAGACTGAATTTTTGAGGTGCCAATTTGTCACCTCAAAAAAAGGCGGCAGGAGATATTTGCCCTATGCTTTTACGCAAAACGGCATATCCATGCTCTCAAGCGTTTTAAACAGCGAACGGGCGGTAAACGTGAATATCCAGATAATGCGCACCTTCACCCATCTTATGGAAATCATCTCCGCGCATAAAGATTTGGCGGCCCGGCTTGAAGCGCTGGAAAAGAAATACGACAGGCAGTTCAAAATAGTTTTTGACGCAATCAGGGAGATTATGGCTCCGCCAGTGAAGCCCCAAAAACGCATCGGCTTCACCGCAAAAGAAAA
>JACQWV010000115.1 GCA_016209085.1 Elusimicrobiota bacterium
GCTTGATACGCTGATTTGATTTACAAATGTGTTCTGGCCGGTAAAAGTCTGGGTGGAGCTTAAAACAGCCGCTGCCTGGCCTCCTCCCGTAAGCCCGTCAACATAAGCTTTGCTGGCAGACTCATCATTCGCCAGAGGCGTCTGCAAGCCGGTTATCCTGCCGCCTGAAAACGTCAGCCCCGCATTTTGCCCCATCTGCAATGCGCCGCTGTCTGTAAAACTGGAACTTATGACAGAACCCAAATATACAGGACCGGATATGGTCAATGTGGACGGAAACACGTATGAGGTTCCGGGAAAACTGCCCTGGTTCACGCTGGAAGCGGCTATGTTTGTAACATTAGAACCGTCGCCCTGAAACGCACTCGCTCTGACCGTTCCTGAAACCTCTAATCTTGAACCCGGATTTGATATTCCTATGCCTACGTTTCCCGGATTTAAATTGTAAATGTGCGTGGCATTGATTTCCCACTGGGCCGCGTCGCCTGCTGCTTTGTACTGAAAAGAGCCGTCCTGAAAAATTATTCCCCTTGTGCCGGTTGTTGTAGTTATCCTTACATCAGTGTCATAAAGCGTGAAATCGCCTTTGATGCTTTCCGCGCTTTTTGCGTGCAAAGAATAAATAGAGCTATACATTGGCTCGCGGGGAAGGGCGGAGCCGTCAACTATGACCTGTATGTAAGGCGTTATTGACTGCCATAAAATAGACTGGAACTGGGATTCGTTCGGCAATTTATGTGAATTTTTCTCCATTGAATTAAGCATTAAAATTATTTCTTCATACTCAATATCAAGTTCTCTAAATAAGTCTTCACTTATATATTTACACGCAAAACCAAACTCCAGCCAACTTTGAGTTTCTGATGCCTCTTGCATTGAATCTGTTAATTTGTTTTTAAAAACTAAACTGTATTTTCTTTTTCTCCAAGCTTCCGCTATATTGGCACAGACAGATCTTGAAGAACTTCTAATTTGATCAACAAGCGAATATTTTTCTTCTTTTGGAAATTCTATGGTAATTTTGTAAATTTTCATTGCGGCATCAAATGCTTTACGATAAACTTTTAGATCTCTAAAATGATTTATTTTATTCTTCTCCATAATTTTTTTAACTTAATCTCTTATTTTCTCAATTTCTTAACTTCCCAACTTCTTATCTTCTTAACTTCTATCTTTTTATTCTTTCTATTCCTACTTTTGCTTTCAAATGCTTCGGATTTAATTTGAGGCATTCTTCCCAGTATCCTGCCGCATTTTCCATATTTCCGAGGGAGAATTCTAAAACGCCTTTTTCATAAAGTTTTTCAGCTTCTTTTATTTGTGCATACAGAGCAAGCTCTGCGACTACATCTTTGGACAGAGCAGTCCCTGCGTACGCAGGGACTGCGGCTACATTTGCTTCTGCGGACTCAATAAATTGAGCCCCTACATTGCGGGATGGTAATCCCGCCGCTACTTCTGACTTCTGACCTCTGACCTCTGTCCTCTGTCCTCTGACTTGTGACTTGTTCCTGGGGACTATTTTTTTTCTGGCTTTAAGGCTTGGAGCGGGAAAATCCCCTGATTTGACAGCCCGGGATTTTCGGACAGTGTCAACATCAGCAACCACAACGCCTTTCTCTTCCGGAGGCAGTTCTGACCCCTGCTCTCGGTCAGTAACTTGTGACTTGTGACTTGCAACTTGTGACTTGTAAAGCGTGTGGCTTTTTGCAAAATCCAGATACATGTATGCCTCTTCGTTTGTATGGTCAAAGTTTAACACTTCTTTCCATAAATCAATAGAATCCTGATGTCTTCCAAAAGAATAAATCTCTAAAGCTCTTTGAGCGCTTGAATATACTCTGCTGATTTCCTCTTCAAGCATCCTGATTTTTGTGGCTTTATCAAGAACGGCCTGGGTCTGATTGCTGTATACATAGCGGTACGAAAAATCGTCTATGGACTCCCTGGCGAAAAAAAGCGTAGCCAGGTCTCTTTCGTCCACAGTATCTTTGTTTCCTATCAGGTAAGGGTATTTATCTTTAATCGTTTTATAAAAGGCTTTTTTTAACTCCTTCAAAGCATCCTGGAATTCAGGATAGCCGTCTGAATATATCGGAGTGTTTTTAAGAAAATTCTCGTAAGCAAGCACCGCTTCCCTGATAGCATCGTGGTCGGAAGCGAATTTTTTTGCGGTTTCCAGGAGTTTGTGCCATGTTTTAAGCCTTTTTGCCTTGGCTTTCCTGAAATCATCCATTTTGCTTTTTACTCCGGAGGCTTCTTCAAGAAACCTACGGCTCTGCTGCCGGGCAAGACTTTCCTCTTTCTTGAGAAGTTCCGCGCCTGAACGGCGCAGATAATCTCCGGCCGCGGCATTTACCGGTTCCTTAAGAACCACGTCCATAAAACCCATCATCGCCTTTTTATAATCGCCGGCTTCGTAATACTTCACGCTTTCCTGGAATAAATTGGCATAAAGCAAGGGAAGAGTGTATAGTGTAGAATGTAGAGTTATAAGAGAAAATAATTTGATAATCCTTGTCTTTTCCATACCTTTACCGTAACAGTTTAGCCTTGCTAAAAAAATGTCGTACAAGGCTAAATTTATTGAATGTGTAGGGGTTTGATTTATCAAACCCGTTTTTGCGGGCTCAATAAATTGAGCCCCTACATTTAATAATTCATATTTAGTAAGACTAAACTGTTACCCTTTACCTATAACTACCTATACCCTATTTCTGATGCGTCTCCATGAGAATTCTGGCCTTTTTCATCATGTCCAGGGCTTCCTGAAGATTCGGCTCAAGTTTAAGAGCCTCGTTTAATTCCAGAACAGCTTCATAATACCTGTTCTTTTCCATGAATTTTTCCGCTCTTGCCAGTCTCCATCTCGCTTTTTCCTGTTCAGGAGTAAGATATGAGAGGGTTTCAACAGGCTTGCCGAACTTGTAAGACATGCCGAATCTGTGCGCCGAGCCGAACCTGTCATAGTTAGAGAGAGCGTAATCCAGCTGGAAAAGTTTGAGATTGAACCCTGCTCCGAACCTCAATCCGCTGCCGAGATCCTCGTCGGAAACATATCCTATTCTCCACGCCACAATTCTCTTGAGCAGGAACTCCAGTCCGGCTGAAAACCTGATTTCACCGTCATTGGGTTTCTTAAAATCAAAAGCGACTGTAAAAGGGTCTCCCCACAACATTGTTATGTAAGAAAGCCCCGTGTTTAAAATAGACGGGGATTTGTCTTTTTCAGAATCAAATTTAAAACCGCTTCCCATGGACTGCATGGAAATGCCGAGGCCCAGAAAACCGGCTCCAAGCCTTGAAATAGACAGGAATCCGAAGTCCAGCAGGGTTGTCCTGGCCGTGACTGCTTCAAGCGTTTCTCTGGCATACTTAACGCCGGCGCCGCAGAATAATCCCAATCTCCTGTCGTTCCAGGGGCCTTTCAACCTTGACGCGTAACCCGCTTGGAACAGGATGTCCCCTGCTTTTACGTCTCCGGCGTAAGCCCCGCTGTTGTCGTACCCTGGGAAATCAGAAATGTTTAACATGGAAACAGAAAAAGCCAGCGTCCCTGTCTTTTTAAAAGGATGGGCGTACGCAATCTGCTGCATTGAAATGCCTTCAATCCAGGAATTATAAACAAAAGCGATTTCCCTGTACCCGGTTCTTGAAAGACCAGCCGGATTCAAGGCGATTGAACCGAGAATATCGCCGTAGAGACCCGCGCCTGAATCGCCCATGGCGGATGCCCGCGGGCTCTGGACTATTCTAATAAACTGGCCGCCTGATTTGCCCGCATCAGCATGAACACCAGTAACCAGTAACCAGTGACCAGTGGCCAGTAACAGCAAAACTGCAGTAACAGCAACTCTTTGTTCTATCCTCTTGGAGTTATATTGCTTGCTCATGCTCTTCGCTCTCCGCTCTATGCTCTACACTATCCACTCTCCACTATCCACTATTTTATCACCATCAGTTTTCCCGTTTTCCTGTTACTCTCTACCACGACTTCCCATATGTAGACCCCGCTTGCCACGATTTCTCCCGCTGAGTTCTTTACATCCCATTTCATTTCCGGAGGACTGCTTATGTTGATTTCTCTGACTAACTCTAATCTTATGGTATAAATCCTTATGGTTCCGTATGAGGGCAGATTCGTAAAAGTTATCATGTCAGTCCATGTTCCGTACCTGGCCGGATTTCCCGCATTCGGCCTGAAAGGAACGGGATAGACATAGACTGCGGAGACGTCCGTGTCAGGCAGAGCCATAAGACCGTAAGAAGAAAAATGCGAAACGTTTAAAGACACCATTCTGGAGCCGGTATCCACAACTGCTCCGATTTGTTTTACCCACATGCTTTTCGCCTCGTCCAGATGCCATATTGAAAGATTTCTGGCTCGTGCAGGAGGGTTTATTCCGTCCACCATACCATTGTTGTCGTCGTCTTTGTAGGGCAGGCTTATCAACGGCTTGGCAATGGGCTGTACTGAATTTCCCTGCGAATCAAAAGACGCCGCGTTTATGACCTTTACCGGTTTCGCAATGATGCCCGGCAGGGATTCCATTTTTCTGTTAGCGGTTTGTACTGAAGCCGAATCCTGGCTGGTTGAAACAGGCATAAAGAAATCTTCATTATAAGTGTTGGCGGGGATTCTGACGTTTGTGGTCCAATCCTCAATTACCAATGCCTTGTTCTCAAGATTGCGGTCAAATATGACCGTAAAGTAAGCAGTTGCAGGACCCGCAACAGGAAGCCCGTTGATGTCTTTCATGCTGTCTGAAGTGTAGTAGACCGCGAACAGACTGCCTTTGGGCCAGTCAGAGCCGGACAGATCAATGCTCAGGAATTTTCCCGAAGGGTCATATGCGGTATTTACGCTGCGGGAGGAATTTACGACGCTTCCCATGTTGTCAAAAACTTCAGTCACTTTTATCTCAGACGAGACTATGGAAGTGGAAAGCTCGTTTGAAAAAATAAGTTTGACGGTATCCTCAGGTTTTGCTCCCCAGAGGGAGCCGTATGAAAAAACAGCTTTGTCCGCCGCCATGTCGGATAAAAAAGGGGTAAGGCTGACTGAAGGTATCTGGGAGAGATACCCTGACAGAACGGTCCCGGAAGAATATCCCATAGCAGATAAAGACGCCGCAGGCTCGCCGATTGTATAACTTAGATTAAAATTTGACGCGCTTGAATCTATTATTCCCTGAGAACTGCTGATACTGCGGACATTCTCCCAGCCTGCATAAACACCAGTAAGTAGTAAGTGGTAAGTAGTAAGTAGTAAGCAGAAAGTGGTAAATAGTAAACGGGAAACAGGAAACAGGAAAAAAGGGGGTGATTTGTGACTTGTGACCTGTAACCTGTGACTTGTATCCTGTTTCATTAACATGCTAATGTTATAGCAGAAAAGATGTTACAAATCAATCAAGAAATAATCAAGATTTAATCAAGGAAAGAACTGTTTAATTTTGGCTATAAGAACACCGGACTCCACAGGTTTGGTTAAAAAAAGCTGAATATCGCTGGAATACGCCTCAATCTGATCTGATTCAGTATCTCTGACAGTATACATTATAATCGGCATCTTTTTAAATTTTTCCATCTGTCTTATCATTCGCACAAGTTCAAGACCTGTCTTACCCGGAAGGTTCCAGTCTATTATGGCGAGATTCGGGGTAAGGGCCTCAAGCATTCTCAAAGCCTCCTCAGCGCTCAGGGAGGACAGGGTTTTATATCCCTGGGGTTCAAGTATTCTCTTTAAAACCCTGTGAAAATCTTCCTCGTCATCAATAATTAATATGGTCTTCATAATAACAAACAGGTTAAGATTGATAGTATAGCAAGAAGTATCGCAAGGTAAAGGTTAAGAATAAAAAACTTTATCTTAATCTTAACCTCAATCTTAATCTCAATTATCTTTTATATAGGCAATGTAAAATAAAATTTACTGCCTTTGCCTTCAATGCTTTCAACCCCGATCGTCCCGCCGTGCGCTTCAACGACGGTTCTGGCGATATAAAGTCCCAGTCCGGCGCCTTTGGGACATTTTACGTTCGGTCTTGCTGATTTAACCTGCTCAAACTTGCCGAAAATCCTGTAAATTTCGGATTGGGGAATGCCGGTTCCGGTATCTTCAACCGACACGACAAAATAGAGCGGATAATCGGTTGTGTCCGGCATTTTCGCTGAAACTTTTACTTTTCCTCCGCGGGGAGTGTATTTCAGCGCATTGGATATAAGGTTTGACAACACCTGTTTTATCCGCTCCTGATCTGCCTGCGCCTCAGGCAGTTTCTGCTGCATGTCCGTCTCCAGAACGACGCCGATACTCCTGGCTTTTTCCGCGAACAAAAAAACGGCATCCGATATAATCTGCTCAAGTTTCACTGCCGCTTTATTAATTTCAAACTTCCCCCTTTCAATTTTCGCCGCGTCAAGCAGATCAGAAATGAAATTATAGAGCCGCTCCGTATTCTGTTTTATGTAATCCAGGTCTTTGACCCATTCAAGCATGTTTTGCCGCATTCCTTCGCCGGCGGACTTTATTTTAGAGTCCAATTCGTTGCGAATGAGGTCAATATAAGATTCTATGGCGCTTAACGGGGATTTTAGCTCGTGCGTTACCGCTGAAACAAAATCCTTTTTCATTTCGTCAAGCTCTAGAAGCTTTACAACCATCCGAGCGAATTCCCTTTCAAGAACTTCAATTTCATTTTTGGTATTTGTCGGGAAGTTCCCGGATTTAAGCAAATCAAGGCTGAAATTCCCTTTTCCCACTTCCTGGGCCGCTTTTGAAAGCCTGATTACGGGAGAAGAAATGGAAAATGCAAGCCACAGCGCAATTATAACTCCTGCCGCCAGGACGATAACAGAAACCTTTAAAATTTTTCTGGCGACCAGCCCCAGCGCGTTGTTTATTCCCCCGGCAAGGATTTCTTTTGAAAAAGCAATGCCTGCGGCATATTTCTTTCCCTTCAATTCAAATTCATCGGATATTATTTCCGGGTTTCCGCCACGGGATAAACCCGCGGCAGAGGCTATGCCGACGATATCTTTTCTGACAAGATTTTTGTCCGTATTGGCCAGATATTTCCTGCCGTCATGCACATACGCAGAAACCACCTCTATATGAGACTCTTTCATCCTGAAGGTGTAACTTATCAGCGCAAGGTCGTCCTGGCTCAGGACGCTCTCATGCGCCACCTGAACAAAAGATTTAAAAAGCGTCGTCAGCCTTTCGGATTGATGCGCTTTGAGAACTTTTGATTCGGAAAAATAAAGGACAAAACCAAAAAGACCCGTTATAAAAACTATCAAAAAAACCATTATAAGACTTAATTTAGCCTTGAGAGACATAAGTTGTCAAAAGGCAGTGGCAAGTGGTCAGTGACGAGTGGATTAGTAGTTTATTTAACTGTCGCTGTTCACTAATCACTATCCACTATACACTGCTGTTATTCATCCCTAATTCTGTAACCCTCCCCCCATACGCTTTCTATTCTTTGTCCATGCGGGCCTATTTTTTTTCTTAAATCCGCGATGTGCTGAAGAAGCCCGTGTTTTATTTCTTTTGAGGATAATTTGTCCGGCCATATTTTTTCTTTGAAATCGTCATAGGTGGCGAGCCTGCCTCTTCTTGAAACAAGGATAGAAATAATTTTGAATTCGTTTTTTGTCAGTTTTACTTCTTTCAATTTTGAATGATTCTGGGCATCTACGGATATAAAGCATTTGCGGGCTCCGGCATCAATTGAAATGGCGCCGCCTTTGAGAGAAATTTTACCCGCGCTCTTTTTGGATTTATGGCGAATGAATTTTGCAAGCGATTTTATCTGCTGCGCCATTACCCTGAACTTGGGCGGTTTTTCCGCCACATCGTTCGCCCCGAGATTTATAAGTCCGGCTACGACCGCAGAAGACGTTGTAGAGCCGGAAATTACAATAAGAATTCTGTCGGGATGCCGGGAACGAAACCATACGACAACGTCTTCAATATTCTTGAACTCGGAAAAAGCGTTTATGGCTTCGGCGTCTATCATGAGAGCGTCAAATTCCTCGCGCAAAACATCTTTAAACGCCCTCCCGTCTGCAACACAATACAGGTCAACGGATGCTTCCCTGAAAGCAGAAGAACAAGAACCGGCCATTGACGCGTCTCTTGTCAGAAAAACAGCTTTCAAAGCGTCCATTAGACAATATTCTATAATATTCCTCGTAAGTATTCAGTCAACGCCGTTGGTGTAGGGGTCGTCCCTCTCCTTGAATTATAAGGACGGGACAGTCCCTGTTCCAATTGCGATAGCAATTGGAACAGGGGCGGATTCATCCGACCCGGCTCAATGAATTGAGCCCCTACATTTTTGCCTGACATAACGGTGTTCAGTGAGGATTTACTATTCCTCTACTGCAGTGGCGAGTGACGAGTTGTTAGTGGCGAGTGGTAAGAAGTAATTGAGTGATTAAGATATTGAGAGATTAAGTGATTCAGCTTGAGTAAATCACTTACTCACTAATCACTATCCACTGTCGTTATGCAAGTTGAATTTACAAAAATATCCGATGAAGGCAGGGCTTTGGGGAGACATTCCGGCAAGCTCATTTTCGCGTACGGGGTTCTTCCTGGAGAAACCGCAAAAGTAAGGATAATAAGGGAAAAGAGAAATTTTATTGAAGCAGAACTTCTTGAAATAATCCGGCCGTCGGAAAAAAGGCGCGACGCCGCAGAAGACCATTATTTAAGCTGTTCTCCATGGCAGATAATGGATTATGCCTATCAGACAGAGTTAAAGAAAAACATTATTGAAGATTTCTTATACAGATTTACCAGAGAAACGATAAAACTTGACGGATTTTATCCCGCTGAGCGCCGATTCGGATACAGGACTAAAATTGAATACAGTTTCGCGGAAAAAAACAACGAAATTCACCTGGCTTTTCACAAAAGAGGTTCATTCGGAGAAAAACATATTCTTGAAAACGGCTGCGCCCTGATAGCCGAAAATACAAACAAAATTGCCCTTAAAATCGTTGAAATTTTAAACCGGGACAAAACAGTCTGCTCGGATTTGAAAACTTTAATCCTAAGGGAATCCCAAAAACAACAACAGGTTGTCGCCGCCCTCTATGTCAAGAACAGGGGCTTTTCAACGCCTCAGATGCAGATAGACGG
Organism: Elusimicrobiota bacterium; assembly: GCA_016209085.1. Taxonomy (GTDB): domain Bacteria; phylum Elusimicrobiota; class Elusimicrobia; order Elusimicrobiales; family UBA9959; genus JACQWV01. Next base: position 9,158 of record JACQWV010000115.1, read on the forward strand.
CCTGGACGGTTTTTTATCCGCATATTCAAATCCTCTGAGCCCGGTAAGCGCGGCTGACGAGATTTTATACAAAAACGGAATAGAGTTTATGACGGAAAAGGTCGGGAATTTGAATTTTTCATATCCATTTGACTGTTTTTTTCAGAATAACATACCGCTTTTTGAAAAAGCCATGGAAGTAATAAACGGAGTATGTTTTGAGTGCAATAAGCTGATGGATTTGTTCTGCGGAGCAGGCGTTATGGCCATAATTCTGAAAGACGCGGCGCGGGAGATAATCGGCGTGGAATCCTTCCCCGGCGCAGCCAAATTCGCGCAAATAAACTCGGCTCAAAACAATGTAAAAAATTTTCAAGTTCTCTGCTCTCCGGCAGAAAAAACTCCGCAGGAAGTTTTTGACGGGACGGACATTATTGTAATGGATCCCCCGCGTCCCGGACTGCACAAGAAAACGGTAAAAGCCCTATTAAACAGCCTGCCTCAAAGAATAATTTATCTCTCATGCAACCCGGCCACCCAGGCAAGAGACGCGGCATTTTTCCTTGAAAAATACAAAATCATCAAAGCATTCGGATTTGATTTCTATCCCAACACCCCCCATGTTGAAAGCCTGCTTGTGTTTGATAAACAGATTTAGGTTAAGATTAAGGTTAAGCAATGTAGTTCTCAACCTCAATCTAAATCTGTAAATCCTCACTAAACACCGTTATATCAGGCAAAAATGTAGGGGCTCAATTCATTGAGCCCGAAAAATATGCGGGTCGGATGAATCCGCCCCTGTTCCAATTGCTATCGCAATTGGAACAGGGACTGTCCCGTCCTTATAATTCAAGGAGAGGGACGACCCCTACATCTTTTTTTTCAGGTTTAGGAGCCTCAGGCTCGGTTGCGCTTTGAGTTTCTCCGGCCGGTTTGACTGTTCCTGCCGGGGTCAAATTCTGCGATTGATCCGCAGCAGGCTCTGATTGATAAGTTCTGTTTGTCTGCAAACATCCTGTCAAAGACGCAACAGCAACGGCTAGTAAGCCGGACAAACTAAATCTGCACATTTTTTTAAGTTCTTTGTTTTTTAATCCCGTTTTTCTTCCAAGTTTTGATATTTTTCTTTGCATATCACACTCCCTCTTTTATTGCACACATCACTTTCTCTATAATTTTTTCCTGTTCTGAGGATACCTGTTCATCGGTAAAACACGGAATTTTTCTTTTTAAAAGCTCTTTCCTGAATTCAGCCTGCAAATTCGCCAATCGTGAATGTTTGGGTTTCCGGAGAACGAACCGGCAGGCCGGTCTTGACGATTCATAATTATAAAATTCTTTTTTTAATATTTTAAATCCGGCTTCTGCGGTTAATTTTTCCATAAGTTCAACCGGAAAACAGTATTTATGCCCCATGCCGTCTGTTTCAGCGCCGTAAACCCAGCCAAGCGCTTTCTCCCTGACCCTCGCGTTTTTCGCCTTAAGAAATATTTTAAACGTCTTTTCTATGCGCGGCGTCTCTATCTTTAAAATTCCCCCGGTTTTGAGAACCCTGAAACATTCTGAAAGAAAATACTTTGTCTTGAAAAAACCCAGATGCTCAATAAGGTGATTTGCCGTTATTTCCTCAACAGAACCGGATTTAAAATCAAGGTCGTACGCCTGCATTATTCTGTCGGGCCGCAAACCGGGATTGGAATCTATGTTTACATAACCCCTGAGACGATTCCCGCCGCACCCGATGTTAAGTTTCATATATCAAAAGGTAACAGTTACCTTTTGCTGTTAAAAATTGAGGCGAGTTTTTTTAACTGCTTTTCCGAAGTCCTTCTATCAGAGAAGTTTTTGAATTTAAGCATTGCTTTTTTAACCGGATTTTTGAGTTCATCCGCAAAGATGTCCTGCTCTATTCCATAAAAACAAAAAGGGTCGTTGTGCAATTTCCCCGTTTTCATCAAGGACATTTCATTGCATCCGCCTTTGCATTCGGCCATAAACCCGCAACCGGAACAGTTCTCCCCGGCTGATTCTTTTGTAAAATTCCTGGTATAAGCAAATGCACCCGGCGAATTCCATATTTCATAAACGCTGTTTTTTCTCACGTTTCCTTCCATAAAGCTGTCGTTATTTATCGCCAGGCAACCCAGAACATCTCCGTTGCTTCTTATGCCGAGAACTGAAATCCCTGCCTGACATCCGCCCCATTTCTCATGGAGTGAAATATTTTTAAACATCATTGAATTAAAACCCAAATCATGCGCTCCTATCACGGGCATTTCTTCAACGCTGTAATTCCTGCGCGTTGATTCAATAAACAGGCCCACGGAATAAAATTCTTCTTCGTCAAGCAGCAAATCCTTTGAAAACCTGCATCCTTCGGAACCGGCTGTCTGAATCTGCCAGGCAATTCTTCTGCCTTTCAGCATGTTTCTTAATTTCGCAAGCTGTCCTATGTTGAGTTTATGCACGGTCGTAATTACGCTTACAGGCAGATTTTCAGCCAACGCTTTGTTTATGAATTTCCATGACTTATCAAAGCTCCCGGCAATTCCTCTTATTTTATCGTGCAGAGACGGTTCAGCCGCATCTATGCTTACGGCTACTGCTCTGGGCTTGAGAGCTTTCAGGTTTTTAAAAATTTCTTCTGAATAGATAGCGCCGTTAGTAATGACAGAGAGTTCCATTCCCAGATTTGTTATTTTTGAAGCCACTTCCCAGAAATCTTTTCTCAGGAATGGCTCTCCGCCCATTAATGCCACGCCCAGACAGCCTGTTTTTTTAAGGTCATCCAACAAAGCAAGCGATTCTTCGGTTGAAAGCTCATCAGGCCGCTTTCTGCCGGCTGATGAGCCGCAGTGGATGCAGTTGAGATTGCACTCAAGCGTAAATTCCCATACGCAACAAGAAAGTTGATATGATGGTACATTCATAAATACTAGCGTAGTGTAACCAACGGATCTTTAGATTTGGATATCATGGTTTTTGTAGGGGTTTGATTTATCAAACCCGCTTTTATTCGGGTCGGATGAATCCGCCCCTGTTCCATCAGGGAACAGGGACTGTCCCGTCCTTATAATTCAAGGAGAGGGACGACCCCTACAATGCAGAATCAAATGTCAAGTTATTTATGTTACACTACACTAGATTACTGTAGCGGGCGAATTACTACTCGCCTTGTTTTGCGGCATAGCAATGCCGCCGCTACATTTTATGCAGATGCCACAGAAATTCAAGGTTGCCTTTTGCTCCTTTTATCGGGGAATTTATTAGGCCTTTTTCTTTAATGTCTTTTATATTTTCAGCCGCGAATTTTCTTAAAACTTCTATCGCTTTCAGCCTTAAGCCTTCATTTTTTACTATGCCTTTTTTCAAATCTTTCGGCTCAAGCTCAAACTGGGGTTTGACCAGGGCTATAATATCCGCGCCTGAATCCATGCAGTCCAAAACAGGCTTTAATACAAGCCTCAGGGAAATGAAAGAAACGTCTATGGCGGCTATCTGCGGCTTTTCCCGGAATAACTCAGGCCTTAAAAAACGAGCATTTGTATGCGGGAAAAAAATAACTTTAGGGTTATTTTTTATTTTTTCATGAAGTTTTCCCTCACCCACGTCAACGGCATAAACCGTTTTAGCCCCTTCCTGCAAAAAACAATCGCTAAACCCGCCTGTTGAAGCGCCGACATCAAGACAAATTTTTCCTTTTACATTAATTTTAAAATTGTCTATTGCTGATTTCAGTTTGAGCCCCCCTCTTGAAACATAAGGACACGCGGGTTGAACAATTTCTACCAAGTCGGTTTCCTTAATCTGCTGGCCGGCCTTGTCAACCGGCTTGCCGTTGACAGCCACAAGCCCCGCCATTATCGCCCCCTGGGCCTTTTCCCTGCTTTCAAAAAGCCCTTTCCGGACACAGGCGATATCAAGACGGAGCCTCATTCTTCTTTATATTCTTCCAGTTTTAGTTTTCCCTGGGCGTCTTTTTTGAGAACTTCAATTTTTTTCTTCACTTCCTCAAGTTTTTCAGAAAGCTCTTTGGAAATAGTAACCCCTTCCTCAAAAAGCTCCAGGGAGGCTTCTATGGGCGTTTCTTCAGACTCCAGTTTTTCCACTATTTCCTCAAGTTTTTTTAATCTGGTTTCAAAATTGCCTGTTTTTTCTTTTTTATGCATATTTCTCCTTTTTTAACAGGATTAAGAATTCAGAATTAAGGATTAAGTTTTTTTGTATCTCTTAATTCTTCTCACTTATCACTTACCACTTAACACTTATCACTTAATTCTTACTACTTTTGTTTCAGCTTTGCCTTTTTTGAACTGCAATGACAGATTCTCGCCTTCAACAAGCACAGAGGCATCTTTTACCACTGAATTATCGGACCGCCTTGCCAGGGCATATCCTTTTGAAAGCGGGAAATAAGGACTCAGATTGTTCAATTTTTCGGTTTCAAATCTGAGTTTTTCAGAAAAAGATTTTATTTTGAACTCAATTTCCTCCATCAGAACTTCATTGATATTATCAAGCCTCTGCATGAGATTTATGAGCAAAATTTCCGGATTTCTGAATATCCGGTTTTCCACGAGTATTATAAATCTGCCTTTTAAATTTTCATAAAAAATCTTGAGGCTTTGTATAAGTCTCTTTTCCATGTTCCGCAGGTGTTGTCTGATTTCTTCCTTGTTCTGCACCACAAGTTCCGCTGCATTTGAAGGAGTGGAAGCCCGCATATCCGCCACAAAATCCGCTATGGTGAAATCAGTCTCGTGTCCGACGCAGGAAATCACCGGTATCCTGGAGTTTGCAATGGCTCTTGCGACCATTTCCTCGTTAAAAGCCCACAAATCCTCTATTGAGCCTCCGCCCCTGCCTATAAGCATGACGTCAATGTCCCTGAAATTTTTATTGAGCAGGTCTATGGCCCCGGATATTTCCTCTTTAGCTCCTTCCCCCTGCACTTTGACCGGGCAGATAAGAATGTTCAGGTTCGGATATCTGCGCCCAAGTATTGAGAGTATGTCTTTTATGGCGGCTCCGTGAAGAGAAGTTACAACCGCTATTTTTTGCGGAAACATCGGTATGGGCTTTTTCCTTGACCGGTCAAAAAGGCCTTCTGCCTGCAGTTTTTTCTTCAACTGCTCAAAAGCAAGTTGCAAAGGCCCGATTTTGCCGGGCAGCATTTCTTTAACGTTCAGCTGATATTTGCTTTGTCTGGAATATGCGGTAACCTGCGCCCTGATTTTAACAAGGAGTCCGTTTTCTGGCTCAAATTTCAAAAACCGGGAAAAACCCTTATAAATCACGCAGGAAATTATGGAATCAGAATCCTTTAAATCAAAGTAAATGTGTCCGAGAGAGGATTCTTTAAAGCCTGATATTTCGCCTTCAACCCAAACTTCTATGAAAGTCTCTTCCAGCAGATGTTTTACAATAAGGTTCAGTTCGGTTACAGAATAAATTTTAGGTTCCATAATTAAAAGCAGTGGATAGTGATTAGTGGTTAGTGAAGGTATTTTTCCCAATATGCTATTCACTCGCCACTATCCACTTACCACTATTCACTTGTTTTCTTCTTTGAGGCGTTTCAATCGCTCCGCTATTTCCTGCTCAAATCCCTGGTCAGAAGGCGTATAAAATTGTCCGGGTTCGGGCATGTATTCCTGCTTTACGTAATGATTTGGAAAATCATGCGGATATTTATAGCCTTTGCCGTGTCCGAATGCGTCTAAATCTTGATTCGCATCCCGCAAATGCAGTGGAACTTCGCGCTGGGGGCCGTTTTCAACCTCTTTAATCGCCTGATTTATCGCAAGATTAGATGCGTTTGACTTCGGGGAACATGCTATGTATATGGCCGCATGGGAAAGGATGATTCTGGCTTCAGGCATGCCTATTGAATCAACCGCGTCAAAAGCGCTTTGAGCGACCACAAGGCCGTTCGGATTGGCGTTCCCCACGTCTTCAGACGCGCAAATCACGATTCTTCTTGCTATGAAAAGAGGATCTTCTCCTGCTGAAAGCATTTTCGCAAGCCAGTAGACAGCGGCATCCGGGTCAGAACCCCTCATGGACTTTATGAAAGCAGAAACATGGTCATAATGCTCGTCCGAGCTCCTGTCGTATCTGACAGTCCTTTTCTGTATGGATTCACGCGCCGTCTCCGCATTTATTAACCTGCGGCCTGATGAGTCCGGTTTTGTGCTCAGAACCGCAAGTTCAAGAGCGTTTAAAAGTCTTCTCGCATCGCCTGAAGAATTCAAAATGAGATATTTTTTCGCTGATTCTTCAATAATTACCTTTAACTCTTTAAGGCCTTCTCTGCCTGAAACAGCGTTCTCAAGAATTACACGGAGATGGTTTTCATTCAAGGGTTTGAATTCAAAAACCATAAATCTTGAGAGGAGAGCTCTGTTAATGTAAAAAAAGGGGTTTTCAGTGGTTATGCCTATGAGAATTATCTCGCCCTTTTCAACTGAAGGAAGAAGAACGTCCTGTTGGGTTCTGTTAAAATGATGGATTTCGTCCAGAATCACAAAAATCTTTTCATGCTCCGCAATGCTTGAATTTTTAAGCCCCGACGCGTAATCTATGATTTTTCTTAAATCCTGAACGCCTGCAAGCGCCGCATTTAACTCAAATGCCTTGGATTTTATCCCGGAAACTATGTATTTGGCGAGAGCCGACTTACCCGACCCAGACGGGCCGTAAAAAACAGCCGAAGTTAAAGCGCCGGACTCAACCGCCCGCCTGAGAAGTTTGCCTTCGCCGAGCAAATGCTCTTGTCCAGCGAAATCAGACAAAGATTTGGGAGACATTCTGACTGCCAGGGGAATGGGCATAAAAGAAGTAACAGCAATTATAAATTTTAAATTATGAATTCTTAATTTAAGAATAATTTAAAATTCAACATTCAAAATATAAGTATTCAGTCAACGCCGTTGGTGTAGGGGTCGTCCCTCTCCTTGAATTATAAGGACGGGACAGTCCCTGCGTACGCAGGGACGGGCTCAATGAATTGAGCCCCTACATTTTTGCCTGACATAACGGCGTTCAGCGAGGATTTACTTCAAAATTCACAATTCCCGAATTCCAACTGAGGAATTCGGGTTAAAATAGTTCTTTATCCAGGGCGGTTTTTAATTTTAAAACCATTTCGTCTACTTTTTTGTCGTTTGCCTCCCTGAGATGTTCTATTTTCCTTTTTTGATTGTAAAGCTCGCTGGCGAAATGAATGGCGCAAAGCAAAGCCAGTTTGGAAGTGTCCACCACCTGCGTCTGTTCCTCTATCTCTTTCATCTTCTCTTCAACATGGCCCACTATTGAATCAATCTCAAGAGGGGTAAGCCCATCTATTGAAATTTTAAGCTGTCTTCCTTTTATTTTTATCTCAGCGTCATTTTCCATTTATTCTCTCGATTTTCAAACAGAGTTTTTCAAGTTTTTTCCTGATGTTTCTTTTCCACTCGTCCACCCCGCTCAATTTTTCAGATTCCCCTGAAATGCGGTTTTTCTCGGCGGTTAAGGATTCTATCTGTTTCTTTAAAAGAGCGTTTTCTTTTTCAAGTTCTTTGAAATTTGCAAGGACGGTATCAACAAGTTCTTCAAGCGTCTTGATTTTGTTATGCATTTAGGTAATTATTAAAATATTGTCCCCTTATCACCTTATCACCTTGTCACCTTGCAACCTTATAACCTCTCATGTCCTGAGACGGGCTGAAAATTTTCCGGCGAGTTTATCCAGTATGTTTGAAATATAACCGTCTACTTCCGCGTCGGTAAGCGTTCTTTCCATTGAGGAAAAAGTCAGTCTTATCGTCAGACTCTTCATTCCCTCAGGTATGTTTTTGCCTCTATACAGGTCTATAAGTTCTGCCTTTTCAAGATAAGCCCCGTTAGAAATAAGCCCCGCCATAGGCGGGGCTGCCGCCGTGCCCTTCGGGCAGGGCGGATTTCTAACGGGGTGAACGCCTTGAACGGCTTTTTGTACGTCCAACCACTTATGCTCCATGCCTACCACAACGGACAAATCCCTCCAGATGCGCGGAAAGACTGAAACCGGTTTCACTTTTCCGCCTCCGGCGGACAATCCCGGATGGCTGTCTTTAATGAGAGCCTTTAGCGGAATTTCAAAATACCAGACGTCTTTCGCTTTGATATCGTTCGCCGATACTATAGAATCTTTTATTTTGCCGAGCCTGCCGATTCTGCTGTTTTCATCTGCTATTTCAGCGCAAAATTCAGGCGCGAAAAACCCGTTCCCGCCGGAGGCGAATTTTAAATCACCAACCGTTTCAAAAATCCTCATTACTATTCCTTTAACATGATAAAAATCGGCTTCCTCGTTTAAACCCTGTCTCCAGAAATGCTCGGCCGGGAATACGCCGTGCGCCACCCCGGCGCAAAACGCCTCTTCTGAATAAGACCCGTTCTCTTTTAAATATATTTTGCCTATTTCAAAAATAAAAACAGATTCCTGACCCCGGTTCAGGTTGTATCTCAAAGCCTTAAGAAGTCCGGACATAAGAGAAGGTCTCATGTACCGGTAATCCGAAGATACCGGATTGAGGACATCAATACAGGTTTTTTCGTCAAGCATGCAGTTTTTTAAATCCTTATTAGAGACGAAATCATAATTATACACTTCCGAAAACCCGCAGCCTGCAAGTTCTGTTTTTAATTTCAAAGAGATTTCAAAAAACGGCTCCGGGCTGACTCTCATCAATTTCATCCCGGTTTCAGCCGGTATGACGTCATAACCTATGAAACGGCCCGTTTCTTCAGCCACATCCCAGATGTTTTCAATGTCATGCCTGAAACTCGGCACAGTCAGCTTCCAGGGTTCGGATGGTTCTTCCTGCAAATCAACCGCCCTGAGGCTTTTCAGCATGTCATTATCGCTTATATCCGCTCCGAGTATTGTTTTAATTTTCATCGGTTCCACTTCTATGACGGCCGGCCGGTATTTAAGCGGATAATTATCAATTACGGCTTCAATTCTTGCCTGAGGAACGGATTGTTTGATAAGTTCAACTATACGCAAACCGGCGGCTGCCGTAATCTCAGGGTCTGTCCCGCGTTCAAACCTGTAAGAGGATTCCGTCTTTATGCCCGTTTCTTTTGAAGTTTTGCGTATGTTCAACGGGTTGAAATAAGCGGATTCTATCAGGATGTTCTTTGTGGATTCTGAAACCGCTGTTTCAACTCCTCCTATTACCCCGGCCAACGCAACCGGTCTTTCAGTGTCGGCTATAACGAGAAATTTTTCGGAAAGCTCCAAATCCTCGCCGTCAAGGGTTTTAATGCGCTCGCCTTTGCCGGCAGACCTGACGTTTATCGCCGGACCTTTGAGAAGGTCCAGATCAAAACAATGCGTGGGCTGACCGAGTTCAAAAAGAACGTAATTTGAAACATCTATTAAAATATTGTTCTTCGGATTTATTCCCATGAACCTAAGCCTGTCAACCATCCATTGAGGCGTCGGGGCAAAGCGCAGATTCCTCAGCGCTATGCCCGTATATCTGGGACAGGACATGGGTTTCTCTATGTTTATCGGAAAATCCGCGCAAGCGCCATCCGGAAAAGCCGGAGACGGTTTTTTAAAAGGCAGGCCGTAGAAGGAGCATATCTCCCTGGCAAGAGCCATGTGCGAAAGGCAGTATGCCTGATTAGGCAATATCTCAAATTCCATCAGCCAATCCTGCTTGGGAAAAAGATCAAGAGCGTCAATGCCGAGCGGCGTGTCTTCGGGAAGCGTCATTATCCCGTCGCTTTTTTCTTCAACTCCAAGCTCCTGACCGGAGCATATCATTCCGGCTGATTCCACTCCGCGTATTTTTGCCTTCTTAAGCATTCCTGTGGTAAGAACAGCTCCTTCGGCCGCGAACGGCACCTTCTGGCCGACCGCAATGTTGCCTGCGCCGCAAACCACTTTAAAAACATTTTTGCCCGTATCAACTTCCACAAGAGAGAGCCGGTCCGCGTTGGGATGCCTGTCAATTTTAAGTATCCTGCCGGTCACAACGCCCTTGAACGAGGCTCCTGTTTTTTTCGCTTCTTCAACCTTAAATCCTATTTTTTGAAGCTTCCGGATTGCGTCTTCGGCTTCCAACTCAGCTCCCACAAAATCCATGAGCCATGAGTAGAGAATTTTCATAATTGTTTAAGTATCCTTAAATCGTTTTCGTAAAAAATCCTCATGTCCCTTATTTCAAACAACAGCATTGCAAATCTTTCTATCCCCGCGCCGAAAGCGAATCCGCTCCACTGGACGGGATCCATAGAGCAGGCTTTGAGCACATTGGGATGTATCACGCCGGCTCCGAGCATTTCAAGCCAGCCGGAGCCTTTGCACACCGGACATTTTTCATTCGGAACAGCCGCGCTGCGGTTTCCCCTACCTCTGCAGAAAACGCATGTCATGTCCACTTCGGCGCCCGGTTCCACAAAAGGAAAATAAGACGGCCTGAATCTTAACCGCGTGTCGGAACCGAAAAGCTCTTTTATAAAGGCCTCCATGGTCCATTTTAAATCCGCCATGCCGACGTTCCTGTCTACATAGAACCCCTCTATCTGATGAAAAACGAAGGAATGGCTCGCGTCCAGAGCGTCGCGCCTGAAGACCCTGCCGGGAGATATTATTCTTAAAGGCGGCTTGTGTTTCATCATCGTTCTTATCTGAACCGGAGACGTATGCGTTCTTAAAAGCAGGTTATTGGCCTGTGAATCTTTCATCGCCAGATAAAAAGTGTCCTGGGCATCGCGGGAAGGGTGGCACTGGGGAATGTTAAGAGCTTCAAAATTATGATAATCGTCTTCAATGTGCGGACCGTCGGCTATCGTAAAACCAAGCCTCATAAAAACTTCAGCCAGTTTGTTAACGGTAAAACTGATGGGATGAATGCTGCCTTTCAAGAAGGGATAGCCCGGAAGAGTTACGTCAATGCCGGTTTTTCCGCCAGAGGCAGCCTGGGTTTTAATAGGAGATAGAGAGGATTTTTTCCCGGCGAGCAGAGATTCCATCTCTGTTTTGATAGAGTTGCCGTCCTGACCCAGAGATTTTCGTTCTTCAATGGGAAAATCTTTAAGCTCCCTCAAAAGAATAGAGAGTTCCCCTTTCCTTCCGAGATAGCGGATTTCAAGGGCATCTAAATTTTCAGGCGAAACCCCGCCGATGTCTTTGAGAAAAGCATCTTTTATTTGAAATAATTTATCTCTCCATTCCGAGGGGGTCATGCCGATGCAGTAAGCGCTTTTTTGGAAAGTTCAACAAGAGCCTTGAATGACCCGGGATCGTTGACGGCGATTTCAGAAAGCATTTTTCTGTTAAGATTGACTTTGGCTTTTTTAAGGCCGTTCATGAATCTGCCGTAGGCAACCCCTTCTTCCCTGGCAGCCGCATTGATTCTTGTAATCCAGAGACTTCTGAAATCTCCCTTTTTATCCTTCCTGCCCACATAAGAATGCACAAGGGATTTTTTCAGCTGCTGGGTAGCCATCCTAAGACGGTTTTTTTTATTTCCGTAATAACCTTTTGTAAGCTTGAATATCCTTTTCTTTCTTTTATGTCTTGCTACGCTGTATTTTATTCTCATAATAAACTCCTCAGGTAAGTATTCAGTCAACGCCGTTGGTGTAGGGGTCGTCCCTCTCCTTGAATTATAAGGACGGGACAGTCCCTGTTCCCTGATGGAACAGGGGCGGATTCATCCGACCCGCATATTTTTCGGGCTCAATGAATTGAGCCCCTACATTTTTGCCTGACATAACGGCGTTCAGTGAGGATTTACCTCCTCAGGAAAGTGCAGAGTTTAGCGCTCGACTATGCGGCAGTTGACTTTTGCTTCGGAGAGGTGCCCGTTATACTATCCACTCTCTACTCCCAACTATCTTTTATTCATACGGGAGATAGTTTTTAACCAACTTGCCTTTTGAATCGTTTTTTTCAATAACGTTTTCACGCCTCAATGCCCGGCCTCTTTTGGCCGACATTCCCGTAAGAAGATGGCGAAGTCCGGCTTTTCTATGGAGCCACTTGCCCGAAGCGGATTTTCTGAATCTCTTTTTTGCGCCTGAATGGCTTCTTATTTTAGGCATAACTCGTCGCACCAATCCCTGGGGTTCCAGCACGATAGCAAAGTCATGGCGAATAACCGCCTCGCTCTTTTTAATCGCTCACCGAACCCCCGAAGATGTAATTTTTTTCGTCGCACCATTCCCTTTCAAAATGAACAAAAACACCCCTTTCTTTCGGGGTACTCTTTATATTATATGAAATTTACCCCTGTGAAATGCCGCTTTGCGGCATCCGCCTTAGGCGGATATTTCACGGGGTTTACAAAACTATTTTGTTGGTTTTGCGATTTTAGGGCCGAAGGTAATGCTCATTCTGTTGCCCATCATCTGGAATCTTCCCTCGGCAGTTCCATATTCGGCAAGAGAATTTCTGACGGAATTTAAAATGTTTTCGCCGATATCCCTATGCTGCATTTCCCTCCCGTGAAACACCACCGTGACCCGCACCTTATTTTGATCCTTTAAAAATTCCTCTATGTGCCTTATTTTCGTCTGAAGGTCGTGGCTGGCGATTCTCGGATTGATTCGTATCTCTTTAAGCATGCTCATCTTCTGCTTCTTTCTGTTCTCCCGCTCCTGTTTGTCCCTTTCATAAAGATATTTTGAAAAGTCCATTATTTTGCATACGGGCGGGTTTGCCTGCGGGGCTATTTCAACCAGATCAAGCCCTGCGTTCCTTGCCATATTCAGGGCGTCAAAGATGGACTTGATTCCAATCATTGTGCCGTCTGTCGTTATAACTCTGACAGACTGCGCCGATATTTGTCTGTTGACTCTAACTCTTCTGTTGTTCAAAGTTTACCTCCTATAACAATTTTTTAGTTATTTAACAAACTTTGCTTCTGTTAGTCAATCCCTCGACTTGTTTCAGTCGCTCAGGATAACACTGAACAAAGCGAATGTGTCAATAAAAAATTTTATAAAAAATTAGACCCAGATATTCCTTTATGGCGCAGGAACTGTCCCGCAAATTGCCGGGCAGAAAATCTCTGTAATAATAGACGGGATTTTTAGATGATTTATAAGCCGCGGGAAAAGGCGTTATTTCCTCAAAACCGGCTTTTCTGAAACTCCAGACCGCACGAGGCATGTGGGAAGCCGAAGTAACCAGAATTATCTTTTTAAATCCTTTTTCATCGCAGATTTTTTTTGAATATGCGGCGCTTTCCATGGTATCCCTGCTCTTTTCTTCTATTATTATGTCTTTTTCAGGAATTCCGACATCCATCAGAAACCTTTTTGCGACCAAAGCTTCTGAAATTTCTGAAAAAACAGCCCCGCCCGTTACCAGCATGGGGATTCCTGTCTTTTTATAAATTCTGACGGCGGCAAATGTTCTTTCTCCGGAATCGCCGTTTAATGAAAAGTCTCCCGAAATGCCAGGCGCTTTTTCTTTAATTCCTCCTGTAAGCGCTATAATCACATCGCCTGCAACCCGGAACGGAGGGGTATGTTTGTATTCAAGCGGCGCAAGCAGAAAATTTTCCACCGGAGTTATGGAAAAAAACCAGATTATAAAAGCAATCAGAAAATATCCGTATGAGCTTGATTTCTTAGTTCTCAAACTCCACATGCCCAAGCCTGTGGATATCAGGGCAATCAAGCCGACAGGCATTAAAAAAGACGCAGCTATTTTTTTAAAAACAAATCCCATAAATCATATTACAGTAACAATGGAACCGCGAGAACGCCCGCAAACCATAAAATCTGCATAAACAGGTAAAGCGCCGGCACGGTCATCTCATTCAAATTCCCCGCAATATATTCGCCGGCAACGGCTGATTTATGCGCTTCAAAATTTGTCAGCAGATTTTTCCGCATCTTTATTGTTTTCCCGGCGCCGCCGAACAGAATCCCTGCGTTTCCCAAAGTTAATACGGTTATCATGCCGGTTATTGTTGAAGCAAAAAGCATCACAAACATGGATTCTATGCAGCCGCCTAATTTTTTAAATATAAAAGCGGCGGCAAATAACGCCGGAAAAGCGAAAATGATGCAGCCGATTGCCGACATAAAAGCATTGCCGGCAAGGATATTTATAAAACCTCCGTGGTTAAAAGGAGATGTTTTCAATATCTTCTGGTCTTCCCTGAAATAATTTTCAACAAGTCCCGCGGCATTTGACATGGCTTTGCCTGTTGCTTTAAAACACAATCCGCTAAAAACCAAAATAATAGAAACGCCGGCTAATCCGGCAACCAGCACGCCGGCTCCGGTCAGATTCAGAAATGTCATTGCCCCGCCAGCTACGGAATGCTGAATATAAGCGGATATGAGAAGAAAGACCAGAAATATTGACAAAACAACCGCCCGCCTGTTCAAGGACATCCGGGTTTCTGCGGCGCACGACTCAAGAACAGCCATCTTTCTTACTGCATCTTCTTCGTGTCTTGTTATTCTCAAAACCGCGCCGGCGGTCCTGATTGTCCATGCAAAACCGTCTATTGAAACAACGTATGCCATGTTCAGGAACATGCCTATGGCTGACGCGGCCATGCCGTAAAGGCCCGCAAACCATGCCGGCGTCTCCCTTTCAAGACCCCGCACTCCGCAGTAATATCCGACCACCGCGCAAATTGAAATAACCGCCGCGCCGGGCCAGACTGATTCAACTGCAAACGTAAAACCGTTAAAAATAAATTTAGCCGGCCCTTCTGCCGAAGATTCCGCCAGCATACGGGTTGAACTGGACTCTATTCCGGTATAATGCCTGCCGGCTGAAATAAAAAAATATCCGCATGCGATTCCTATGGTCCCTGCAAGGAACAGCCACATGTTATTCTCAAAAAACAACACGGTTGCAATTAAAAAACCCGCAATCCCCGTCATATTAGCCGCAAAATATCCCTTATCAAGCGCTCCGATATGTTCGGTCTCTCCCGAATATTTCGCCGCTATCGCAAGACCCGCGCCGGAACTGATCAGACCGAAAGCAAGCATGACCAGCGGGAAAAAAACAGCTTTTGCGCCATAGACAGGATAAAGGCCGGCGCCGAACATCATAGCCGCGATAACAGCGGCGGAAAAAAAACCTAAAAATTCCATTCCGCTTGTAAAACTGCCGAAAGAAACCTCAACAGCCAATTTCGCCATAGCCGCCGGATTTCTCGCATCATCCAGCGGAACAGCGGCGCTGCCGCCCCAGGTGCCGGAGGCTATGCCGACGGCCGGAACAGCGGAAGCCGACTTCCCGGCTGCGAAAACAGCCGCATCGGCGCTCCTTAAATAAATTCCGCATAAAATTCTGTTTAAAAAAGCCATAAATAAAATCCCGAAGCCGAAACCGGCTGTTTTAAGAATAATATCCGAAACCGGTTTATCAGGCCCGTACATGAATGAAATCAGAACGCATATCCAGAAAATACCGACGCTGATGAAGGCAATTCCTGAAAAAACGCCGCTTTTCAGAGCGGTTCTGAATGCCTCTAAAATTCCTGTTTTAACCGCTGTCGCGACTTTAAGAGCCGCATGTCCTGAAACATATAAGCCCGCAAAGCTCACGGCGGAGCAACAGAAAATGCCGAGGAGAAAAAATGCCGAAAGTTGAAAACCTATGGCATATCCTTCTTCCAGAAGAGAAACATAGCTCAGAAATATAAAACCCGATATAACAAACGAAGCGGCCAGAGTAATCGTATATTGGCGGGAGATGAACGCGGATATGTTTGTGACGGCCGCAGAATGCAGAGTGCGCAGTTCAGGAGGCAGGCGTCCTGCCCGCAATATGCCAAAGCCTAACCATACTGCAAAAGCAAGAGCCAGCAAACTTACAATAAGAGGAAAAGCTATCATTTACCCCGTTTAGAGATACACCAGTGAAAGTTTAAACGTAAATATTCAGCGAATCCCGTTGTCATTCCCACGAAAATGACGTGCTTCAGTGAGCATTAACTGAAAATCTTAAAAGTGCACGGTCGTGCAAGCACGATCTATCTCTAACGGGGTTTACGCCCTGCCGACAGGGGAGAGAGGAGGACGTTCTTCCCGCGTCTTAATGCGCATGGCATAAAAAGAGCGCCACACGAACGTAACCGACAAAATAAAAAACGCGGCGGACGCGGCCCTTGCGACCAAGGGTTCAAGGGTTATGGCAAGTTCTACCGCTAATAATCCGAACAAAGTGGTAAATTTTATTATCGGATTCATGGCAACCGAGGAAGTATCCTTGAACGGGTCGCCGACAGTGTCTCCTACCACCGTGGCCGCGTGAAGGTCCGTGCCTTTCATTTTAAGTTCGGTTTCAACCAATTTCTTGGCATTGTCCCAGGCTGCGCCCGCGTTAGCCATGAATATCGCCTGGAAAAGGCCGAATATTGCTATAGATATCAGATAACCTATGAAAAAGAAGTGGTTAAGACACGCATAAGCCAGGGTTCCGAAAAAGACCGCGAGAAATATGTTGAACATTCCTTTCTGCGCGTATTGGGTGCAGATTTCAACCACTTTTTTTGAATCCGAAACCGAAGCTTTCTGGGCGCCGGCGTCAAGCCTTATGTTCTGCTTTATGAATTCAACGGCTCTGTAAGCGCCTGTGGTGACCGCCTGAGTCGCAGCGCCCGTGAACCAGTAAATTACCGCGCCGCCGGTTATCAATCCCAGCAGAAATACGGGATTTAATATTGAAAGACCGGCTTCAACCTGGCCCGGAAAAGTCTGGTGAAGAACCTGTATTATGGAGAATATAAGAGTCATGGCGCCGACAACGGCTGTTCCTATCAGCACCGGTTTGGCAGTCGCTTTGAAGGTATTGCCTGCTCCGTCGTTTTCTTCCAGACGGAGCTTCGCATTCTCAAAATCAGGAGAAAAACCGAATTCTTTTTTTATGTCTTCTTTTATTCCGGGAATGTTCTCTATCATGGAAAGTTCATAAACAGACTGGGCGTTGTCGGTTACCGGGCCGTAGGAATCAACGGCTATCGTCACGGGTCCCATTCCCAGAAACCCGAATGCCACAAGCCCGAACGCGAATATCGCGGGAGCAGCCATTATGCTTACGAGACCGCCGGCGCTCACCACGTACGATATCGCCATCAGGGCTATTATGGCAAGGCCCATCCAGTATGCGCTGAAATTACCTGCCACAAAACCTGAAAGTATGTTCAACGACGCCCCCCCTTCTTTTGAGGCGGCAAGAACTTCGCGCACATGTCTTGAATTTACCGAAGTAAAGACTTTTACAAGCTCGGGTATAAGCGCTCCGGCTATCGTGCCGCAGGTTATTATTGTGGACAGTTTCCACCAGAGGGCGCCGTCGCCGATAGCGGGTATAAGCATATATGAAAGAAGATAAGTCATGCCTATTGAAATAACAGAGGTGAGCCAGACAAGCATGGTTAAAGGGCGCTCAAAATTAAATTTCTGCGCCTGTCCGTACATTTTTCTGGATATCAGGCCGTTAATCCAGTATGAAAGAGCGCTGGTGACTATCATTCCGATGCGCATCACGAATATCCAGACAAGAAGCTGTATCTGCACAACCGGCTCAGGCACCGCCAGCAGTATGAAAGTTATAAGAGCCACGCCCGTTACGCCGTATGTTTCAAACCCGTCGGCAGTGGGGCCTATGGAATCCCCCGCATTGTCGCCGGTGCAGTCCGCTATCACTCCGGGGTTTCTTGCGTCGTCTTCTTTTATTTTGAAAATTATCTTCATTAAATCGGAGCCAATATCCGCTATCTTGGTAAATATTCCGCCTGCTATTCTCAAAGCAGCCGCTCCGAGAGATTCGCCTATGGCAAACCCTATAAAACACGGACCCGCGTATTCCCCGGGAACGAAAAGAAGAATGAAAAGCATGATTACAAGTTCAACGCTTATCAGAAGCATGCCTATGCTCATGCCTGCTTTCAAAGGTATGTCCATTGCCGGATAAGAAAGTCCCCCGAGAACTCCGAAAGCAGTCCGTGAATTTGCATAAGTATTTATTCTTATCCCGAACCACGCGACCGCATAACTTCCGAGAATCCCCACAATACTGAAAAAGGTTATGATTGAAACCTGCGAAAGCGTATAATGCATGAGAAGCTTGAAATAAATTACTATTATTGCCGCCACGAACGCCCATAACAGCGCAAGAAATTTGCCCTGGGTGATAAGATATGTCTTGCAGGTTTCATAAATAAGCTCGGATATGTCTTTCATTGTCCTGTGAACCGGCAGTTTATTTATCTGCATTGACTGCCACAACCCGAAAAGAACTCCGAAAACGCATACTATCAGTCCCCACAGAAGCAGATTATGGCCCGACATCCCCAGAAAATTGACCGTGGAAAGGTCAGGGATTTTAAGTTCTGCTTCGCCGGCAAAAGCCGCACGGGATAAAAATAAACTTACTGACGAAACTGAAAGTATCTTGATTATTCTTCCCATAGTTATTCTCCGTTTGCCCCGTTAAAATTTCTGGTTCGGATTTAAAGGAACTCCCGGACCCATCGTAGACGAAACATACGCCGATTGCAGATATACTCCTTTTGCGGAAGACGGCTTGATTCTCATAACGGTTTCCATCACCGCCCTGATGTTTTCAGCCAGGTTCTGCGCAGGAAAAGACGCTTTGCCGATTATCGTATGAATGATGCCTGCGGCATCGTTTTTGAATTCTATTCTGCCTGCTTTCAGCTCCTTAACCGTTCTGTCAATATCAAAAGTAACCGTTCCGCTTTTCGGATTCGGCATAAGGCCCTTGGGTCCCAGA
The DNA here is from genome assembly GCA_016209085.1 of Elusimicrobiota bacterium. GTDB lineage: Bacteria > Elusimicrobiota > Elusimicrobia > Elusimicrobiales > UBA9959 > JACQWV01. The sequence goes on from JACQWV010000115.1 coordinate 27,897, forward strand.
ATCTTTCCGAGCTTTGCGGCGTCTTTCATCATGTCAGGCGTGACCACAAGCACGTCGAAATCCATGAATCCTTTTGAAATGTTTTCTATCAGTTCAGGGCCGCCGAATACTTCTGCTCCTGCGGATTCGGCTTCTTTGACTTTTTCGCCTTTGGCTATAACGGCTATCTTCTTTTTTTTGCCTGTTCCGTGCGGAAGCGCCACGGTGGTTCTGAGCTGCTGGTCTGACTGCTTCGGGTCAATGCCGAGTTTTACATGAAGTTCAATGGTTTCATCAAACTTCGCGTTTGCGCTCTTTTTGATTATTTCCACCGCTTCTTCAACCGTATATGTTTTGACAAGGTCTATTCCTTTTTTTATGTTCTCTATTCTCTTGCCCATTTGTTCTCCTTAAACCTGAAAATTGCAGGAACTGGTTACTGGTTACCGGTTACTTGGTTACTGTTTTCTACAACATCTATTCCCATGCTGCGCGCCGTGCCTTTAACTATTTCCACAGCCTGTTTCAGGTCTCTGGTGTTCAAATCAGGCATTTTCTGCGAGGCAATTTCTTCGGCCTGCTTCATGGTTATCTGGCCGACTTTAGTCTTATTAGGCTCCCCTGAGCCTTTTGCAAGACCTGCGGCTTTTTTAACCAAAGACGACATCGGCGGCATTTTGGTTATAAAAGTAAAACTTTTGTCTTCATAAACCGTTATAACGACCGGAATCGGCATCCCCTGCTCCATTTTTTTGGTTTTTTCATTGAACTGCCTGCAAAAATCCATAATGTTTACGCCATGCTGTCCAAGCGCCGGGCCGACCGGCGGAGCGGGATTCGCGGCTCCTGCCGGAATCTGAAGTTTTATCTGGGTTTTTATCTGTTTTATCTTAGCCATAAAATTCTCCCTTACACTTTTTCAACCTGCAAAAAATCAAGCTCAACAGGCGTAGGCCTGTCAAAAACAGTAACCGTGACCTTTAATTTAGCCTTCGGTTCGTTTATGTCCTCAACGATTCCCATAAAATGCTTGAAGGGACCTTCAATTATTCTTATGTTCTCGCCCTTTTCAAACTGTACGGCCAGTTTGGGTTTATCCTGGCTTGAAGTGTTTACAAGTTCGAGAATCTGGGCGACTTCCGTCTCCTGAAGAGGCAGGGGCCTGGGGTCTCCCAGGAATCCTGAAACGCCCTGAATATTTCTTACTATCCAGTAGGTTTCGTTGTTCAAATCAATATCAACCAGAATGTATCCCGGAAAAAATTTCCGTTTTTTCAGCTCTTTTCTGTTTTGCTTGACCTGTATCACGTCTTCCTGCGGCAGAAGAACCTGAAATATTTTGCCGGCGACTTCGCCGGAGTCCATCTTTTTCTGAATCGTTTTTGATACGCGCTCCTCATATCCCGTGCGCGTGTGAATTACGTACCAGCCTCTCGCCATGCTACCTCCATCGTCGCACCCTTCCCGCAGTTCCAGCAGGTTTGCAAAGTCAGGGCGGTTTTATTCTTGAATAATAAGGTTTATCTCCCTCCAAGGAGATTATCAATGAAAATGGAAAGCCCGAAGTCCACGACTGTTATATAAATAGCCACCAGAATAACGACCACGCTTACGGCTATTGTGGAGCGGACCACGTCTTTGCGGCTTAACCACGTGACTTTTGACAATTCTTCGTAAACTTCCTTTAAAAATTTTCTTATTTTGTCCATAATTAAATTATTATACCATTTCGCCTGCTTTCTCTGCGCCACTATTCACTTCTTTATTGCTCGGCGCTCCACAAGGGGGGATAATCCCCCCATTTCATCGTCGTTCGCTTTGCCCCGCCATCGGCGGGACACGCTCACTGAACCCCTCTTATAAGGAACTCCCCACCTGTCGCACGCGCTGCTGAATGTATCAAAACCTCAGGATTTTGTTTCTTTGTGGACAGTCTGTTTGCCGCAGGCTTTGCAGAATTTTTTAAGTTCTAGTTTGAATTCTTTCTTTTTTCCTCTGGAAAAATGGTAATTTTTGTTTTTGCAAGCTGTGCAAGCAAGAATAACAGTAATCCTTTCCTTTGCCATAATATTTCCTTTTAACAACAATGGTTAGTTAGTGATTAGTTTTTACCCACCGCTATCCACTCGCCACTAACCACTATTCACTATTCTATCACTTCAGTGACCACTCCGGCTCCCACCGTGTGTCCCCCTTCCCTTATCGCAAACCTCAATCCCTTCTCCATCGCTATCGGCGTTATTAGCTCTACCGTCATCCCGGTGTGGTCACCTGGCATTATCAT
>JACQWV010000116.1 GCA_016209085.1 Elusimicrobiota bacterium
TTTTCCATGTAAGGATCCTCATTACTGACCAGACGATTTGGACAACAGTTGCCTATAAAATATTTATACTTCGGGTCATACCCTAAACTTTCACACATAATTTTACTTTTTGCTTTGGAACTTATGGACAAAAACATGTTAGTATTTCTGCGGAGCACGCCTTCCAGCGGATCAACCGTCAATTTCCCTATACGAAACCGTTTTCCAGGTTCGCAAGTGCCGAATATTTCGCCTTTTGAATTAATGTTTATGAAGCTATTGCATCGTCCGGCAAAATAACACAATACGGGCGCTTTACCGTACAGACCCATGATAAAATTTTCAAAAACGCCTACGGATACCCCGGGTTTTTTATACCACTCGTCAAAAAGGTCTCTCAAGAATTTTTCATATTTCGCTGGCTGGATATAACGCTCAGCCGACACAAACATAGGCGAGATTGCCACTCCGTTTCCCGGATTGATATCAGATATAAACTCAAAAACTCTTTTGGCGTCACGGTAGTTATGCTCATGCACCACAATACATATTGAAAACGGGATATCTTTGTCGCGCAGTAAATATATGTTATTTTTGACCATCGCAAAATCCCCGCGATTTCGAAAGCGGAATTTATTATGGCTATATCCCGGACCATCTATGCTTACGCCGATTTTTATGCCAAGGTCCTTCAGAAAATCGATTTTATCGTCTGACAGCAAAAGCCCGTTTGTCTGAATAACATTGAGCCAATCAAGGTTTTTCCGCCTGAGATAAAAATCTTGCGCTTCACAAATCCTTTTAAACTCGTTTTGGGGCATTAGAAGAGGCTCGCCGCCGTGCCATGTAAATGTGACATTCGCAATTTTCGAAATTCCGTTTAATTGTTCTAAAAGACACGGAAACCATTTCCATAAGGCCGTGAACTTTTCAGACGGCTTTTTTTCAAAAGCATTGCGCCGGTATTTATGCTGGATATTGCAATACTTGCAATAAAGGTTGCAGATGTTATCCAACGGTCTCATAATAACATTTAAAACCTTTGGTATTTTTTTCATAACGCCGTTTTCACCCATTCCTTCGCCTTAAGCTCAATTAGCCCATCCACCAGCTTGGAGTAAAACTTATGCCTGCAAAGCGGCTGACTGAAATCGATGCCGTTAAGCCGTTTTTGGTAAAAACATCCCGTTTCACACACGGGGAAAAAGGGACACTTATTTTCGCGGCAGATAGTATCTGCGGCTTTTCGGACCGACATATTAAAATCATCTCTCAAAAAATTAAAACTCCTCGTGTCATAAACATGTCCCATGCTGAAATCTTCGATATTGTAAGCCGTAATGCAATTCGAAATCTTTCCTTCGGGTTCTATCATAAAGCTGTAAGGAGAGGTGGCCATGCAAGGCGGCTCAAAAAAAGCGCAAATATCATACGGCACATTATTTCTGGCGCACAAATCCGCCAGCTCTATTACCGCTTCCGCAAGCGCTTCGTCTTCATAATTGTAAAGATGCGATTGCCCCTCATAAGTCGAAGTCTTATGAAGCGCCTCCAAGGTTATAGTATACGGGCGCGAAAACCTGATAGATTTTATATCCTTCAAAAATTCGCGAAATCCGTGGATGTTTTCCTTATGTATGTTGTATTTGATTGAAAGCACAAAAAATTCAGAAAGGATCGGTATGTTTTTCATTATGGCGTCATAACTGTCTTTGCGTGTTTTATTATGGATATATTTAGGCCCGTCAAATGAAATTTGCAGATTTTTCAACCCGGATTTATTCAAGGCTTTATATGCGTCGTAATCCTTAAAGAGTCCGTTTGTTGCCATGGTGGGGAACAGCCGGACTCTCTTTGTTTTACATATTTTTCGAAAAACAGACAGCAGTTCCATGCATAGGTCCGGTCTCAGAATCGGGTCTCCCCCGAATAAATATAAGTTTACAAGTTTAAAGTTTTTATTTGCAGAAAGCATTCCATCAAGCAATTCTCCGGTCTTTTTTATTGTCTCCGTCGTCGTATCGCGCCTCTCCAAATGATTCTGGAAACAATATTTGCAATCCAATCCACATTTTGTAGTCACATTGTAAACCAGCCGAAGGATTGTGCTGTTTTTTTCGATTTTCTTCTCTTCAAACTCGCTCACGGCTTCGTCATAGTTGTTCGTCCTTGAGATTAGTCCCAATTTACCCAGTTTTTGCCGCGCTAAGGGATATTTATCAGCCACATGGATGACATCTTCCAAATTAAATTTAAAAGCATACACTTTCTGGCTTTGAGAACTAAACACAAATTCTTTTTTCTCATCCAGATGTTTCACAAAAACAAACGGGCTTTTATATATCACTTTTTTCTCCAGAACAAGTATTGGGGCGTAAATTTAAATTTACGCCCCAAACAAACTTTTCGGCTCACCCAGACCGCCCGGCCAGGCAACAAAACGCCCAATCAGAAAAGTCCGCCCTATCGCGGACAGGCGAAGAACGAACCTTCGCGACACAAAGTCACTTTTTTTGTTTTTTTGATTTTATTTTTGTGGTATCCACAATCATTGCCAAGGCTTCTCCGGCCTTGAGAGCGGAACATTTACACCCTTTATCCCAGCAAACTTCTTCCATATTACCCATTTGTTTTTCGATTTCTTTTAACGAATTGCGAAGCCATGTGGGCGCATTTTTGGGTAGTCTGACCATATTTTACCCTCCTTTTTGGAATTTGTTTCTAATTATACATTTTAAGTAGCGAGGTATTTCGCTTTGGGATTGTGCAGGACAAAACCTGAAACGGATGCTTCAGGCTCCATCATAAAATTATCAGTAAGTTTAACGCCCACATCTTTTTCAGGTTCAAGTATTTTAAAAATCTTTGCCTGATTTGAAAGCTCAGGGCAGGACGGATAACCGAAAGAATAGCGTTTCCCCTGTTTGAATTCTATCCCCCACTCTTTGCGGATTAATCCGTGAATCGTTTCGGCGAACGCCTCTGCAAGACTTAAAGCCAACGCCTCTATCACATAAGACTTCAGATAATTTCCTTTTTCCCGTTCTGTCTTTGAAAATTCCCTTATGCCCTCTCCGCAGGCGACTATAAAAAAAGCAATACAATCTCTTTTTCCGGAAGATAGAGGCATGATAAAATCCGCAATTGACAACATCTCCTCTTTTTTCTGTCTCAGAAAATCAATATACTCAATCACTTTGCCGGAACGGCTGTTAAAAATTTTCACCCTGTTCCCCTCGCTGTTTGCAGGAAAGAACCGGTACGCCGCGTTTGCCTTTATCACTCTGCCGGAAATTATTTCTTTTTTGAACTGTTCCATTGTCGTTTTTACGCCGACAACTTTTTTAAGGTTGGTTTTTTTCAGCTTTAAAAACCGCATGTTGAATAAATCCTGATTCAGGTTTTTCAAAATCTCCCTGATGTTAAAATTTCTTAAAACATGTCTTTTAAAATCAGGCGGCTCCGGTATTTCATCCGGATAATACCGAGAGTTTGGAGCTGAGGGTCGCAAGACAACTTGTTTAGAGCTGAGAGTTAATGGAAATTTGTTTTTTTTATTTTCAGCTTCTGTTTTCTGACCTCTGACCTCTGACCTCTGACCTCTTGCCTCTGCTTTATATTTCAGCGCCATATTCAATCCTGCCATGGCGTCCGGGGAGTAAAACACCGGACCTTTGTATTCAGGTTTTATTCTGGCAAAAACGGCTTTTTCAGTAAGAGCCGCGCCGCCCAGTAACAGAGGCGCTGAAATTCCCGCTTTTCTGAGCTTTCCGGCAGCTACAGCCATCTCGTCTATGGAGCGCGTGAGAAGCCCGGACAGGCCTATAAAATCGGGTTTCTCTTTCAAAGCGTTTTCAACTATCGCTTCCGGAGGCGTTTTCACTCCGATATCAATCACTTCAAAGCCGTTGCTTTCAAAAATTATGCTCACTATGTTCTTCCCTATGTCGTGCACGTCGCCTTTGACGGTTGCAAGCAGTATTTTTCCCCTCTTTGACGCTCTTTTGGATTTAAAAAACGGCTCAAGCAGGTCTGCGGCTTTCCGCACTGCTTCAGCGCTCTGCAAAACCTCGGTTACTATCAAATCGCCGCGTCCGAACAATTTCCCGACTTCAGCCATTGCCTCAAGCACAGGGCCGTTTATTATTTCAAGAGCAGGCATTTTTTTCAACAGGCCGTTTACAACTTCTTCCATTCTTTGTTTTGAACCTTCAAGTATAAGAGTTCGCAGCCTGTCTTCAGGCTCTACCCCCTCAACCCCGCGGGTTGAAGTTCCAACCCGCGGGGTTGGAGTGGCAGATGACTTGCTTCTAAAATACTCCGCAAAGGCGTTTGCGGCATTTTCTTCCCTGTTGAACAGAATGTCCTCGGCCAACTTCAATTCATGAGCGGGTATTGAAGAATAACGCACAAGTTTCTCTACGTTTACTATGGCCATGTCCAGCCCGGCCTTTGCGGCATGATGCAGAAAAACAGAATTGAGAACATCCCTTCCGGCATGCGGGAGCCCGAATGAAACATTGCTTATTCCGAGCAGGGTTTTTGAAAGCGGAAATTTGTTCTTTATAATCTGCAATGCCTTAAGGGTTTCAACTGCGCTCCCCGCGTACTCTTTGCCTACCCCGACAGGAAAAACAAGAGCGTCAAAAATTATGTCCTCGGCAGGCAGTCCGCATTTTTGAGTAAAAAATTCATATCCCCTTTCCGCTACTGCCGCCTTCCGTTCCGATGTTACAGGCAGGCCTTGCTCTTTATTTTCGTCTATCACCCCGAAAACCGCCTTTGCGCCATAGGTTAAGGCGAGTTTCGCGACCCATCCGGCATTATCCTCGCCGAATTCAAAATTTACCGAATTAAGTATGCTTTTTCCCGGAAGGTTTTTTAAAGCGAGTTCCATCACTTTAATGTCAGTCGTGTCAATCATCAGCGGCGCTTTTATTGCTCTGGCAAGTTTCGGGATGAGAATCCGCGCGTCTTCAAGCTCGTTCCTTTCAGGGTTTGACAGACACACGTCCAGCAAATGAGCTCCCTGTTTTACCTGCGTCTTTGCCAGTTCAACAGCATCGTCCCATTTCCCGGCAGATACAATCTCGCGGAATTTTTTACTGCCGATAGAATTATTTCTTTCGCCTATTAGCAGTGGAGGGTTTACCCCACTACCCGAACGCCCGTTACAGACGGGCAATTCTTGTATGGCGCTAAAGGCGCTATGTTCGGGTAGTGGGGTTATTTCGTCATAAAACAGGGTTTCCAGCCCTGAAACAACCCACCGAGATTTGCGTTTAACGTTTCCCGGCTTCATGTTCCCGAGTTTTTTTGCCAGAAGTTTTATATGCTCCGGATTGGTGCCGCAGCACCCGCCTGCGATATTCAAAAAACCCCGCTTGGCATAATCTTTCATTACTTCCGAAAAACTTTCAGGAGTTTCATTATATTCCCCGTTCTCGTCCGGAATCCCGGCGTTCGGCATTGCAAAAACAGGAAATTTTGAAATTTTTGAAAGCGTTTCAAGCCTCAAAGCCATGTCCGACGGGCCGGTTGAGCAGTTAAAGCCGAAGGCAAAGAGAGGGAAATGCTCAATTCCGGCGTATGCCGAACCTGCGTCATGGCCGCTGAGCATGAAATTTTTTGAATCCATGCTCACTGACGCCATAACAGGAATTTTCTTTCCGCAGGATTCAAACGCCCCGAGACAGGCCGCAAGCCCCGCTTTCAGATTCATTATATCGTGGCATGTCTCAAAAATAAGAAGGTCAACCCCGCCGTCAACCAGGGCGCAAGCCTGTTCAAAATACGCCTCCCGCATCTCGTCAAAACTTATGCCGCCGGTGACAAAAAGAGATTTCGTGGTCGGGCCCATTGCTCCTGCAGCGAAACGGGGTCTGGAAGGGGCGGAATATTTTCTCGCGCACCTGACGGCTATTTTGACCGCCGCCGCGTTTAATTGCGCGACTTTATTTTCAAGCCCGTATTCGGAAAGGGTTATTCTGTTCGCGCCGAAAGTATTCGTCTCTATAACGTCGGCGCCGGCATCAAGATAATCAGAATGAATTTTTTCTATTATATCCGGCCTGGAAATGCAAAGATGTTCGGCAAGGCCTTCTCCGCCGGCTGGCGGACCGCCGAAATCAGAATCAGGAATTTCAAGCCCGGCAAGATACGTGGCCATTGCGCCGTCAAAAATCAGGATTTTTTCTTTAATCAGGTCTTCAAGCCTTCCAGCCATATAAAAATATTAGCAAATATCAAAAATTTCCGAAGAATTCCGCGCAACGATTTCCGCCCCGTGTTCCGGCATGGCATTAAGACATTGAAATACCGAGCCGGCGATTTCAGGAATGCAGGAAGGATCGTTCCTTTTTCCTCTTTTTGACTGGGGCGGAAGATACGGGCAGTCTGTTTCAAAAACAATATTTTCCATGCCTATTTTTTCCACCGTTTCTCTCAGCTCTTCATTTTTAGGATATGTAAAAGTCCCGTTCACCCCGATTGCAAGTCCCATGTCAATTCCTCTTTTCGCGTCTTCATAATTCCCGGAAAAACAGTGCAGGACTCCCCTGAATCTTTTTTTGCTTTCAAAATTCCATCTTTGCTTTATGAAATCCAGCAAATCAGAGTATGCGTTCTCATTTTTTGCGTTTTTTCCGTTCCTGCAGTGGAAAACGCAGATTTTTTTAAATTCGTTTGAAATTTTTATCATTTCGGACAAAAGTTTCATCTGGCTGTCTTTTTTGCCCGGCTCCCAAAAATAATCCAGCCCTACCTCGCCAAGACCTCTTGATACTTCAAGATTTAAAAATTCTTTAAGCTTAACAATGTTCTCAGGGCTTAATTGCTCCGGATAATGCGGATGAATCCCGAAACACGCGCAAATCCTGTTTTTATAAGACCCGCAGAAACCGACCGCTCTGTTCCATTCCATAGAGGAACAGGCAATCTCCACTATCCTGCCTACCCCGCTTTTAAAACTTCTCTCAACGACCTGATTCCTGTCCCTTCTGAAAATATCGTCCATCAAATGAGCGTGAGTGTCAATAAATTCCATAAAGCAAAAGGGATTATGGTTACTGAGCTTCGCAGAAATAATGGATACGCTGGCTGAGCCGACCCCGCACATGATGCGGGGCAAGGAACGAGGAGCGCGCATAACTTGGGTTATGTAAGCGACGAGTGACGCACTCTAAGCCGAAAAGCGGCCAGCCCCTTTTCCCTGCGGGAACAAGAGATGCCGGCTGTTTTGCACGGCGTTGAGAGACAAAATTTCCACTTTCTTATGAATTTTATATGTTTTCGCGCCAGGATATATTACGCGCAAAGACTCAAGCTGCAAATCTTCTAATGCTATATGCATGGACCTTGTCATTGAAGGCGCTTGAGAAGATTTGAATTCAAAACCGTATTTTTTGTTTTTCCGGATGAACATTAAATCAAGTTCAGCTCCCCGCTGGGTTGACCAAAAATATGCATTCTGCTCCCCATAAATATTCAATATTTGTTCCATAGCAAAGCCTTCCCATGATGATCCATAACGCGGGTTGGAATATAACTGACGCATTGTCTGAATTCCAAGAAGATAATGCAAAATTCCGCTGTCTCTGATATATATCTTCGGAGCTTTTATCTGACGCTTTTTTATGTTCTCATACCACGGAGGCAGGACCCTGACCATAAAAGACCCATTCAGGATGTCTATATAATGACGAACCGTATTGGGCGTTACATCCATAGAACGCGCCAATTCACAAAAATTTAATATCTGGCCATGATAATGAGCGAGCATCATCCAGAATCGCCGCAGAGTTTCACTTGGCACCCTTATACCCAGTTGAGGTATGTCCCGTTCAAGAAAAGTTGTAATAAATGCCTCTAACCACCGATGTGAAGCTCCTGCGCCGGCAGATAAATATGAACGAGGAAATCCGCCCTTAATCCATAACTTATTGATTTGTTCCGGACCGGTCTCATCTACCGAAAAACCTGATATTTTGACAAAAAGAGCCCTGCCGGCGAGAGATTCAGAAATGCCTTTTATAAGAGAAAAAGATGCGCTCCCAAGCACAAGAAATTTTGCGGGATTCGGCCTGCGGTCACAAAGCGGCCGCAAAACTTCAAAAAGACTCGGCATTCTTTGTATTTCATCTATGATAACCAATCCGCGGCATCCGTCAAGGACAGCATCGGGGTTTTCAAGAGCTCTGCGGGATGCCGCTTCTTCAAGGTCAAATATTTCTTTTCTCTTAAACTCTTTTGCCACCATCCTCGCAAGAGTAGTCTTGCCTGTCTGTCTGGCGCCTAATATTACTGTCACGGGAGATTCTTTAATGCAGAGCAGGATTTGTTTTATAAGTCTTAAGCGTTTTATTAAATGTTGCATATTATCATTCTACATAACAAAATACAACAATGTCAATTTTTTGGATCCGGAAAACGCTTCAAATACGCTGCTGGAATCAGGACTTGAGTCAAGCGGTAATCTATGCAGAATGAATAGTCAAAAATCAGGAATAAAAATATCTTATTTTCTCTTCCCAGAAGCGCTCCATGTAAGGTAGGAGTGCATGAAAGCGTCTAAATCGCCGTCCATAACGCCCTGCACGTTTGAGGTTTCATGGCCCGTTCTCAAATCTTTTACCATCTGGTAAGGCATAAAAACATAGGAACGAATCTGGTGCCCCCAGCCGATGTCCCCTTTCTCGTCGTAATGGCGCTCCATTTCAGAGCGTTTTTTGTCCATTTCAATTTCATAAAGTTTGGCTTTGAGCATTTTCATCGCGTTTTCCCGGTTCTGGTGCTGGGAACGCTCGGACTGGCACTGCGCAACCATTCCGGTCGGAACGTGCGTGATTCTCACCGCTGTTTCAACTTTGTTCACGTTCTGGCCGCCTTTTCCGCCTGAACGGTAAGTGTCGAATTTTATGTCTTTGTCCTCAATCTTTATTTCAATGTCGTCTTCAATGTCCGCCAGGATATCCACGGACGCAAAAGAAGTGTGCCTTCTTTTGTTCGCGTCAAAAGGCGAAATCCTGACTAATCTATGAACGCCTATTTCGCTTTTCAGGTAACCGTAAGCGTATCTGCCTTTTACAAAAGCCGTAACGCTCTTTATGCCTGCCTCGTCGCCATGGAGGATGTCGGTGATTGAAAAAGCAAAACCTTTGTTCTGCGCCCATCTGGAATACATTCTTAAAAGCATTTCAGCCCAGTCGCAGGCCTCGGTCCCGCCCGCGCCGGAGTGTATGCTCAAAATCGCGTCGTTTTTGTCCGCAGGATCGGAAAGCTTAAGCTCAAAATCAAAGCCGGACATTCTGGCTTCCGTCTTGGCGAGATTCTGCATTATCAGATTCAACTCCAGGACGTCGTTGCTTTCCCTGGTAAGCTCATAATGAACCTTCGCGTCCTCTATCTCGGATTTGATTTGGTCCATCAGCGAGATTTCTTTTTTTAAATCGTTCAGTTCCTTTAAATGCGCATGGGCTTTTTGCGTATTTTGCCAGAAATCAGGGGAGCCCGATTCCCCCTCCTTTCGCGTAAGCTCTGTTTTTTTCTTTTCCAAATCAAAAAGCCCTTTCATCTGGCTGAAGGCTTTTTCAAGCTGTTCTATTTTATTGCTGATGTCTTTAAATTCCACCTGTTCCGGCATATCTGACTATATTCTACTATTTTGCAAAGGCAGTCCTGTTCAGGCAGTCCGGATGTCGTGGAAAAGTTTTTTCAGCAGAACTTCATTTTTTTCCGAAACGGAAGTTTCGTCTTTAAAAAGGTAACTGTTACCTTTTTTGTATTATGACGGGAACGGCACGGCAGAATCTCGCAGTTTCAGTAATTTTTAAAAAGCCATTTGTAAGCGCCCAGAATAAAATGCACAAGCGCGAATAAAAGCGTGATGAAAGCGAAAGTTTTATGCGCGCTCCTGCCGAAATACCTCATATTCAGGCCGAGAAACGCAATCAGAATCAACGAAAACAATGCCAGAACTCCGAACCATACAAACAGCGGCTTATTGAACGGCATTATTTTTTAATTTCTTTTTTTGTCTCTTTTATGGCGTATTTTTCCGGATTTTTTTTGAATTCTTCAATGCAGGAAGGACAGCAGAAATAATACGCTTTTCCTTTATATTTAACTGCCTTTGTTTTCTCCGAAACCTTGAATTTGGTTTTCCTTACCCGGCAAAAAACTTCTTTGCCAAACTCGGATTCCGGAGGAACATAATCCTCAACAGGACTCTTTGCCGGAACTTTTGATTCTATCTTCGTTTTGACTAATAAACCTGCTTTTGGAATTCTTTCCAAAACTTTGCCGTCAATGTGAATCTTTTTAGGAGCCTCTTTCATGAACATATCGGTCAGGTCAGCGCCTGCTGAATGGCGGTTCTTATGCTCTCCTCCCTTCCACGGTTTTACCTGCGAGACATCGTATACAACGCCGTTGACAGCCACGTATGCCGGCATGTTGTTTTTTCCGTCGTATTTTTTTAGTTCTTCTAAAGTAAAAGTCCTGTTTTTCCAGTCAGGATTTTCTTTGCCGTGATGATGCTTATGTTCTGAATCAGCCCATGCTGAACCGAACATTGACAAACCTAACAGTATTTGAAACACAAGTATTATTTTTTTCATTTGATTTCCTCTACTGAGCTACGCATAAATAATTGCACACTTGGCTGAACCGATTTTTGAGCGAAACAAGAAGTGAGGAGCGAGCATATCTTTTGATATGTAAGCGACGAGCGACGCAGTTGCAGCCAAAAAGCGGCCAGCCTCCAACGTGCCCATTATTTCTGCAAAGCTCAGTAAGATGCTCCTTATCCGTAATTATACGATTTATTTCAGGATATTTGTAAGTCTCCGTCTTGAGCAATGTAAAATGTAACTATACGTCGGATATGCCGGGGAGTAGAAAAATTGCTAAAATTTATAAATTAACCCGAAAAATTCAGTTAAGTTGAATTTTTCGGGTTAGAGGTTCGCACTTTTTTGTACAGAAAAGTTTTTTTAAAAAACAAACTCTTTTTAAGAATAAGAAGAGGAGAAGTGCGAACTTTTAACCCAAAAATTGCCTCAACTGCAATTTTTGGGTTAACACGTAGAGAAATCCGCCGACGTAGCTCAAAGGTAGAGCAACGGTTTTGTAAACCGTGGGTTGGAGGTTCGATTCCTCTCGTCGGCTTGTTATTACGCCCTCTCAAGGCGGAGATCACGGGTTCAAATCCCGTACAGGCCGTACGAATTGCTGTAATCTCTTTATGGAAATAGGAATTATCGGGCTTCCGAACGCGGGGAAATCAACGCTTTTCAACGCTCTTACCAAGGGCCATGCCCCTGTGTCAGGCTATCCTTTTACCACGATAGATTCCAACGTCGGCATAGTGGCAATCCCTGACACAAGACTGGACTTCCTTTTTGATTTGTTCCAGCCTCAGAAAAAAACTCCGGCGCACATAAAATTCATTGACATTGCCGGGCTTGTCAAAGGCGCAAGCAGGGGAGAGGGATTAGGCAACAGGTTCCTCGCATACATCAGGGAAGCGGACGCAGTTCTGCATCTGGTAAGGACTTTTGAAAATCCTGAAGTCAGCCATATTCTCGGGAGCATTGACCCTGTCAGGGACGTTGAAATCGTTGAAACAGAGCTTATACTCAGCGACCTTGAATCAGCGGAAAAGGCTCTTCAGAAAACCGAAACAGCCGCAAGGACCGGAGATAAAAACGCAAAAGAAAAAAAAGAAAAGCTTGAAAAAATAAAAATCTGCTTATCCGACGCAAAACCTGCTTCTGCAAGCGGTCTCGCGTTTGAAGAAATAAGGGAATTCAACCTGCTTACCTCAAAACCGGTTCTTTACGCAGCTAACATCTCGGAAAAAACCGACCGGGAAACTCTCCAGAAACTTAAAAATTATGCTGAGTCAAAAAATTCAGGGTTCATTGAAATATATTCCAAGCTGGAAGAAGAAATGATTGAGCTTGAAGAACTGGAAAGACAGCAGTTTTTAAAAGAACTGGGCATTGAAATTTCCGGGCTTGAAAAAGTGATAACAGAGTCAAAAAAACTTTTAAATCTGATTTCTTTTTTTACCGTGGCGGGAAAAGAGGAAACGCGGGCATGGAACATAAAACACGGCGCAAAAGCGCCGCAGGCTGCCGGAAAAATCCATTCGGACATGGAAAAGGGGTTTATCCGCGCCGAAGTTTACAATTTTTCAGACATTGAAAAACACAAAAACGAAAAAATTCTTCATGAAAAGGGGCTTATCCGCTCGGAAGGCAAAGATTACGTCATAAAAGAAGGGGACGTCTGTCTTTTCAAATTTACCCCGTTTAGAGATACACCAATCAAAGTTTGAACCAAAGATGCTGAAAAAAGTATAGTTCTTAAACATCTAAACTCTAAACCAAAAAGTGTAGCAATCGTCGTCCGCCTAAGGCGGACTATCTCTAACGGGGTTTAACGTTTGGCCGGGTCTCTGAAAACATCGCATAAAATTTTAAAAGCCTTCCCGTATATTCCGGGTCTTTTGGATTCCCGCGGACCGGCCACGTTTAGAATCAGCGGATTTGTTTCTTTAATAAACTTCAATATCTCTGCGCAGGCCTTTTTTGCGCCGAGAACGTCTATATCAACGATTTTTACGGGTTTGCGCTTCTTTTCTGCAATTTCATAAGTGTAAAGGGTTCCTCCGTCAAGCTCGCCTGCATTTATGATGAGAGTGGCGTCGGAAAAAACCACGTTAAGTCCGGTTCTTACGCTGTAATCCGCAGAATCGCATTCTTTCAGAGGATATTTTTCCGGAATGGCTCCGTCTTCGGCAATTCTTCCTTTAGGCGCGTATCCGCCGCAGGGCAGTTTTAACTTCATAGCCGCGTCAAGCGCCGCCCTGTCAACGCCTGTCTGTCCGCCGGATATTATTTTAATTTTCATATCACGGGTAATTTTATAAAATTATATTACTATGACGCACATGGGGTTACAGACGAATACGGCAATCCTGCCGAAATTGGGCCTCAATCCGAAACAGCTTGAAGCAGCGCAGTATTTTGCGGGACCGCTTCTGATTTTAGCCGGAGCAGGAACAGGCAAAACAAAAACCCTTGCCTCAAAAATAGCGCTTCTTATCGCTTCAGGCGTTTCCCCCTCAAGAATTCTTGCCATCACTTTTACAAACAAAGCGGCCCAGGAAATGGTTTCCAGGGCGGCGAAACTCGTGGAATATCCGGGCGGGATATGGATACACACATTTCACGGGCTCGGCGCAAGAATATTGAGGCAATACGGAAATCTCATCAACATAAAACCTGATTTCGCCATCTATGACGAAGAGGAGCAGAAGAAACTCATCCAGATGGCTCTTGAGGAGATGGGGCTTGAAGCGGAGAAAAACAAGGCTGGTTTTTACCTGGCTGTTATTTCCAGGGCAAAGGACGACCTGCTTGACGCGGGTTCGTACATGATAAACGCGCAGGCAGCCGGAAACGCGGCCAGGGTAAAAACCGCGGAAATTTACCGGAAATACCAGTCAAAACTCAACCAGGCGCAGGCCCTTGATTTCGGGGATCTGATAATCAGAACGGTTGAACTTCTCAGGGAAAAAGACGATGTCAGGGAGTACTTCCAGGAATATTTCCAGCACATTCTGGTGGATGAATACCAGGACACTAATCACGCCCAGTACGTGCTGATAAAAACCCTTTCTACGAAACACAGAAATCTCTGCGTGGTCGGGGATCCTGATCAGTCCATTTACGCATGGCGCGGGGCGGACATACGCAACATCCTTGAATTTGAAAAAGATTTTAAAGACGCCAAGACCATAGTTCTTGAGCAGAATTACCGCTCCACTTCAAGCATACTTTACGCGGCAAACGAGCTCATAAAACACAACAGGAACAGGAAGCCGAAAAACCTCTGGACCCAGAACAAACACGGCGACAGCGTGGAAGCGCTGGAATATTTAAACGAAAACGACGAGGCCCGCGGAATTGCGGGCAGGATAAAAAAACTGGCGTCCGGCAGCGAATTCTCTTTGAACGACATCGCCGTATTTTACAGAACTAACGCGCAAAGCCGCTCCTTTGAGGAATACTTTCTCAAGCACAGGATACCGTACAAGCTCATAGGAACGGTCAGATTTTACGACAGAAAAGAGATAAAAGACGCGGTTGGATATCTGAAATTTGCCGTAAATCCTTCGGACCCGGTGAGCCTGCTGAGAATCATCAATACCCCGGCCAGAGGCATCGGGAAAACGGCAGTTGAAAGAATGCTCAATTATGCGGTCAAACATGAAATCTCTGTTGCGGACGCGCTGCTTGAAACGGACCATATACCTGATTTGACGCCGGCGGCCAGAAGAGGATTAAAGGAATTCACGGCGCTTATTGACGAAGCAAGGGTAGACTTTAAAACGCTCAAACCGCACAAAATCCTGGAAAAGCTCCTGATTAAATCCGGATACTGGCAGTCAATTGAAGAAGAATCGGAAAAAGACCCTGAAACTTCCCTCTCCAGGCTGGGCAACATCCAGGAACTCGTAAACGCCGTGATGGAATTTGAAGAAAGATGCAAAAAAGAAAACGCGGTTCCGTCCATTCAGAAATACCTTGAAGAAATCGCCCTGGCCTCGGAAATAGACGATTTCAGCCAGAGCAAAGAAGCCGTGACTCTTATGACTGTCCATCTTGCAAAAGGCCTGGAATTTCCCGCCGTGTTTCTTACGGGTCTTGAAGAAGGCCTTTTCCCGATAAACGCGGCCAACTCGTCGGACGACGAGATGGAAGAAGAGAGAAGGCTCTGCTACGTGGGCATGACCCGCGCAAAGCCCATGCCCAAAGCAGGAAAAGGCAGACGCGTGCTTCATCCCATTTACGGCCCCGGCACGGTTGTTGAACAAATAGGCTCCGGCGAATACGCCAAAGTGACGGTCTACTTTGACACAGGCGCAAGACAGACTTTCATGCTGAAATACGCGCCGCTGGAACCGATATGAAAACCAGGGGATAGAGGTTAGAGAAATCCTCTCGCCTCTATCCCCTGACCTCTTTTAAATTTATGGAAATTACCGAGAAAGATGTTGAATACATAGCAGAGCTTGCAAGACTTGAATTGACAAGCGAGGAAAAGAGGATTTATCAGACTCAGCTTAAAAATATTCTGGACTGGATGGAGATGCTGAATCAGACTGACACTTCCAAAGTTCAGCCGGCTTTTCACGCGGCCTGTCCGCCTGAGGCGGACGGAACGAAGGAGGACGGAAATGTTCTGAGAGACGACCGACCGGTTCAATCTGAAAACAGGGAAGATATTTTAAAAAATGCGCCTGACAGGGAATTTGATTTCATAAAAGTGAAGAAAGTGATTGAATAGGCGAAAGGTAGGGGCTCAATTTATTGAGCCCGCAATAGAAAACGGGTTTGATAAATCAAACCCCTACAATTTAGGAAAGTGCGACAAATGTTAACAGCAATAGACATAGCAAAACAGGTTAAACAAAAGAAAATAACGGCTTTGGAAGTCCTTGAGCGTTGCCTGAAAACCATAAAAGAGAAAGACGCGGAAATCGGGGCGTTTCTTGAAGTATTTGAAAAAAGCGCGGCCAGCCAGGCAAAGGCCGTTGACGAAAAAGTCGCATCCGGCAAAACTCCGGGAAAACTTGCCGGCGTGCCTGTCGCCATAAAAGACAACCTGCTTTATTACGGCCATAAAATGACCTGCGCCTCAAGAATACTTGAAAATTACATATCGCCTTATACGGCTGATTCTGTCCGGAGATTGATTAATGAAGACGCAGTGATAATAGGCAGGACCAACATGGACGAGTTTGCAATGGGCTCCTCCACTGAAAATTCCGCGTTTAAAAAAACGAAAAATCCGGCCAATGCCGCTCATGTCCCCGGCGGCTCTTCAGGCGGCTCGGCAGCGGCCGTGGCTGCCGGAATGGTTCCGCTTGCCCTCGGCTCCGACACCGGCGGCTCAATAAGACAGCCTGCGGGTTTCTGCGGGGTTTACGGCCTTAAACCCACTTACGGCGCTGTTTCAAGATACGGACTTACGGCTTTTGCCTCAAGCCTGGACCAGATAGGGCCGTTTGCAACCGCCATAGACGATATTGAACTGTGCTTTTCCGTTATATCCGGACATGACCCTAAAGATTCCACTTCAATAAGAAACCCAGTATATGCCCGGAATTTTGACTTAAAAAATCTAAGGATAGGACTTCCGAAAGAATATTTTATCCGGGGAATTGACGGGGAAGTCCATGCAAAAGTCATGGAAACGGCAAAAAACCTGGAAAAATCAGGCGCAAAACTCATTGACGTTTCCCTGCCTCATACCGGTTACGCCGTTCCCGCTTACTACATAGTGGCTTCAAGCGAAGCGAGTTCAAACCTTGCAAGATACGACGGCATAAGATACGGTCTCAGCCTCAAAAACAAAAACGCCTCTTTAACGGACGTTTATAAAAAGACAAGAGGCGCGGGATTCGGTTCTGAAGTCAAAAGAAGAATAATGCTCGGAACTTATTCCCTGAGCGCCGGTTACTACGACGCATATTATCTCAAAGCGCAGAAAATAAGGAACCTTATTAAGGGAGATTTTGAATCGGCGTTTAAAAAAGCGGACGTGATTCTCACCCCGACCTCTCCCGCCCCGGCATTTAAATTCGGAGAAAAGACATCCGACCCCATTTCAATGTATCTTTCGGATATTTTCACCATCCCGTGCAATTTGGCCGGAATCAGCGGCATTTCCATGCCGTGCGGCAGGCATTCCACGGGTCTGCCTATAGCAGTCCAGTTTCTTTCTAAGCCTTTAAGCGAATACGCCGTTTTTGACATGATAAGAACCTATGAAAAATCTTTATGAACATTCGGCAGGCGGGGTAATTTTTGAAAACGGGAAAGTCCTGCTCATCTTGATGAAAAACCTGAAAGGAGAGAAAGTCTGGACTTTCCCGAAAGGCCATCTGGAAAACGGAGAATCTTCCCGGAATGCGGCAATGAGAGAAGTGGAAGAGGAAACCGGCTATAAATGTTCCATTTTAAAAAAGCTTATGACGGCTCATTACAGGTTTACAAGAAACGGCAGATTGGTTGAAAAAGACGTGGACTGGTACCTGATGAAAACCATTTCAGGAGCGGGAAAACCGGCGGATAACACGGAAATTTTTGACATGAAACGGCTGGAACCTCAGGAGGCGAAAAAAATTCTGACTTACGAAAGCGACTTTCAAATAATGGATATCATTACTCACTATGACTGAATTTCAGCCGGTAATAGGCCTGGAAATACACGTCCAGCTCAAGACAAACACAAAAATGTTCTGCAGCTGCCGTGTCGCCAGCATGGACGCGCCTGCCAACAGTTCTGTCTGCCCGGTCTGCACCGGCCAACCGGGGGTCCTTCCCGTTGCCAATAAAAAAGCCGTTGAACTTGCCGTAAAGGCAGGTCTTGCCCTGAACTGCAGAATAAACGAACGTTCTGTTTTTGCGAGAAAAAATTATTTCTATCCGGACCTGCCGAAAGCCTACCAG
>JACQWV010000117.1 GCA_016209085.1 Elusimicrobiota bacterium
GTTAGAGACACGCTGGTGAAAATGTCAACTACAAATGCCGAAAACGTTCAAATTATGAAAGTTAAGACAAAAACTCCCAAACAAAGCACGGTCGTGCAAGCACGACCTGTCTCTAACGGGGCGCACCCTTTTTAACTACAGGTTGAGATTAAGATTAAGGTTGAGAACTTAACCGCTTAATCTAAACCTCAATCTGAACCTGCTGTTTATGATTGGCGAATAACAATTCTACCGCTACATTGGTAAGTCCTCACTGAAATCCCCTCTTTTGTAAAGAGGGGCAAGGGGAGATTTAACAAATCCCTCTTAATCTCCCTTTACTAAAGGGAGAGAAACGGCGTTCAGTGAGGATTTACCTATATTGTATCCTGGTTACTGCCTGCTGTTTACTGCTTCTATTATCTGATTCGCAATTTCCAGCACCGTCTCGGGAGGCGTCATTTTCGGGAGGAAAGCTTTACAACATTTGTTGCCGCCGAATCCGTAATCCGAGCCGATGGTCTTGGCGCTTGAACAGGTCATCACTATAAAAGGAATGTTTTTAAGCCCGGGTTTTGACAGGGATTTTTCATGAAGTTTTTTTATAAATTCCGGACCGTTCATCACGGGCATCTCTATGTCCACTATCATTATGTCCGGAACGAAAGAAGCAAGTTTCTCAAGAGCTTCCTGCCCGTTTTTAGCAGTCTCCGTTTTATAATTCGCTTCCTGAAACAAATACTGAAAAAGAGCGGTGATAGTATTGTCGTCATCCACAATTAGAATTTTCGCCATATCCTTATAGCAAAGCAAGCTTTGCGACTACTCTCTACCGTCTACCTTATACCCCACACCCTCTACCCTTTCTTTAATATTCTTCTCTCAAGGACTTTTATCCTTGCGACCAGAATTTCATTGTCAAACGGCTTGGTCAGATAATCGTCGGCTCCTGTTTCATAGCCTTGAACCTGGTCTTCTGCAAACGCCCTTACCGTGAGCATGAGAACGGGCATGTCTTTGTGTTTTTCGCCGGAGCGTATATTTTTTAACAACTCAATACCGTCCATCTCAGGCATGTTGATGTCAAGAACGGCCATATCGGCTCCTTCTGCCTGAAGTTTTTCCCATGCCTGTCTGCCGTTCTCGGCTTCCAGAACCTCATAACCCGACAATTCAAGCACTTCTTTTACAAGTTTCCGGAAAATCTTGTCGTCGTCAGCTATAAGTATTTTCATAAATATTCCCCTTTTCTAAAAGGGGTGTCCGCGAATACCCCGTCAAACCTTTGGTTTGCCACCCCTTTATTTAAAGGGGAATGAGCGGACGGGGTATTCTCCTTAATCCATCCTTTTATCTCTTGTAAAACGCCCTCAAGTGATTTCTTTACATCTTGATCTCTAAAATGCAGAACATTTAAACCCAAAGATTTTAGAAATTTCTCCCTTTCTTCATCATGTGAACCTTTAAAATTATGGCTTTCCCCATCAATTTCAATAATAAGATTTAATTTAGGACAATGAAAATCTGCGATATAATTCCCAATTATCTGTTGCCTGGTAAAATCAAAACCCAGCATTTGTCTTTTTTTTAATTGGTTCCAGAGCAACACTTCTGATAAATTGCCTTGCTTTCTTAACTCTCTTGCCTTTTCTTTCAAAGCCGGATTGTAGGGAAGTTTTTTAAATACCCCGTCAGACCTTTGGTCTGCCACCCCTTTTAGAAAAGGGGAATGGCTTTTGTTATTCTCTAAACACATATCCTTCGCCGTAAACAGTTTTTATTTTTTTGCCGGAATTTCCCAGTTTTTTCCTCAGCGATTCAACGTGCTTGTCCACCGTCTCCGGATTCACATGGCCGGCTTCGTCATGCCATAAATGCTCTAAGATTTGGCGTCTTGAAACCACTTGGCCCTCAAAGGAAACAAACATGAAAAGCAGGGCGAATTCTTTGGGAGTGAAATCAGTCAGTTCCTTAAATTTTCCGTTTGAGCCGTAAAACCTGGCCGCTTTCCTGTTTTTGTCAACCTGGATTCTTCTTGTGGAGGAATAAGCGACATTGTCAACCCATTTATCCGAAACCAAGGTCCTTCTTATGTGAGCGACTAATTTTGCCGTTAAAACGCGCTCGTCTATCGTAGAATCTACGAAATCGTCAACTCCTGATTCCAGACAGCCCGCGATTATGTGATTTGAAACCGTTCCGGAACCGCAAAAAGCGATTATTGAAATGCCGTGATTCAGTTTTAGAAAATTATCAAAATCCCCGGGCGTTCTGAATCCTTCCATTCCCATTTCAACAAGAGCTATGCCCTTGATGTTAGCGCGAAAAGCGCCGGACCGAGGAACCGATTTTAAAACAGAAACTTTCCAGTTCTGCCGCGTAAAAGCCTGATTCCATCTGTGCGTCAATGTTTCATCAGGAGAAATTATCCAGATGTAAAAGTTCATAAGCAGATAAGTGCATAAGCTCGTAAGTCTATAAAAGCATAAGCGTGTAAGTTACAGGGAACGGTAAAAACTCCATAGTAATCTGCCGACTTCCTCTATCAAATTTCTGATATCAAACCCATCCGCATCAATATAATTTAGTTTTTTAGAGAATTCAACCAAATATCTGGTTTCAGACAGAGACCCTAGTGTGGTGTCCCTAACAGATCTTTAGATTTGGATATCATGGTTTTTGTAGGGGTTTGATTTATCAAACCCGCTTTTATTCGGGACGGATTCATCCGACCCGCATATTTTTCGGGCTCAATGAATTGAGCCCCTACATTTTTGCCTGACATAACGGTGTTCAGTGAGGATTTACTTTTATAAATTCTAAAGGCTAACTCATCGGCTTTTTGAAACACTATAAGATCTTTGTAGTTCCCCATGTTTACGCACTTTCACGCTTACGCTCTTTCGCCCTATTATTATACAACTTTTTAAAATGTATCTTCGTAATTTCTTCGGGATTTAATAAATCAAAGCCTATATACTATTAATAGAATTATGAATACTACAAAGTCTCAAGTCTCAAGTCTCAAGTCTCAAGTCACAGGTTGCATGTTACTAATTACTATTTGCTATTTACCATTTACTGCCGTTTACGCCAGCATCTCCCAGGCTGGAGACTATTCAGTAGAAAGCTCCATAACTTCAGGCGGAGGGAATCTTGTTTCAGAAGGAGATTATTCCAGCAAAGGCGGAATCGCCCAGTCAAATATTCCCTCCAATGCGCAGATTACCAGAGGCGGGACTTATGCCAACAGACTGGGATTTTATAATCCCCCCCATTTTGCATTTCAAAAATCCCTGGCCGCGTCGGTATACTATCCTTCGGCCCGGATTGCCCTCAACGTTTCCGCAAACGCGGTGACAAAAGAAGTTTACGACATAACTTTCAACAAAAACCCGCAGGCAAGCCCCATGTTCGTTGATGCAGGCAAGATAATAGACGCCACGAACAAAATAAAACACAATGAAGGGGGATGGTCCGACGCAAGACCGGAAAATATTTATGAAATAGCTCTTTTTGACGAGGAGAGTTTTTACACGGAGCCTTTTTTAAAGCCGTGCGCCATGAGCCTGCCCTACAATGATTCAAACTTAGATGGTCTTATTGACGGCGCGTATCCGCCTGTCAGAGCAAGCACCTTGAAAGTCTGGGTTCTTGACGAAGAATCAGAGGCGTGGGTCAAAATGCCGGAACTTCAGGTTGACACAAACAGCCGCCTTATCACAACCTCTTTCAAAATAGCAGGCGTGTACGCTATGTTGGGACTGGCAGACACTTCAGTGGACATTGTTTACTCTTATCCCGTGCCTTTCAGGCCTTACGGCCCCAACGCTGGTTTGGGAGCGGGCCAGACCGGAACAGAGTCAGACGGCATCACGTTCAGCAATCTGCCGCAGAAAGGCCGTATTGAAATATATACGCTTGACGGAAGACTTGTAAAAACAATACAAATACCCGAAAATCTGACAATACCGAAAATAAAATGGAACGCCGCAACCGATTCCGGCTCAAAAGTCGCAAGCGGAGTTTACATCTGGAGAGTGGTTTCGGATTCAAATTCAAAGACGGGAAAGTTAATGATAATCTGGTAGATATAAAGAAGTCATAAATCAGAAGGCAGATGTCAGATAAAATAAAAAGATTCTTTAAAAATCTGACTTCTGAATTCTGTCATCTGACTTCTGATTAACATAGGAGGAAGTATGAAGATGAAAAAACTAACATCAGTAATCGCAATGCTGGTATTATTTTCCGGCATTGCCTTTGCAGTTGACAACGGCACCGAGTTCGGCATAGAGGACGACTTAACTATTCTTGGAACCGGAGGCAACTGGAATGACCCTGACGCAGATATTGACGGCTTCACATTCATCGGCGGCACTATTCCAGCGGCTCAACAGTTAGTAACAGGCCAAGCAGGCAATGTGGCAATATCCAGTGCGGTGCAGATTGGCCAAGCCGGCGCACCCATGTCTTACTTCGGGAGTTCCGTAACCGTGAACGGCTACGGCATTTTCCTGAGCACAGTGCAGATTAATGACGGCAACCTGAAAGTCGGCACTGGTGCGGCGGGATTGGTGCTTAAAAGCGCAGGAAACGGCTTCGCATACTGGCAGACCGACACAGTGGGCGCAGGAGAACCGTCAGGAACAGCACGGCGCGTTCCAATGTATCAGGATGATGGTGTAGGACTTATAGAAACATGGTTATATGGAGACGTCGCTGGGGGCGGAATAACGCTGCTGAACAACAGCTCAATGACAATTACCGGCGCGTTTGGGGCAAACGGCGCGGCGAT
This sequence comes from Elusimicrobiota bacterium, assembly GCA_016209085.1. Taxonomy (GTDB): domain Bacteria; phylum Elusimicrobiota; class Elusimicrobia; order Elusimicrobiales; family UBA9959; genus JACQWV01. The sequence continues at coordinate 4,778 of JACQWV010000117.1, forward strand.
ATTGGGAAGCGGTCTCACTGTCACCGGAGCATCAACATTCAATGGCAATATAACCAGCACAGGCACGGTTTTCGTGCAGAACGGCGTGAATGTAACCGGCGGCAATGCGTCTGTTACAAACAACCTGACTGTCAACGGCAACGCACAACTGGGCGATGCGGTTGGTGATCTTCATGCTATAAATACACCTACTGTAGCAGGAACAGCGCTTAGAGTCTTGGGAGGAAACACTTCTGGTAACATTATCCAAGAATGGTATTCCGGAGACATTACTGCTGCGAACAGAGTTGCCTGGATAAAGAAGAAGTAATTGTAGTTGTCCCGACGTGACGTCGGGGCGACCCCTACAAGTCAGGCACATGGCAAAGGTTTATGGCCGCTATATGACTGCTATATTTAAGGAATAATAAATATATGCAAAGCAAGCTTTGCAACTACTGGACAAAGGCAATTTTTGCCGCTGTTTTATTGTTCCTTTGTGGCCCCCCAGCCAGAGGCGAACCGCCGGTTAAATTCACATATCAAGGCAACTTAAGACAACAGGGCTTTCTTGTAACAGGCCAAAGACAGATGATATTCAGACTTTATACTTCCTCCTATGCGCCTACTGAAGTCTGGACAAGCCCTGCCTACAACACGCAAGTTTCTACTGGCGTATTCTTTGCCCTGCTTGAGCCGGCGGGAATTGACTGGCAGAACAACTTATGGCTTGAACTGGAAATAGAAGGAGTAAAACTTTCTCCCCGCGAGGAAATGGCTTCTGCTCCGTATTCAATAAACACCCTCCTCCATTCAGGTAAACGCTATACGAGCGCTGCTTCCACTCCGACTGTTCCCGCAGTTTCCGGCGACCTGTGGTATGACTCTTCTGCAAATGTTATAAAGTTTTGGAACGGCGCTGTCTGGGTTCCGACTTCAGGCTCAGGTCTTCCCGGCCCGCACGCGGTTACTCACGCGAACGGCGGCTCCGATGCCATAACTTCTCTGGGCACGCATGCAGTAACGGGCTATATCACAATATCTTCTTCAGTAACAGCAGGCTGGTATTATGGAGACGGCGCGGGCTTAAATAATCTTAACGCGTCAAATATAATGTCCGGCCTGCTTTCAGGCAACAGAATAGGCGATGTAATTGTTTCAACGCACATTGTAGACGGTTCAATTTTTAATCAGGACATAGCCAACCTTGCCATAGACAGGCTGAAACTGAACCAGTCGGGCTGTGGAAACGGACAACTGCTTAAGTGGGACAACCCCACTCTCCAGTGGATTTGCGCGGACGACAATTTTGCAGGAGGAGGCGAAACCGACCCGCTTTCAGTGCATGTTCAGGACACGCTGCAGGCTGGAACGACTTTTTATGTCTCTTCAGGAACCGTGAACTATTTTACTGTCAACAATGAAATGAATGTCCTCGGAACCGCAAGAATAAGAGGCAGCTCAACGAGTGAAGGCGTATATGTTGACAATCAGGGACGGGTCGGAGTCGGCAATATTACTCCCGGCGCTAAAATAGAAGTAACTGGCGGGACCAATCCGGGAGATTATTTAATGATAATAAAATCAGGCTCGCAAACAGCGGCCTGGCTCAGGAAGAAATAGTGGAAATAGTGGTTAGTGGATAGTGGTAAGTGGTAAATTGTAGCGGCAAAGCTTGCTTTGCCCATAATGTAGTTGCAAAGCTTGCTTTGCCCATAATGTAGTTGCAAAGCTTGCTTTGCCGCCACATTAAACTCTTTAACTATGTATGACTTACGCAATAATTAATGGAATAGATTTAAGTTCTCGTTTGATGGGGTCCAATGCCAGACCCAAAGATTCAAGCGTAAATGCCCCTAACAATATACTATCGCTTTTTTCTCCAAAAATCACATCGGCCCCACCGATTTTGCCCTGGAATTTGAATAAAGCAATGCCTTTTTTTCGTTTAATTTTCTCGCCATTTGCCAGGGTGAAAATCTCTTTAGATACCTGCTTAATTCCAAGTTTTTTTAGAATTTTCTCCGGCACAACAGAATATATTGCTCCGGAGTCAACCAAAAACTCTAAAACAATGGTTTTCTTTGGTCTGGCAGGATTTCCGACTTCCATTTTAACAGTTGTAAGTCCCATAGTATTATTATACTAAATTTTGTAAATTTTAATATCTTTCATAGGGTAATGTTTATGATTCAAGGTAAAAAGTTCGGCGTTGTTAACGCAAGTTGCAGCGGCTATCAGCGCGTCTGCCAGGCCCGTTCCGTGGCTTTTGTGGAACTGGCGCAGGTAATGGCCGGCTTTTTCTCCGATAGTGTCGGTTATGGGAACGGACGCACATCCGGAAAAAAGCGCCTCGGCCTTTCCGGCTTCGTTTCCCCGGATGCCGTGGTATATTTCGGCTTCGGACACCGGGGTGTAAAGCACGGCATGCCCGGATTTGCCGAGGCGTATAACCTCCTCCGTAACTTCCTCGTTGCCGCGGAGAACTTCTATGATAACATCGGAATCAAGGATTATGTCGCTCATGCGGTTCCTTTTTTAGCCGCCGTAACCGCTCCATCCGCGTGTCTTTACGCAAAGCCCGGATATAAGCGGCGGCGCTCCCTATATCCTTGCGGTCTTTCCATATGCCGAACGCCGCTCTTATGCCGGATTCAAAATCCGGGTGACGACCGCCCAGATATTTACGGTCAATCGCGGCCCGTATCAGGTTTGATATGGACTGATGCGTTCGGAAACTTAACGCGTGCAGCGTTTTCCACTGCTCCATTGAAAGATATATTTGCGTTCGTTTCATAATGTAATGTATAGTATACATCACTTTTAAATGTTTATCAATATTGTAACGGGAGGGGCATGCAACGACTGATTGATTTTTGTAGTTGCTTGCCCTTGGCAAGCATAGTAGTGGCGCCAGTGTCGCCACTATTACAGATTAGGGATGAAAGAACCGCTTTAAGGAGAAAACAATTTTGTCTTATGACACAGAGTAAATATTCAGTGAATCCCGTTGTCATTCCCACGAAAATGACGTGCTTCAGTGAGCATTTATGACACAGACAAAAACAGAAAAAAGAAACTTATCTTATGGGGCGAAATATTACAGACTGATTAGAGTCGCTAAAGGTTACATCAAAACGGTTAAAAATGTCATGTCGGCCAAGAAGGTTAAATCCTATTCCCAGTCTGGGAGAAAAACCTATAGTTGCTTTGAATATTTTATCACCTATCATAGCTTGAAGTTTATGAATATATACAGGAATAGCCCCGCCGTCTCCTACGGTTACCATAACCTGTTTGCCTTTCTGATAATCCAATCCGATTCTATCAGCTTCCTTTGCGGTCAGGATAGTAAATGTAGCGCCGGAATCCACATATGCCCACACAGTATGCCATTTTTGTTTGAATTTAACGCGAAACCAGATTACAGGCGCAACTTTATCTTTATAACGGACATAAGAAAACTTTATAGCGCGCATGAAAAATCTTGTGGTCTTGGGACTGGCACACCAGAAGGAATGGATTTAGGATACTTCTGGCGAGCTTTTTGTTCCAATTCTGAGGGGTCGTCGCCGACAAATACCTCATGTTCAGCAACAACCACATATTTACCACCATATTTCTTTACCAACTGGGTAAAGTGTTTTTGTATCCACTTTTCGTCGGAAAACAATTTTGCATGTCTCATACTCTTAGTATACCAAAAATTATATCAAACTATCAAAAATTTAAAAAGCAGGTTAAACCTGCAATTAATTGGAGGCGTTTATGAAACCCAAAATCTTATCCAAACTTCATAATTTCTTATCACCTTATCACCTTATCACCTTATCACCTCCTTTCTTTCTTTTCCTGTTTCTATTCTCTCTCCTCTATCCTCTCGCCTCTATTCTCTATTCCCAAAGCCAAACCGAATTAGGCGCTGAAGATGATTTAACAGTTCTTGGCACAGACGGCGTATGGTCTGATTCTGATGTTGAAATAAAAGGCTTTTCAATATTCGGCTCAACTGCAGGTCTTACTCCGCAGATTGAATCAGGCCCCGGCAATCTGGTTGTCCGCGGAAAAGTGCAAATCAGTTCTTACGCTTATTTTGGCTCGTCAATTACTGTAAATAGTTTCGGTTACTTCGGCGATACCGTCACGGCGGCCGGATACGGCGTATTCCTCAGCACGGTTCAGATAACAGAGGGCAACCTCAAATACGGCTCAGGAGCGGCCGGAAAAGTGATGAAAAGCGCTGGAGCAGGCTTTGTTTACTGGGCAGACGATAGTATCGGCGCCGGCGACAATCTGGGCAACCATGTGGCAACCACCACGCTGAACATGGCGGGATTTGACATTGTCAATGTGGATACAATAACTGCATATGCGCAGGGAATTTATTTAGGAACGCACGTGTTTGTAACGCAGGGCAACGTCGGCATCGGGACGACTGCGCCCGCACAAAAACTCCATGTGGAAGGTCTCTGCGTCGCCGGTGATACCTTATTGCCTATTGTCTTATCAAAAGAAAATTCAACCCAGCCGTTTTCTGATGAAAATAGGGAGATTTCTTATGTCCGCATTGATCAAGTCAAAGGCGGCGAATATGTTTTATCCCTAAACGAAAAAACCGGGAAAATCGTGCCGGCAAAAATCAAAGCTTTGTTAGACATGGGAATAAAACCTGTTTATAAACTCACGACTGCTTCGGGACGCAAAATCCGCACTACAGGCAATCATCCGTATCTAACACGCTCAGGATGGAGACGGGTAATTGAAATCTCGGCAGGCGAGGAAATCGCGGCGCCGCGTACTCTCTACGTGAATTCCACGTACCCGGTTTCGCCAATCACAAAAAGCCGGCCGGATAAGTTCTTGCCTGAGACAGATTCCAGAAAAGAAGACAGCGCCGGGGCAATGGCTGCATATCGGGGCGGATGGATGTCTACATGGATGATGCCGGGAGTGCGTGAAGCCCGAAATCTGACCGCATCAGTAAAGTCCGCGTCGCGCGTCACAATGACCCTGCTTTCCTGTATCGCCAATCGCATCACGGCGCCGTTCTTGAAACCGGCCGGGACTCTTTTTGCGTCGTGGCCCAGCCTTCTAAACAGCCGGATGACCCTGACATCCATATTCTCATCAACTAGGATTTGCATGTCGGAGTTGGAGAAAGGGGACGTACCTGCCGTTTTGAACAGCTTCGCGGGCGAACCGCAACGCGGCCTGGATGTGCCGACGGGTTACTATCGGATAGCCGGAGCGTATTTCGCTCAACGAGGATCCTGCTTCAAGCAGTTCGAGAATATCAGTCACCATGACGCGGGTTCCTTTAAAACAAGGTTTGCCATGGCAAATTTCGGGGTTGACAGAAATGTAATTTTGCCAGTCAAAAGGTCTGCCCATCTTAAGAACAGTATACCAGGAATTCCTAATTATGTCAAGAAAACAGACGGAGACATTCTTTGGGACCGCGTTATTTCTATTGAATTCTATGGAAAAGAACAAGTTTATGACATAGAGGTAGAAGGAACGCATAATTTTGTTGCTAATGGAATTTTGGCACACAATACCTATATAAGCGGCAACGTCGGCATCGGCACGACGGGGCCAGCGACTAAATTGCATATTTCTGACCCTTCTGCTTCTAGTGGACCTTCTATTCGTAGCTCTGCAGCGGGCGGTTCTGCAAACAACAAGCACTGGGAAATTAGAAACGGTTCCGTTGACGTTGCGTGGGGA
>JACQWV010000064.1 GCA_016209085.1 Elusimicrobiota bacterium
GTGCAGGAAGAAAAAAAAGAAGAAATAATATCAGCCGTGCCGCAGACAGGGCCTTCAGCCGAGTTCAGGCTTGGCGAAGTCTATGTCTTCCCCAATCCTGCCAAAGGCAGTGAAAACCCCACATTCCACATAGAAACAGGAATAGCGGACAAAGTAACCATAAGAATATATACAGTATCAGGCAGAATAGCCCATGAACACACGATAACGCAAATGCCGCAGATGATAGACGACGGCAATGGCTTAAGTTACGCTTATGAATACACGTGGACAGGGAACATACCCAGCGGAATTTACTATTATTATATAGAAGCGGAAAAATCAGGCCAAAAACTCAAAGCAAAAGGCAAATTCGCCCGCCTACGTTAAAACTTCGGCGAGGCAGGCCCGCCTGTGCTAATCGTCCGTCTGCCGCCGAAGGCGAGCCTCGCTCTGATGGGCGGGGGGCGGACAGCTACGGCAGGCAGTAATCAGGTAAAGAGCGATTTAGCCGGAGGCGTTATTATGAACAAAACGATATATTGGCTTTGTAGACCATGGTTTTTTATAATAATCTTTGCCTTCCTTCTGACCCCCACGGTAAAAATCACAAACGCCATAGAATCAGGAGCGGATTTTTTAAACACAACCATCGGAGCCAGACCCTCTGCAATGGGCAACGCGTCTGTCGCTCTTAGCAACGACATAAACGCGGCCCAGACAAACCCGGCAGGCCTTGCAGACCTCAACGCCAGACAATTCGGAGCAATGCATAGCCGCCAGTACTTTGACACAAACCTTGATTTCATAGGAATAGCCTTTCCGTCAAAAGCCATAGGAACCCTTGCATTATCATTAACAAGGCTTGGCCATGAGAAAATACAGCAAAGAACCATAAACAGGCAGGCCCAGGGAGATTTTAAAGCCTATGACCAGACGATAAACCTGTCAGCAGGCAAATCACTGACTTCTCAGACAAACGCAGGAATAAACCTCAAACTTATAACAAGCGAAATAGCAGGTGAAAAAGCAGAAACAGCGGCAATAGACCTGGGAATCACGCATAAATTCAAAAACAAACCTATTACAGCAGGAATAACAGCCAAGAACATAGGACCCGGCTTAAAATACATAAACCAGAGGGACCCCTTACCTCTTTCCATAACATTGGGCATGGCATACGACCTGATACCTGGTTTCAGGCTTGCAATGGACGTAAAGCGTTTGATATATGACAAAGAAAATACAATAAGTCTTGGCACGGAATATCAGGTTGTAAACGGCTTGTATTTAAGAGCCGGATACATGGCGGCTGGAAATCAAAAACAAAAAGCAGGACCTGAAAATATAACCGGCGGGGTGGGAATCAAATTGTTAGGCAGCACGAGCGGCTTTATTATGTTTTTGACAGTCCTGAAATAAGCGATGCCGAGTTCGACGGATTGATGCAGAGACTCAAAGAGCTGGAGAACGGCCATCCTGAGTTCATCACTCCGGAATCTCCCACTCAGAGAGTCGGGGGGGAATACGTAGACCTGTTCAAGCCGGTCCCACACGCTTCTCCCATGCTGTCTCTGGACAACTGCTACTCTACTGAAGAATTCATGGAATGGCACAAACGGACCGCCGGCCTGCTGAAAGAGGAGGAATTTGAACTGGTGGCTGAGGCGAAAATAGACGGGCTTTCCTGCTCCATAGAATACAAAAACGGGATTTTTTACAGGGCATCCACCAGAGGCGACGGCCGGACAGGGGAAGAAGTGTCTTCAAACGTCAAGACCATACGGCCAGTTCCTCTCGTTCTGGGAATTAGACAGCCGCCGGAACTTTTTGAGGTGAGGGGCGAGGTTTACATGGAGAAGAAGGATTTTGAAGCCATCAGGGAGGAGCAGATTTCTTCCGGAAGCGATCCTTTTGCAAATCCGAGAAATGCGGCAGCAGGGTCTCTGAGGCAGAAAGACCCAAACGTTACGGCCGGCAGAAAACTGAAGTTCTTCGCGCATTCTTTCGGCGCTACCGCTGGCATGAAAGAGCCGGAAACCCACTGGGAGTATTTAAAGACGTGCCGGGATATGGGTTTTGCCGTGCCTTCCGTGAAAAAATTATGCGCGAACGCCGAAGAAGTCATCAGCTTTTATAACGAACATTCTGCGAAAAAATTTTCTCTCGCCTATGAGATAGACGGGCTGGTCGTGAAAATAAACAGCCTTAATGCCCGGAAAATTCTCGGAACGACCGCCAAGAGCCCGAGATGGGCCGTAGCATTCAAATATCCCGCGCAGCAGGCGTTCACCAAGGTAAATAACATAAGGTTCTCGGTCGGCAGGACAGGCGTTATAACTCCGGTCGCAGAGCTTGAGCCCGTGAAGTGCGGGGGAGTCGTCATATCAAATTCCACGCTTCATAACTTTGACGAGATACAAAGGCTGGATTTAAAAATCGGCGACAGAGTGGTTCTTGAAAGAGCCGGGGACGTGATTCCAAAAATAACGGGCGTTGTCCTGAAATCCAGGACCGGAACGGAACAAAAAGTCCGGGTTCCGAAAAAATGTCCGTCATGCGGTTTGAAAATTTACAAAAACGAGGAAGAAGTGGCTTACAGATGCATCAATCCTTCATGTCCGGCGCAGGTCAGGAGAAGGCTGCTGCATTTCGCGTCAAGAGAGGCGATGAACATAGAAGGAATGGGGGATGCGGCCGTTGAACAGCTTGTCGACAGGAAAATCGTCTCAGATTTTTCCGGCATATACGGGCTTAAAAAAGAAGACCTTTTTAAACTGGAGCTTTTCAAAGACAGGAAAGCGGACAACCTTCTGGAACAGATTGAAAAGAGCAAAAAACAGCCCCTGTCAAAGCTTATCTACGCTTTAGGCATACAGCATGTCGGAGCAAAGGCGGCTGATACCCTTGCCGGCCGTTACAAAAGCATGAAGGATTTAATGAACAGCGGGCCGGAGGAACTCGGCAGAATACCGGAAATAGGGCCTGTTATCGCCAGATCCGTTCTGGATTTTTTCAGACAGAAAGAGGTTAAAATCCTTGTTGATACGCTCCGGAATCATGGCGTTAACATGATAGAACCTGAGAGAAAGAAAGGGGATTTAAAATTGCAGAATATGACTTTTGTTTTTACCGGCGAATTGACCTCAATAACCAGGGCAGAAGCGCGGAAAAAGGCGATGGAATCCGGCGGGAAGGAATCTTCAAGCGTCTCTTCCAAAACTTCTTTCCTCGTATCAGGGCAGAATCCAGGAAGTAAACTTGAAAAAGCGAAAAAGTTAGGCGTAAAGATAATAACTGAGGAAGAATTTTTGACGATGCTTGGCAATTCATAATTTAAAATTCAAAATTTATAATTTATGGATAAGATTGCCTATATAAGCGTGTACGACAAGACGGGAATAGTTGAGTTTGCCGACGAGCTTTTACAGATCGGTTTTGAGATTTATTCCTCAGGTTCAACTTTAAAACTGCTGAAACAGTCTGAAATAGACGTTGAAGAAATGCCTTATGCCATACCGGTTCACGCGCCCGTGATTTGGGCTTTTTATAACCAGAAATTCCCGGCTGCGGATTTTGAAATTCCGAAGCCTTTAGTCGTGGTTTCAAATCTGTATCCCGTTTCCCGCATAGTCGGCCAGGATGATTTTATCCCTGAAGAGCTTTCAAATTATCTGGACGTGGCCAATTCCACGCTCCTGAGAGCGGCTGCCCGTTCGTTCATTGATACGGTCGTGGTATGCGACCCGAAAGATTACAACATGGTTCTCGGAGCGCTTAAGGAATTTGAAGAATTTCCCGTTGAGCGGAGGCGCTCCCTTGCCGCGAAAGCGTATTATTACTGCGCCTACTATGATTCAACAATAGCCCAGTATCTGGCGCAAAACCCCAGTTTCCTTGAAGACGAGATGGTTCTCGGTCTCAAAAAGGTGGAAGACCTTGCGTACGGCGAAAACAGGCATCAAAAAGCCGCTCTTTATTCTTTGAGCGGTTCAAGACCGTGGGGGCTTGCGTCGGCAAACGTGATTCAGGGAAAACCCCTTAATTTAAACCATTACATAGACATTGACACCGCTCTGGAACTCGTAAGCGAGTTTGAAGACACTGCCTGCGCCATAGTAAAACATTCAAATCCGTGCGCTTTGGTTTGCGCCGGAAAGCCTTCTGAAGCTTTTCATCACGCTTTCAGGTCGGACTTCCAGGCGGCCTTCGGAGGAGTGGCTGCTTTCAACAGACCCGTTGATTTGGAAACCGCAAAGGTCATTTCAGAAGAATTTATAGAATGCGTGATTGCTTCGGATTACACGAAAGAGGCCGTTGATTTTCTGAAACTTAAAAAGGATCTCAAGGTTATAATGGTCCCATCCATGCTGCTTTCGCCGAATGAAGTTGAAATACATTCCGTTTCAGGAGGAATTCTTATTGAGGACAAGGACAACAGGACTTTTCTTGACGGCTTTGTCGCCGCGACAGCCAGACAGCCTTCCGGCAATGAAGTTTACTCTATGAAAATAGCGTTTAAAACAGCTAAACACGCAAAAACATATTCCATGGTTTTGGTTCAGGGAGGCCAGACCATAGGAATAGGGGCGGGCCAGCCTACGAATTTAGAAAGCCTGAAAATAGCGGTTGCAAAATCAAAAGAAAAGCACCCGATAATAGAGCCCGGCAATCCTATCGTGCTTGCGAGCGACGCTCCGATGTCCGTAAAGACTCTCGGCGAGGCTCTCAATAACGGGGTTTCGGCCATAATTCAGCCCGGAGGGGGGCTGGAGGACAACAACTGCGTTGATTTGTGCAACCAGAAAAACGTTTCAATGGTATTCGCCGGAATAAGACACCTGAAACATTAACCCGAATCCTTCAGTTAAAGGATTCGGGAGTTATAAGTTTTAAGTTGTCTGAAATTAATAACTTATAATTCATAACTTAAAATTCCTGAAAAATTCAGTAGAACTTTTTTATTTAACAATTTATCAATAAAATCAGGAGACAACTGAATTTTTCAGGTTAAATTATTCCCAATGCTTTGCCGGATTTTTTGAATTTTTTAACTGCGGTTTCCAGGTCATTGAAGGTATGCCCGGCAGTGATTATGGTCCTGAGTCTTTCTTTTCCCCGGGGCACAGTCGGATAGCCTATGGAAAGCGCAAATACGCCTTCCTCAAAAAGCATGTTAGAGAATTTAACTGCTTTGTCAGTATCTCCTGCCATTATCGGGGTTATCGGAGTCTGGCTTTGGCCTATGTCAAAACCTGCTTTTTTCATTTCTTCTTTGAAAAAATTAGCGTTGTCCCAGAGCCTTTTAAGAATTGAATCATCGTTGAGCAGTATGTCAAGAACCGCAAGGCAGGTCGCGGCTACGGAAGGCGGCTGGGAGCTTGAAAACAAAAACGGCCTTGCAACGGAACCCAGATAATCTCTCAAATTTTGCGTGGTAGCAGCGTATCCCCCGACCGCCGCGAATGCTTTTGAAAGAGTCCCTATTTGTATTTCCACTTTGCCGTGCAGATTAAAATAATCCACGGTCCCCCTGCCCTGCTTTCCTATCACTCCGCTTGCGTGCGCATCGTCAACCATGACGAACGCGCCGTATCCGGACGCTAACCGCGCTATCTCGTACAGCGGAGCGATATCCCCGTCCATGCTGAAGACGCCGTCGGTCACTATCATTTTTCTTCTGGCATTGATAGATTCTTTGGATTCAAGAATTTCTTTTAAAGCCTTCATGTCTTTGTGGGGATATATTTTTCTCGTAGATTTTGCGAGCCTCGCTCCGTCTATTATTGACGCATGGTTGAGTTCATCGGATATAAGAAGATCGTTTTCGCTTGACATCAGAGACTGGCACACAGCCGTATTTGAAGTGAAGCCGGACTGGAACAATATAGCTGACTCGGCATGTTTGAAAGCCGCGAATTTTTTTTCAAGCTCAATATGCAAAGACATAGTGCCTATTATCGTTCTCACTGCGGCAGAACCGGCTCCGTACTTTTCAATCGCTTTGATGGCGGCTTTCTTGACACGCGGGTCATTGGCCAGCGCAAGATAATTGTTGGAAGTAAGATTTATTATTTTTTTGCCGTCAATTATGGCGACAGGCTCCTGCGCTGACTCAAGGACCCGGGGCTTAAGAAGCCTGTTTTCATTTTTAAGAACCGCTATCTCATCGTCAATGAATTTAAGATTAGGAAATTTCATATTCTCTATCCCCTGTCCTCTTTAAGTTCTATATTTTTCTTTAATACTCTACCCTCTACCCTATACCCTTTCCCCTACGGCACAAGGACTATTTTTCCGCAATTTTTGTTTTTTGAGCTCATGACTTCAAAGGCTTTTCTGAAATGTTTAAATTTAAAAACGTGAGTTATCACCGGTTTCGGGTCAACGGCCCTTGATTTTAGAATGCTTTCCATTTTATACCAGGTTTTAAATATCTCCCTTCCGACTATGCCGCGCACCGTGAGCCCCTTAAAAACGATTTCATTGGAATAGTCAACTTTTATTTTTTTGCCCGGGATGCCGAAAGCGGTGAATCTGCCGCCGTATCTTGCGGCTTTCAATGCCAGTTCTATCGCCTGCGGGTTGCCGGACATTTCCAGAACCGCGTCCATTCCGTCAGACGGCCTGGTTATGCGTTTTATCCGGTCCAGTATGTCTTTATCCCGCGGGTCCAGGACAAAATCCGCGCCCATTTTTTTTGCAAGTTTCTGTCTGAACGGCGAGGTTTCAAGGCCGATTACCAGTTTTGCTCCGCCGGCTTTTGCAATCGCGGCGGCAAACAGGCCCTGGGGTCCGCAGCCCGAGACGAGCACGGATTTGGCTGTTATGTCCTCTACAAGCGTTGCATATACGGCATTTCCGAAAGGCTCCATAATTGAGCCTATTTGTTTAAGGGAGTTATCCGTATGCTTCCAGGCGCATCTGGCCGGCGCGGCCGCAAATTCCGCAAATCCTCCCGGACAGTCTATGCCTATTATCCTGACGTTGACGCAAACATGACGCTGGTCGTTTCTGCATTGGTAGCAGAGCCCGCAGAATATGTGCGATTCTATTGAAACAAAATCGCCTTTTGCGAATCCCTTTGCAAGCTGCCCGATTTCAACCACTTCGCCGCACAATTCGTGGCCGAAGACCATCGGAGTTTTTATTCTTTTCGGGGCCCAGCCCGTCCAGCCGTATATCGGCACATCGCTGCCACAGATGGAGGCATGATGTATTTTTATAAGCAGTTCGTCTTTGTTTATGAACGGGACATCGGTTTCAATGTATTCGGCTCCCGGTCCCGTCTTTGTTTTGCATATTGCTTTCATATGATTCTCCTGAAGAGATTACAGCGATAACAAAAAACGATTACAGAGATAATCCTATAAAAATCGCCGTAATCTTTCAAATATCGCCGTAATCGGCTCGCCGATGTTGGCGAGCCTTAATATTTTATAAAAAATAGTTTTCTATTTCGCAAAAATATTGTAAATTATAATTGTGGATAAGACAGAAGAAAAAATTATTTCACCACAAACCAATATTTCCTTAAAAGACAGGCTGGTGATTTTGCCTAAAAATCCGAATTCCATTTTCGTTTTCTGGCAGTGGACCGAGTCAAGAACCGGCGCTTTTTCCAGCGGCGAGCTTAAAGAAGAAATAATGATAAAACTTTATTATGACGAGGACAAGACTCTTGCCGGGGAATATTCATTCAGATGGGACAGGTTTAAAGTTTATCTTAAGCCCCCCCGGCAGGGAAAGTTTTATTATGCGGCTGCCGTCGTATATGCGGGGAAAGAAACCGCGGAGACAGCGATGGAATCCAATGTAATTGAAATCCCATTAGAGACTGAAACAGCGGGCCAGTGCGGGTCCGGCAGCAGTTTTTTTAAAAGAGAGACGACATGACCAAAGGTTCCATTTTATTTCTGCTTCACGCTCATCTTCCGTATATAAATCATCCGCGCCATGATGAGACGCTTGAAGAAAACTGGTTTTTTGAGGCGGTAGTTGAAACATACGTTCCTCTGATATCGCTGCTTGAAAGACTTTCAGTTGAAGGCATAAGACCCGCTTTAACTCTTTCAATATCTCCCACGCTCGGGGCGATGCTTGAAAATGAGATTCTGGAAAAGAAACTTGCAAGATATATAGAATCAAGAATTGAATTTTTAGAAAAGGAATCTGAAAGGGTTTCTCAGGACTCAAGGTTGTCTAAAACCGTTGAGGCGTATCGTCAGCTTTACAATCAGGCCGCCGAACTTGTTTATAAATATAGCGCGGATCTTATAACGCCCCTGAAAAGATTCCAGCATACCGGGCAGATAGAAATAATAACCACTTCCGCCACTCACGCAATACTGCCGTTGATGATTCAGCCTGAGGTTATCCGCGCTCAGATAGCCGTTGCAGGCGACGACTATGCGGACAGGTTTAACGTAAAATCAAACGGCTTCTGGCTGCCTGAATGCGGTTATGACGCGAGACTTCAGACATATCTGAAAAACTCCGGATTTGATTACATTTTCACCGAATCCCATTCTTTTGATAAGTCCGTCCCGGCGCCGCAGCCGGGCGTTTACGCTCCGGCAAAAACCTTGAACGGCATACATTTGTTTGCCAGGGATTCAAAATCTTCCATGGAGGTATGGAGTTCAAAATTCGGGTACCCGGGCGCTCCCGAGTACAGAGAGTTTTATAGAGACATAGGTTATGATTCGGATTGTGAATATATTAAGCCGTGCCTCGGGGCCGATGGACAGAAACGGCCCATAGGAATTAAATATCACAGGATAACCGGGAACGTAGAGCTTTCAAGCAAAGAATATTATGATCCCGAAGAAGCCGCTCTGCTTGCAGGCAGGCACGCCGATGACTTTATCCGCAGGCGGGTTGAGCAGGCCGATGAAATATATTCTTCAAAAAACGTAAGACCGCTGATAGTCGAATGTTTTGACGCCGAACTTTTCGGGCATTGGTGGTTTGAGGGGCCGATGTTTCTTGAAAATGTCATAAGAAAAATCAGACAGGACAGGCCCGGCTTGCAATTCGTGACGCCCGGCGAGTTTTTGAATTCCTGCAACGAGCCGGAAGCGCTTAATCCGGGAATGTCTTCATGGGGGGAGCGCGGGTATTTTGACCCCTGGCTTAACGAATCAAACGACTGGATTTATCCCGAACTGGCGCAGACGGCGGAGAAAATAATCAATGCCGCAAACAGATTCAGGAATCAGGATATAAACCATGCGACTGCCAGGGCTCTTAACCAGGCGGCAAGAGAGGTTCTTTTGAGTCAGGCATCCGACTGGCCGTTCCTTATCTATATAAATTCTCATCCGGAATATGCCGCTTCAAGGATTAAAACCCATTGCAGCAACGCCGAACAGCTTATTTCACAGGCGATTGAGAAAAAAATAGACGAAAATTTTCTTGCAAGGCTTGAGGAAGAAAACAACGTGTTTCAAAGAATAGATTTCAGGATTTTTTCGTCAATATCCAGATTCTGAACGGCCGATATAAAATCTTCAGGCAGCGGAGCGGTAAAACTTGCAAGTCGCCAGATGCACTCTTATCTGGTTTGTTCTTCCGGTCCTGGGATAAATCTCAAGCAAAGTATGACCCCGCCACCCGCTTCGGGCAGAATGCCCCCGCCTGCGCCCCGCCAGAGGCGAGGCTCGCCAAAGGCGGCAAGGCTTCGGCGGGCAGGCGTTTTCGGGCAAGCGGGTGGTGGGGTGATTTTTTGATTATGTAATAATCCTGCCTTTATCAGATGTTAGTGTCAACTTAAACCTGATAACATCTTTTTCTTCACTACTTTCACAGATGTTTTATTAGGTTCTTGTGCCAGTGATTTTATAATACATATTACAAATTCCTGCTGATATTTTCTCGCATGGAAGAAGTCATTTTTTAAAAAAGACGAGGCAACTTCCGGTGGTATTGCTCTTTTGTTTTTAAAGGGTGACGTTTTACATAACAGTAACAGTACAATGATTTTGGGCTACATATAATATTTAAAAAGTAGTAGGTCTATTCGGGTTGGTCT
>JACQWV010000112.1 GCA_016209085.1 Elusimicrobiota bacterium
TGAGTTTTGAGTGTTGAATTTTGAATTATTCCTAAATTAAGAATTTATAATTTAAAATTTAGAATTCCGAAAAACTCAGGTGCATTTTTTTATACGGCTATTTCTCAATGAAAGCCATAGGCAACTGAGTTTTTCGGGTTAGTGTTGTTTCTTTCCGCGGGCAGTCATGATGTTGTAGGTCAGAAGCGTTATGGAAATGAAAGAAAACCCCCACATTACAAACCATGCCCATGTTTTTTGGGGATCGGTTTCGGCCTTAATCAGTATATGGGCAAAATAAGTCATCAGTATCGTTGCAAAAAGCCACAAAATGCCGACGATGTATTTAACTGTTTTTAACATGTCTTAAAGAATATCAAATTTTAGGCGATTTCCACAAATTTTATTTTTTGTCGTTACTGAACTACGCAGTAATAAATGTCCCGGTTTCAGAATGAAAAGACGATCTTATATGCAGAGGGACAAGATGTTTCCCAGCGTATCTGACTGCCTTAATCTGGCGGACTTCGGTTCCTTTTTTTGAAAGTTTTATTAAATCGTCGTAGTTTATTTTTTTTATTTTTTTCGCTTTCGGGTCCGTCGCAGGATTCGTCGCATAAATGCCTTTGACGTCCGTATAAAGCTCGCAGATGTCGGCTTTTATCGCTTTGGCGACAGCTACGGCTGTAAAATCAGAACCGCCTCTTCCAAGAGTGGTTACGTCTGATTTTGAATCTATTCCCTGAAAACCGGCTATTACGACTATCTTGCCTTTTTTAAGTTCTAAGGAGATTCTTTTCGTATTTACGGCTATTATATCGGCTGAAACATGCGTGTCGTCGGTTTTTATGCCTGCCTGAGACGCGTCAAGAGAAACGGCTTTATGGCCTTTCGCCGATATCGCCATTGCCATAAGAGAAGAGCTTATTCGTTCTCCTGTTGAAATCAATGCATCAAGTTCTCTTTTCTGCGGTTTCAGGGACATGGAGCGGGATAAACGAATCAGGTCGTCCGTAATGCCGGAAGGAGCAGAAACTACCGCAATGACTTTAAAGCCTTTTTTTTTTGCCGAAATGATTTTATCAGCTGCTACTTTTATCTTTTCGGGCTCAGCAAGAGACGTTCCCCCAAACTTCATTACAATAATTTTCACAAGCGGTTCCAACCATTCGTTGTCGTTAACTATTCACTAATCACTATTCACTGCTGTTATTACACCAGCGTTGCGGTCACTCTTATTACTTCGCTCAGAGTCGTAACTCCGCTTCTTGCCTTCATTATGCCGTCCATGAGAATGGTTTTCATTTTCCCTGCCTGGATGGCGGTTCTCCTTAAAACATCGGTGGGCGAATGTTCCAGAACCTGTTTTCTTATGTCTTCATTCATCAGCATCAGTTCAAAAATCCCTGTTCTGCCGACATAGCCCGTGTTTCTGCACGCCGGGCAGCCTTTTTCAACCATGTAGTTCGCGTTGGCCTCAAGAATCAGTTCTTTTACGACTTTGCCCTCTATCGGATCCATGTTCTTTATGAATTCGTTCACTACCACTTCGGAAGGAGGAGCGGCCTTCTGCGCGCAGTTTCTGCATACTTTTCTGACCAGTCTTTGTGAAACAGCCCCGAGCATTGAAGACGCGATCAGAAAGGGAGGCACGCCCATTTCAAAAAGCCTTTCTATTATGCTCGGCGCGTTTATGGTATGTATGGTGGTAAAGAGCAAATGACCGGTAAGAGCGGACCTCAAACTTATTTCAGCCGATTCATAATCCCGTATTTCTCCCACCATTATGACGTCGGGGTCCTGCCTGAGAATCGTTCTCAGACCCTCTGCCCATGTAAAGCCTGTCTTGGCGCTTATCTGCGCCTGGTTTATGCCTTCAAGCCTGTATTCCACCGGGTCCTCAAGCGTTATTACATTTATCATCGGCGTATTGATGTTTTTAAGTATGGCGTATAAAGTCGTGGTTTTCCCGCTGCCCGTGGCGCCTGTTATAAAAAAAATGCCGTAAGGATTTCTTATCATCTTTTTTATGATAGAGAGATTTGATTCGTCCATGCCTAACTGCTCAAGGTCAAGACCCAGCTGCTGTCTGTCAAGAACCCTTAAAACCAGTTTCTCTCCGTTTACGGTCGGAAAAGAGGAAACCCTGACCTGAATGGGCCTTCCGGCTATTATTTTCTGGAAGCGGCCTTCTTCGGTTCTGAAGCTTGTCGGGGGTTCGGGGTCAAAGCCTGCAAGCACTCTTATCCTCTGGGTAAGGGGAAGCTCGGCGTTTCTCGGGGCATTGAGCATATCCTGAAGAATTCCGTCAATCCTGAACCTTACTCTTAAATTGGCGCCCTGTCCCTCTATGTGCACGTCGCTTGCCCTTTCTTTTACAGCGTGTTCAAGTATCAAATCGCTGAGCTTTATGGCAAGATCTATTGAAGGCGTTCTCCCTTTGGTTTTTATCAGGTTCTGATGGTTTTCATCCAGGCTCTGTTGAGATGCAGGTTGCTGAACCTGTTCGTTTTCCGGTTCCTGTTTTTGTCCCCAAAAAGCCATAAATTCCTCCTGTGTATGCAGGATTAAGTATTAAGAATTCAGAATTAAGTATTAAGCCGCTTCGCTTTCAGGTAAATATTCAGCGAATCCCGTTGTCATTCCCACAAAAATGACGTGCTTCAGTGAGCATTTACGAAACTTCTAATCCTTAATTCTATTTATATTCTACTTCAATTATATTAAATATTTTATCCGTCTTGGGCAGCTTTATTTTTACGGAACTCTGTTTTTTGTTTCCGAGCAATCCCTGGGCAAGCGGAGAATTGATTGAAATTTTTCCTTCTGCAGGGTCTGCCTCGTCCGAAGTGACGAGAGTGTATGTCAGATGATTTTTTGTGTTCTCGTCAAAAAGCGTCACCGTTGCCCCTATTCTTATTTCTTCCGTGTTTATGTTAAGCTCGTCCGTGATTTTGGCGGATTTGAGTTTGTTTTCAATTTCCGCCATTTTTTTCAATATCAGGCTTTGTCTTTCCCTGGCAGCGGCATAGCCGGCGTTTTCCCTTAAATCCCCCTGCTCCCTTGTTTCTCCGATTTCAACTGATATCAGGGCTTTTTCTTTTTTGAGGTTTTCAATTTCTTTTTTGAGTTTCTCGTAGCCTTCTCTGGTTATGTAATAATCGGACATAAAACACCTTCCTCCCTACACCCTCTACCCTATACCCTACACCCTTAATTCATGGCTGGGGTGGGAATCGAACCCACGACCTAACGCTTATGAAACGCTCGCTCTGACCATCTGAGCTACCCAGCCTCTGTCGCACCCTTCACACTTCGTGTTCAGGGCGGATTAGCCGCCCCCGACTCGGAAGGTTTTCCCTCTCGTCGGGGCGCTCTACAAGGGGAGATAATCTCCCCATTTCGTCGTCGTTCGCTTCCCCGACTTTACGTCGGGACGCTCACTGAACCCCTCTTATAAGGTAATTCTTTTGTCGCACCCTCTCCTGCTGCTATATTCTCTATGCATAGTATATAAAAACACCTTTGTTTAAGACAAACTAAAAATTTTCAACTTCTTCTGAGGGCGCGGCTGAATTCTTTAATGAGAGCAGGAACTACTTGAAAAATATCGCCGATAATGCCGTATGTGGCGACCTTGAAAATCGGAGCGTCAGGGTCTTTGTTGACGGCTACTATCACCTGGGAAGACTGCATGCCTATCAGGTGTTGTATCTGGCCCGATATGCCGCAGGCAATATAGAGCTTGGGGCACACTGTTTTGCCGGTCTGTCCCACCTGATTAGAGTATGGTATCCAGTTCGCATCAACTGCTGCGCGGGAAGCGCCGACCGCGCCGTTAAGCGCTTTAGCCAGTTCCCGTATCATGCCGAATCCTTCCGGTCCCCCCAGTCCGCGGCCGCCTGATACCACGACGTCGGCTTCCGCCAGATTCACGGTTGCCTCTATCTCTTCCACAACATCAATCAGTCTGGTGCGGGACTTCATGATATCTTCCGGATAGCTTTTTCTTATAACTTCGGCTTTATTAGATTTGTCTGTCAGCGCCTCTTTCATGACTTTGTGCCGGACAGTCGCCATCTGCGGCCTGTGATTGGGCGTTATTATGGTGGCCATGATATTCCCGCCGAATGCGGGCCTGGTCTGCAAAAGAAGTCTCTTCTCCGGGTCAATGTCCAGTCCCGTGCAGTCAGCGGTGAGCCCTGCCTTGATTTTTACGGCAACTCTTGAAACAAGGCTTCTCCCGATGGTGGTGGCTCCGCAGAGCATGATTTCCGGCGAAAATTCCTCTGCGAGTTTTACGAGGATTTGAGTATAAGGGTCGTCCTGATAGGATTTTAAAGCAGGGTGGTCAATTATGTAAATTTTATCCGCTCCGCGTTCCGCCAGTTCTGCGATTCTGGATTCCATTTCGCTTCCCAGTATGACCGCGCAGAGTTTCACGCCCAGTTTATCGGCTAACTTCCTGCCTTCTCCCAGAAGTTCAAAGGAGACGGACTGTATCACGCCTTTTTTCTGCTCTATGAAGACCCAGACGTCTTTATATTCAGACAGGTCCTTCACGGCGCCCGCGTCTTTTTTGAGTTCTATGGCCTTAAAATCGCATGGCTCCACGCACGCGCCGCAGAGCGTGCATTTGGCCATGTCTATAACGGCTTTTTCGCCGGCCATGTGTATGGCGCCGAACGGACACGCGCCTACGCATAGGCCGCATCCCGCGCATTTATCCAGAAATATTGTTATGGAAGCCGGCATATATATAGTTGCAAGTCACAGGTCATCCCCCTGCCGCCGAAGGCGAGCCTCGCCCTGATGGGCGGGAGGCGGACAACTTGTGGCATGCGACATGAAACTTGTGACAGCAAAAGGAGCAACGCTCCTTTTGCTAATGTATCACTATATCTTTCAGCAGTTCAACCAGTTCTTTGGACACGTATTCAGTCCCGCCTTTAAGGATTTCGCCGCCTTTTCTCGGCGCGGGCGTGAATATTTTGATGACGCGCGTGGGCGAGCCGTCCAGTCCCATGGAACCTGCGTCCGCCTCTATGTCGCAAGCGGTCCATTTGACCGGTTTTGCCGACTTTGCCCTCATCATGCCCTTTATGGAGGGCAGGCGCGGGGTATTTATTTCTTTTACCACCGTGAGGAGGCAGGGAAGAGGAGTCTCCACTATGTCATAGCCTTCTTCAGTCATGCGTTCAACTCTTGCCGCGTTTGCGGAGATGTCCTCTATTTTCTTTACATAGGTGACTTGGGGAATGTCAAGGTGCGCGGATATACCCGGACCGACCTGTGCGGTATCGCCGTCAGAGGCTTGTTTCCCGCATATTATCAGGTCAAAAGCTCCGATTTTACGAATTGCAGCAGATAGCGTATAGCTCGTGGCCCAGGTGTCCGAACCTGCAAATTTTCTGTCGCTTAACAAAACTGCTTCATCTACGCCCAGGGATATGGCTTCTCTCAGGGCTGTTTCAGCCTGCGGAGGACCCATGGTGATGACCGTAACCTTTCCGCCGAAACGCTCCTTGAGGCGGACTCCTTCTTCTATCGCGTAGGCGTCAAACGGGTTTATGACGCTTTCCACTCCTTCCCTGATAAGCGTATTCGTGACAGGATCTATCCTCACGTCCGTGGTATTCGGCACCTGCTTTATGCACACGATGATGTTCATTCTATTTTTTAATGCTCTCTTTTATCATGTTGGCGGCTATGATGTTGCGCTGGATTTGATTTGTGCCCTCGTATATCTGCGTGATTTTGGCATCGCGCATGTATTTTTCAACCGGATATTCCCTCATGTAGCCGTACCCGCCGAGTATCTGAACCGCGTCAACGGCAACCTTCATCGCAGTGTCGCTTGCGAAAACCTTGGCCATGGCTGATTCCTTTGCGGCTGATTTGGCTCCGGAATCTATCATGCGGGCAGCTGCGTAAGTCAGGGCCCGCGCCGCCTCTATTTGTGTTCCCATGTCGGCAAGCATATGTTGAACGGCCTGAAAACTTGAGATGGGCTGGCCGAACTGCACGCGGGTTCTGGCGTATTCAAGGGCATGGTCAAGCGCTCCCTGCGCAATGCCGACCGCCTGAGCCGCCACGCCCGGCCTGGAATTGTCAAAGGTTTTGAGAGCGATGATGAAACCCATGCCTTCTTTTGATATCAGGTTTTCAGCCGGAACCTCGCAGTCCGTGAATATGACTTCGCGGGTGGCCGAGGCGCGTATCCCCAGTTTTTTTTCCTTTTTCCCGAAATCCATGCCTTTGGTTTCTTTTTCAACGATGAATGCGCTTGCGCCCCTGGCGCCCTTAGCCTTATCGGTGATTGCTATCACCGTGTACACTTCGGCTTCTCCCGCGTTGGTTATCCATTGCTTGGTTCCGTTCAATATATAGCTGTTGCCTTGTTTTTTCGCAGAAGTTTTTATTGAACCTGCGTCCGAACCGGCTTCTGCCTCGGTTATGCAGAATGCGGCGAGCCGCTTGCCTTTCGCTATGTCTGGGAGGAATCTCTTTTTCTGTTCTTCCGACCCGTAGAGAAGTATCGGAATGGCTCCCAGTCCGGTTCCCGCGAACCCGAGCGCTATGCCCGCGCAGGCGCGGGACAATTCCTCGGTCACAAGACACATGTCCATTATGCCGCCGCCCAGTCCCCCGTATTGTTCCGGGATATAGACTCCGAAGAGATCGCTGTCAGCCAGTATTTTCATTATGGGCCATGCGAATTCCTCTGTTTCGTCGTAATGCGCCGCCACCGGCTTTATTTTTTCATCGGCGATTTTTGCGGCGAGGTCCCTTATCATTACCTGCTGTTCAGTCAATAAATAATCCATGGATTGACTCCTCTTTATGTTTTTTCTTTCTTTTCGGCGAATAGTAATTCGCCCGCCACATCGCTATTCGCTCTTTCTCATGTCTATCACGTTAAGAAGGCCGGGCCCGTATGAGATGAGCGCGAGTTTCGGGTAAGGATATATTTTTGAAAGGCTTTCTATCTCTTTTATGAATTTCTTTGCCTTGGGAACAAACCTGCAGGGATGTTTAATCCCGGAATTGCCTTCAAATATGTCTATATGGGTGACGGCTATTTTTGTGGCTGAGTTTATCATTATTGTCTTTACCGCCGTTTCTTTTTCAAAAGCGCCTATTCTTCTGAGCCTCCCGCTTACGCTTCCGACCTCCCTGCCTTTTGTATGGTGTACGTGCAGTATTTCCCGGTCCGTTACCTCGTCCTTGATGGGTCCGGGCCCTGTTCTGGTCACGTAAGGCTTGAAAATCGCGTAAATATCCCGCGCGTATCTGGGGCCCAGCCCGGTTTCGGCAAGGAAAGTTGAGGCAGTAGTGTCCCTGGATGTGACAAAAGGGTACTCCCCGTGAAGCAGAGAGAGTTTAAGACCCTGGGTCCCCTCAAGAAGAACGTTTTTGTTTTTTTCAAGCGCGTTGTTCAGAATTTCAGGCACGTTTTTTACGAATTTTTTCAGGACCGGCTCGTCTTTTGCGAATTTTATGCGTTTGCGTTCTATTCTTTCCCTGATAGCAGCTCCCAGCCCGGTTCCGACGCTCCCTATTGATTTCATTATCCTGGAATCGGAGCGTTCCATTTCAATGTGTTTTTCCTCTATTATCACGGTGTGCGGGTCCATTATTATCCGGTCCTGCGTTCCGGTTTCCTTCATTTCCTTAAAAAACCAGTCAATGATTAAATAAGTTCCGGCGCCGAGAACAAGTTTTGATTTTTGATTTACGAATCCGGAAGGTATGGTTCTTAAAGCGAAAATTTTGTTTTTATAAAAAACAGTGTGTCCTGCGTTAGGCCCTCCGACCTTTATGCAGTAGTCATACCTGTTTTTATAAGCCAAATAAGCGGAAATTTTTCCTTTTCCTTCGTCTCCGGCCTGTCCGCCCACGACAATGTCAACCGGCATGTATAACCTCCGAAAGTGATTAAGCAAATAGCGATTAAGTAATTAAGTTTAAAAGCTAAATCGCTAAATCACTCAATCTCTTAATATCTCAACTTCTCAATTTCTCAATCTCTATCCTCTCGCCTCTATCCCCTATTCTCTGTTTTTAATTTTGCCAGCGCCGGCGCCAGACCGATGTAAGGTTTTTTAATCAGATTCTTCAATTCTTTTTTCGTGTTTTTTCCGGTTTCAAGCTGTTCTATGAAAGATTCAAGCTTTTCAAAATTGATTTCCGAGCCTCTGGTAAAATCCTTCAGCAATTCATAGGGATTTTCAAAGCCCTCCCTGCGCAGAATCGTCTGAATCGCTTCGGCATAAATTTCCGGATGGTTTTTCAGTTCTTCTTCGGCTTTCCATGCGTTAACCTGAATCTTTTTAAGTCCTTTTAAGATGAATTTATAGGCGATCAGCGAATGAGCGAATGCTGTCCCGAAATTTCTTTTGACCGTTGAATCCGACAAATCCCGCTGAAGTCTTGAAACAGGCAGTTTCCTTGAAAAAAATTCAAACAATGCGTTTGCAATGCCGAGGTTCCCCTCTGCGTTTTCAAAATTAATCGGATTTATTTTATGAGGCATCGTTGAGGAGCCTATTTCTCCTTTGACCGGTTTCTGGACGAGCAGACCGTCGCTGATATAACGCCAGACATCCTGGCAGAAATCAATGAGAATCGTGTTTGTCCGGCGCATTGCGTCAAACAGTTCAGCGTAATTGTCGTGCGGCTCAATCTGGGTGGTCAATTTATTTAAAGAAAGTTTTATTTTCAGGGTATTGTTCAGTTTGCGGATTAAATTTTCCGAAAAATCAATCCATTTTATCCGCGGAAAAGCCGCTGTATGGGCATTGTAATTGCCGGCCGCCCCGCTGAATTTTGCCGTTATTTTAAAATTTTCAAGGAATCGCAGATGTCTTGAAAGTCTTGCGGAAAACACCTTGAATTCTTTTCCAAATGTGGTTCCTACTGCCGGCTGGCCGTGCGTTCTGGCCAGAAGAGGAAGGTTTGAATGTTTCTCCGCCAGGGCTTCAAGTTCAATCAGTATTTCCTTTAACATGGGGATTATCGTTTCTGA
This sequence comes from Elusimicrobiota bacterium, assembly GCA_016209085.1. Lineage (GTDB taxonomy): Bacteria > Elusimicrobiota > Elusimicrobia > Elusimicrobiales > UBA9959 > JACQWV01. The sequence continues at coordinate 9,008 of JACQWV010000112.1, forward strand.
AAGAGTTTTGCTTAAAATCATGCCGTAAGCCAGGCTGTTTATGTCTTCCGAGGTGGCGGCAATGTGTATGAATTCTTTTAAATCTCTGAGACCGGTTTTTGAAAATTCTTCTTTGATGCAGTACTCAACGGCTTTTACGTCGTGATTAGTCGGAGGGATGTTTTTCCCCCCGCGCGTTTCAATTCTTTTGACTTGCTCCGGCATGATTTTACAGGGAAGATTTTTTATAAACTCTTTTTCCCTTTTTGTGAGCCTGCGGATGCCGGCGCCGGGTGTGGCGGCAAGAGCAAGAAAATACTCTGCTTCTGCGATTATGCGATGGTATATAAGCCGCGCTTCGGTGAAATACCCGGAAAGTCCAGCTGTCAGTTCCCGGTATCTCCCGTCCACCGGGGTTATTGCATTTAAATCATTCCTCATAATAACTCTATTTTATCAAATACGCAAAGATTGTGTAAAAAAAATTTAACAGCGTTTGATTACAATGTAACCATATCGTTTTAATATATAATATTGTTTCTTAAGGACAAAACTATGGACATAATGACGATTGCCGGTTTTGTATTCGGAGCAGCTGTGATTTTATGGGGTGTTTTCGCGGCAGGCATAGCAAAACTTTTTTTGAACACGCACGGAATAGTTCTGGTTATAGGCGGGACACTGGCAGCTGTGGCCATCAACACTTCTTTGAAGGGATTTACTTCGGGCCTTCAGGCGTTTTTAAAAATCATCAAGTCTTCCCCTTTGCCTTCCAACGAGGAATGCGTCAGGATGATAGTTCAGCTTTCGGAAACGGCGCAAAGACAGGGAGGCATAATGGCTTTGCAGAACGTTGACCCTAATTTCGCGGAAGGTTTTTTAAAGAGAGCCATAAGCGTGGCCATGATCAGCGGCCAGTCCCAGGAGACGAGAAACATTCTGGAAGAGGAAATAAGGAGAAGGCGCCTTTATTTTCAGGAAGATTCAAATTTTTACAGGACGATGGGCGTTCTGTCCCCCATGTTTGGTCTTATAGGAACCCTGTTCGGAATCATCCAGACCCTCGCGCATATTTCCGACCCCTCCAAAGTAGGAACTTCAATGGCCGTGGCGATAAGTTCGGCGTTTTACGGCATAGCCCTTTCAAACCTGGTTTTTGTGCCGGTCGCGAACAAACTGCGTATGCGCGCCCTTGAAGAGACTCTGATACTGCAGGTGCTGGTTGAGGGAGTTCTTGATATAATGTCCGGCAAGACTCCGCGCTTGATAGAAATGCATCTCAAGGGATATCTTTAGGAGAACAGATAAATGTCTAAATTCTACGAAAGAGAAGACGAACTGGAAAACGAGCTGAACAGAGGCGCTTTGTGGGCCATCACCTACGGCGACATGATGAGCTATCTGATGATTTTTTTCATGATTTTATTCGCGTTTTACAGTTCAAGAGAAGTCATATCCCAGATGTCTATGAAAAGCATTGAGGAAAATTTCGGAGAGGACACTCAGATAACGTCAAATCTTTTTTCAAAACACGGAATACAGCAGATAGCAAAAGTTGAAGTGTCGGCCAATAAAATCACTATCAATTTTTCCGAGCCTGTTTTGTTTGACATGGGAAGCGCGGAACTCAAAACCAGTTCCCTGCCGCATCTTAAGAAACTCGCAAACGTTTTCATAGAGCTTCCTAATCCGGTGCAGATTGAAGGCCATACGGACAACATCCCGGTCGGACGCAATGCGGTTTATAAATCAAACTGGGAGCTGTCCGCCGCGCGGGCATTTTCCGTTTTGAGGTATCTGATAGGCGAAGGAGTGCCTGAGGAAAAACTCTCGGCAGTCGGATACGGGGAATTCAAGCCCATAAAGAGCAATGATACCGTTGAAGGAAGGGGCGCCAACCGCAGAATTGAAGTAAATATCATCAGACACGAGTTATAAATGAAACTCACCACCCGTTTTTTCCTGATACTGCTTTTCATCGCTGTTTTCCCCCTCGTCATATCAATCGTGTGGAACATAAAGCAGTACAAAACCACAATCGCAAGCTTTTTTGATTTACACCAGGGCATAGCCAGTTTCGCCGCCTCAAACGTGGAGGAATGGTATTCCAACGTAAACAAGAGCCTCACTTTCATTTACGAGATAGAAAATCCGTTCAGGCCCAAGCAGTTCAGCGAGGTCAAGGCGATACAGCAGGCTACCGCCACCAATTCGGATATAGTCGCGCTCCATCTGATTGCCAAAGACAACTCTGAAATTTTTTCCATTCAGAGCGATAAAGTCAAATCAAGAAAATCCCTGAACAGATACCAGGAAATCCTTGTTGATTCGGTCAGGGAGTCGGGGAAAGCCTCCCCCGGAGAGATATTATGTCTTGAATCCCAGCCTTATTTCCCTCTGGCATATCCCCTTCTTGACGGCAGGGTGATTCTCCTGCATTTTTCCATTGAAAAACTCTGGAAGAAAATAAGCCTCCAGAAAACCGGCGAGACGGGAAAAGTCGTTCTGATTGATTCGTCCGCCAGGCCCCTCCCATGCCAGAATATATCCGGGGATATTGATGTTGAAAGTTTCAGAAAATTTTACGACGCCAAAATCAAATCCGGCCTTATAGACAAACTTATCCTCGGCAGAGAAAAATACGCCGGGGCATGGGCATATATTAAAAATCCTCCGTGGATACTGATTTCCGTACAGAAGCACTCGGAGCTGTACGGTCCTCAGAGAAGGTCCATGCTTGTTCTTACGCTGTTTTCAGTAATCACGCTTTTTACGTCCATAGGGGTCGTGCTTCTGATCTCAAAAAAAATACTCAATCCTCTCGGAAATATAATACACGGAGTTAAAAGAATATCCACAAACGACCTGACCTCCACCATTCCTACCGAAGGCTGGCCTGAAATAAAAAATCTGATATCCGTATTCAACAGGATGATGCTGGAGCTTCAGGCTTACAGGGCGTTTCAGCTGAATCAGATTGTTGAAGAGAAAAACAAAGCCCAGGTGCTTGTGGACACCATCCCGGACGGGGTTCTTTTGAGCGACGACCAGAACAAGATAATTTACTCCAACCAGACGGCTTTGAACCTTCTCGGAATAGGCAAAATATCCCCGGACGCCGCCCTGCCCAAGTCCATAAGACGGAGGGAGTTTTACAGCCAGTTTACCGATATAGTTTCTTCAAAGGAGAAATTCATAAAATCGGATGTAGACGTTCTCGTCAGCGAGGAGCCGCCCATAACCAAGAGTTACAGGATTCTTTCAAGCCAGTTTATGCTGGCGACTCTCAAAAAGCCCGGCAGGATAACGATTTTGAGGGACGTAACCAGCGAAAAAGAAGTTGAGAAAGCAAAAGAGGACTTTTTCCACATGATAACCCACGACATGAGAGCGCCTCTGGCAAGCATTCAGGGGTACGTGGAAATTCTCGCCAAAACCATTCCGCCTTCGCCCAAGACGGAAAAATATTTTTCAAGCATGCTCTATTCTTCCAGGCGTCTGAGGGGCATGATTGACGACATTCTCAACACCACCAAACTTGAAAAAGGAACGATGGCGCTTCAGCTTGAACAGGTCGGTCTCTCCGAAACGCTAAACAGGGCAAAGGAAAATCACGAACCCGTGGCTGTCCCCAAAAACATTTCTATCACCGTGCTGCCGTCCCCCGCGGAAATAAAAGTTTACGCAGACTCCATGCTGCTGGAAAGAGTCATTTCAAATCTGCTCGGCAATGCGCTCAAGTTCACTCCGACTGGAGGCAGGATAGTCCTGTCGGTTGCGGAAACTGAAGCAGAATCCTTTGTATCCGTGGAAGACACGGGTCCCGGCATACCCGAAGACAAGAGACAGAGTATATTTGAAAAATATTCGCAGATGGAGGAGCATAAGCATATGGGATTCGGCCTGGGGCTTGCAATGTGCAAAATGGTCGTCGGACTTCACAAGGGCAGAATATGGGTGGAGTCGGAAAAGGGGAAAGGAAGCAGGTTTATATTTACGCTTGCAAAAAGTCTTATGCCTGAAGAAGCAAAAAAATGATAAAATAAGACAATTTATAAACAGCAGGTTGAGGTTAATCTGCAGTTAATGGAGTTTATTATGAAGAATCTTTTAATAGTTGACGATAACGACGAATTCAGGACCATGGTGGGATATTATTTTACCGACCTGGGATATCATGTTGACATAGCCGTGAACGGCAGGGAAGGAATTGACAAGGCCGTGAAATTAAAGCCTGACGTGATACTGCTTGATGTCATGATGCCGGATGTGGGCGGAATAGAAGTTTTGAGACAGCTTCAGTCCAACGATGACACTCGCACGATTCCGGTCATCGTGATTACCGGGACATATTTTGACAATAAAATGAAAGAACTCTTCCAGCAGGAATCCAACTGCAGGGAATTCCTGACCAAGACAGCCGAACTTTCCTACATACATAAGAAGATAGAAGGCCTGACTAGCGCGGATAACAGCTCACACAAAAGTTGAGAGCTGAGAGTGGAGAGTTGAGAGCATGAAGAAAAAAATCCTGATTATAGACGACGAGCCGGATTATCTCAATATCGCCGCAAAAATGCTTCTTCAAGAGGGTTATGAAGTCATGACAGCTGCCAGCGGCGCGGAAGGTCTGAAGAAAATCAAACATTTTCTTCCCGACCTCATACTCCTTGACATCGGGCTTCCTGACGCTAGCGGGATAGAGATAACAGGAAAACTTAAAGCAGAGAAAAAAACGGCTTCAATACCGATTCTGCTTTTTACGGTCCGTTCGGAGCTTAATTATGTAAAGCGGGGGATTAATGCAGGCGCCAGGGATTACATAATAAAGCCTTTTGACATAGACGAATTCGTAAAAAGAATAAACAAATTTTTTTAATGCGGCCTTCAAAAAAAAAATACCTGATAGCCATTGTGGAGCCTGAACGGAAAACGGCGGCTCTTCTGAAAAATATTCTCTCGTCGGAGCGCAGATATATCGCGGTTTATGAAAGCGCCGGCAGATTCATAGAATCTCTTAAATTCCGGATACCGCAGGCTCTTATCACCGACACGGAATTGCCTGATATCGGCGGCAAAGATCTGGTCATGGTGATGAGAAATAACCCCAAAACGGCAAAAATCGTCATTATCGCCGTCTCATCCAAAAAACAATCGGGACCGCTTGAGGCGGCTGAAGGGCTTGACAGCGGAGCCGACGAATATTTTTCAATTCCTTTTGACAGAGATGTTTTTTCCTTAAGATTTGATTCCCTTGCCGGAAGACAGGCCCGGATGAATGCGTCTGATGACCGTTCCGAGGATGAATGTCGCAGGTGGGTTCTGGATAATCTGGAAATAGATATTCATTCCAGAACGGTTTTTGTAGACGGAAAAGAAATTAAACTCACGGCTCTTGAATTCGACATACTCGTTTTTTTCGCGAGAAACAAAAACAGGGTCGTTACCAGAAAACACCTGATAGATGCCGTCTGGATAAACCGGATGAATGCGAATTTGAGAGCAGTTGACAAAAGGATAGAGATTCTGAGGGCAAAGTTAGGCAGGTTCGGGAGCCGGATAGAAACGGTTTTCGGAATAGGATATGTTTTTAGATAGGCAGGGTAAATTCAGCGGTTACCCCCCTTTCCTTGTTGCCGACGGCAAAATCGCCGCCGTGTTTGGCGGCTATTTTTTTTGCTATCGGGATTCCGAGTCCCACGCGGTTCTTTTTAGACGTATTGAACGGCATGAAAAGCTTTTCCAGGATGCTTTGCGGAATTCCCGGCCCCGTATCCTCAAATTTAATGTGAACCGTGTTGTTTTCCGGAGAGAACGAAACCGTGGCGGTGAAAATTCCGCCGGCAGGCATTGCTTCCGTTGAGTTTTTTATTATCTGGTTCATGGCGAATTTCAGTTTCTCGGCATTGAATCTGCATTTCGGAATCCCGGGGGCTATGCGCCTCAGGAGAGTTATCTTTCTGGACTGCATGGTTTTAATCCACTGGCCGAGTATGTCTTCAACCACGTCTTTTATCTGAAAAGATTCCATATCCAGCGGTTCTTCGTCAATGTAATCCTGCCACGTTTTGACGGCCGAGAGCGTGTCAAGCAGTTTTTTCGCGGAGATTCCCAGAGCCCGGCTTAATTCCGGATGCATTCTCATTCCCAGGGCTTTAAGTTCCTTTGAGATTTTTTCTATAGGATTTATTATTCTGTCCGCAAATTCGCGATGCTGTTGTCTGATAAGCGCGGAGATTAAGGCGTTTTTTTTCCTGATTTGCTCTACCTCAGACTCAAGCTTCTCAATTTTGCCCAGCTCTTTTTTCAGGGCTTCCACGGTTTCTTCTTTTTCCTTGTTTTTCTTCAGAAGTTCGCGCACGCACTGCTGTTCTTTTGCGAAGCCGGTTTTTATTTCCTTCATGTCCGACTCCAGCATTGAAACCTTGTCCCGGGCTCTCAATGATATTTCTTTTTCCTGGTTGAACTTCAGATAAGATTCTTTGAGCAGAGCGTGGAGTTTTTCATTGTCCAGTATTTTTTCTTTTAGGGCGTCTTCAAGCTCTCTTTCCCGTTCCCGGGACTCCCCGGCGTTTTCCCTTAAATCCTTAATCTGGGTCTGCATGGAGAAAATTTTCTTTACCGCATCCACAAAATTCTGTTTCTGTTCTTCTATTTTAAGGTTTTTATCTTTGACGGACAGGGTTAACTGATGGATTTCTTCTTCTTTTTCTTTGAGAACAGCCGCAAGTTTTTCGTTTTTGCGGGTCAGTTCGGTTCCGAGTTCCGCAGTCTGCATGGCATTCTTTTTTATGGCTTCAAGCTCTACTTCAGCGCGCCTGAAGCGGGCATCTTCAGCTTCATTCTTTTGAATCAATTCTTTGAGGGACTGTTCATGTTTTTGCGCGGCTTCCCCGGCATGAGCCGTTTCTTCCCGGAGCCGGAGGTTGAGTTCTTCGGCGGCCTCAAGGTTTTTCCGGAGCCGGACGGTTTCATCACGGATCCCGCAGATTTTGTTCTGCGCCTCCTCTGTTTCCAGTTTACTTTTTTCAAGCTTCAGCGCCATGTCTGCCGTTATATCCGGTTTGCCGCCGCAGGCTTCAAGCGCCGTTTTTATTTCCGGGAGAGAAAAAATGCCTTTTATTTTCAGGCTGAGTTCTCTGACTGTTTCCTCTTTTTTGGCGAGAATATTTGCGGCCTCTCTGACTTTGGATTCCAGCTCGGCTATTTTTAATTTAAGCAGTTCTTCGGATTTTTCCTTCTCGCATAAATCGGTTTTGAGGGCTGCTATCTCTTTTCTTGATTCCAGAAGGCCTGTTAAAGCGTTTCTTGCCTCTTCCACAAGCTTTTTGTCCCGGTTTATCGTTTCCTTAAGGCCGGTTATTTCTTCTCTCAGGATTTTTTCCAAAGAAGTTTTTTCGTAGAGGATATTCTCAAGATGACTTATGCGGCCGGTCAGTTTTTCAAGTTCTTTTCTGTTTTCAAGATGTCTGAGGTTTAAATTTTCAGCCTTTTTTTGGGCCTCTCCCATCGCGTCCCAGAGATAATCTATTTCAGAGAATACCTGTTCTTTGTTTTCCATAAATTACTTCAGATTCAGGTAAAGGTTAAGGTTGAGTAGGGAATTACCCCGTTAGAAATAAGCCGCCCCGAGGCGGCAGCCGCCGTGCCCTTCGGGCAGGGCGGATTTCTAACGGGGTTACTATCAGTTACTTGAAAACTTATTTGTTGCCCTTAACCTCAACTTGCTGTATTTGACGGAAGCTTTATTTTTCCTTTTGCGTTCAAATCCATCGCGGCGGATATAATGCCGAGTCTTGCCATTATTATTTTTTCTTTTGTCTGGGATACGGCCATCATTTCTTTCAGAATGTTTCTTATGTCTTCGGGGAAGAGTTTCTCCACGTTCGCGATGGATTCTTCCTGCGTCCCCTGAAGAGCGCTCGCCCATTCCTGATACGGCATGGCTATGACAAGGGGTCTTAAATTTTCCGTCTCCATCCTGCAGATATCCTCAAAGCTTAACAGGGAAGACTTTACTTTCTGCAGGCTTTCCGGATCCACGCCCGTCAGGTTGTTTATGATTTCGTCTCTTTCATCCGCGTCGACTATGCTCAAAAGTTTTCCCAGTTTTTCCGTCCCCCTGAGGGTTCTTTCAATCTTCTCTCTCAACCGCATTTCCACTTCCATCAATCTTTCGGGATCTACTTCTTTCAGGGAGATTATGTGTTTTGTTATCTCCTGTCTCTCTTTTATGGGCAGGGAAAGAAGTAGTCTGGAGGATATATGGGGCTTTTTATCGGTTATGTTCGCTATGACCAGAGCCGCGTCTTCAGGAGGTTCTCCATGGAGAAGCTCGGCAAGATTTTCCGGAGTGTATTTGTCTATGAAATCAAAGGGAGTCTGAGCTTCCAGAAGTTTTCCTCCGCCCGGCGCGGACTCTATGTCTATTACTTCACCCGTTTCCTCCCCCTGGGCTGTTCCGCCTGAAACGGGTCCTTCCTGCCTGCCGGGCATAGGCTGATAGGGCTGGCCGGATGCAAACGGCGTCTGGGACTTTGCATAGTCTACGAAGCTTTTAAGAAGTTTTGAAGCGAGTATATACACGAAAATCGCAACCAGAGAGAGCCCCGCCGCAAGAATGGCGGCAATCAGCATTGTTTTATGGGTGCCCGGCGCTTCTACAAGGTTTTTCCACCAGGGAAGCATCTCTGCCTTTGCCAGTATCAGGCTGTCCCCCCTTTTTTCGTCGAGCCTTAAAACGTCCGAAACCAGAAGCTTTATAGTATTGGCTTTTGTGTCCGGAATGCTTCTGTCAAGTATGATGGAAGCGTGAATTTTTTTGATTTTGAATTCCGCTGTGTGTTCGGCTTCGGATTTCTGCTGCCTTATGTACTCGTTGGTTCTTTCAAGTATGTTTACCGAAGAATATCCCGGAAGGGTAACGATGTTTTCGCCCGGAGGGCCGGATTCTGTTCTTGTTTTTAACACAGTCTCCCCCTGCACTGAAACGAACACTTTGCTCTTTCCCGCGCCCACCAGCTGGTCAAGAAGCTTGGTGATATCCTCTTTTATCCTTGAAGAGAGTTCCGTTTCTTCAGCCGTCGGATTTGAAACGACTTGCGAATAAACCGGCGGGAGACTATAAAAAAAGAAAAAAATTATCCAAAATGCGCGCGTATTCATATTAAAGTTATAGTTAAAAGTTTATCTTTTTACGGTTACAAATATATTACATATTTAAACAAGTCACATGTCACAAGTCACAGGTCACACGCATTTAAAACTGGGTAGTGGCAAAGCTTGCTTTGCCTTCATATGCAGAGCATCACACTTGCATCCCTCTTCTGACTGGAATTTCAAACCAGAATTCGCAACCCTTGCCGGGCGCGGAGTTCACTCCGATTTTTCCGCCGTGGAGTTCCACTATTCCTTTTGCAAGAGCGAGTCCCAAACCTGTGCCTTTAGGTCTTGCGCCCCGGATTTTGCCCTGTTCAAACGGCACGAAGATTTTGTCTGTCAGGTCAGGCGGAATACCGGATCCCGTGTCTCTTACGGAAATTTTCAGGTTTTTTTCTTTGATGCCGGCTGTAACCGTTATTTTCCCTGCTTCAGGAGTGAATTTCACCGCGTTGGAAACGAGATTCGTAATCACATGGCCTATTAATTCTGGATCCATGCGCATTTCAAGGATGTTTTTCTCTATTTCCGTTTCCAATGTCAGGTTCGCTTCCTTTATTTTGGGAGCGAAGAATTGCAGAACGTCCTGTATCAGCTGAACGGGCATTACGGCTCTTAAGTTTAATTCCATTTTCCCCTTTTCTATTTTGGAAATGTCCAGAAGAGTAGTCACGAAATTGGAAAGACGGGCGGCATTCTCCCTTATTCTTGCAAGAGTCTCTTTCTCGTCGTTTTCGCGCTCCGGCTTGTTTTTAAGGAGAAGGTTTATGTAGCTTTCTATTACTCCGAGCGGGGAGCGCAGTTCGTGCGTTATAGAAGATATGAAAATCTTTTTCATCTCTTCAAGCTCCATGAGCTTTTCCGACATTATGTTGAAATTCCTTGCAAGAGTAGAAATTTCGTCGGAACCGGCGACCGGTATGGTTTTCCCGAATTTCCCGGCGCCGATTTCCTGGACCTGTCCGGATAGGGCGCTGATTCTTGCGGCCATGGGGTAGCTAAGCGCTAATGCCATAAGCAGGCATATCACTGCGGAAATCAGAACCGCAGCAGTCAGGTTCCCTGCAATTTCTGCAAAAGCTTTTTTCTGTTCCGATTTTATGTAATCCGCAAGATAATGGATTCTCACGCCGGTATTTTCATGTTTTACCTCTCGTTCAATAAACGACGCGTCTAAGCCTGCCTGCCGCCTTTTTTCCCCCCCGGCTATATTTACCCATTTCCCTGCCGTATTTATCCTGATTCTGTCTATTTCGGGATGAAGGGATATTAAACCGCTTAAATGGTCTATTATCATCAGGGGGTCGCGGGCCAGTTTTGACTCTATCATTATGTTTTTTATTCCCTGTTCAATGACCTCCATTTTTTTGGTTTCAGCTTTTATAACGGCATTTTTCTGGAATTTAAAAAATATGAGTGAAAGGGAGATTGAAGAAATGAAAGCGATGGAAATCAGGGCAAGGATTAATTTGTAAAAAATCTTCATCTTGTGAATCTTGTCAGTCTTTCAAGAGCCTTTTTGGCCTGGCTGTTTTCAGGGTCTATTGAAAGAATCTTTCTGAATGCGTCGGCCGCCTTGGCGTATTCGCCTTTGGTATAGAATTCGGTTCCGACCTGATAAAGTTTCTCTATTTTGCGCACGTCCGTTTCCTTTTCTTCCCCTTTCTGCTCTTCCTCCGGAATCCACGTGGCTTTGATTTTGGTTTTGTTTATCATTTCCGCGAGTTTCTGTCTTTCCGCCGGGTCTCTCTCCAGTTTTCTGGCCCTGTCCCAGTGTCTCAGAGCTTCATTGTAGTTTTCCATGAGATAATGGCATGAGCCGATTTTTTTGAGAGCCGTGAGATTTTCAGGCTCAAAATCGGTTATCTCGGTAAGTTTGCGCAAAGCGTCCTCGTATTTTTTCTGATTGTACAGAATGTCGGATTCATAAAACTTGTATTCAATAAGCCCCCTGTTGAAATCCGAGGGGACCCTGTCGGCTTTAATGCGGGTCATGTCTTCAACTTGTTCAAGAAATTTGTCCAGGTCTCTGTCGTCCTGATTCATGCTCTGGCTGTAATTTACCTGTTTGACCGCTTTGTGGTCATTGCCTTTAAGGAAATGCTGTATTCCGGAAGAGAGGTATTCCTCCGATTTTGTTTTTTTGCCGGTTCCGGAAAGATCGGGGTAGAAGTTGCCGACCATCATGAGCCGCTTGGAAAGGTTCAATACTGCCGCGTCGGGAAGCAGGTCTTTTGCTTTGTCCATCAGCAGTCTGTTTGCGTGGGCAAAATTCTCCTTCAATATCCCCTCCTTCACGTCGCTGAGTCTCGGATCCTCAAGACTTGCGACAAGCCTGGAGCCGGTATAATCCTGCTCCTTTCTGAGTCTCGTATACTGGTCAAGCAGGTCCATGGCGTATTGTTCTTCAACCGTGGGCCCCCCGAAATGATAAATCATGGCCATCTTATGATTTCCAGAAGTGTCTTTTATGGTGCCCAGCGGCATTGAAAAAGCGTAGTTGAACTCTATTTTGTTTATTTTGTAAGAAAGCCCGGCAAAGGCTTCTTTGTAATCCCTGGTTCCCATTGCGAAAGCGGCTCTTATCCCGAAATCTCCTTTATCAAGACTTGGGAAAACCCTCTCGGCCGCCAGAATCACGTCCCTGTCCATTGAGCCCGTGGGGCCTTTTTCCATTCTTAATTCGGACGCCATTATCATCCACAAACTTTTATAGGATGCGCCCAACCTGATTTTCATGGGTATTTTATCCGGGGAAGCTCCGCTGAAAGACATGTCCGGTTGAAGTATGTTTTTGACTGCCAGGCCGAAGGTATATCTGTTCGTAAACCTGTAAAGAGCGCCTGCGTCAAAATCAAAAGCGGATTTTGAATTTTCTCCTATCAGCGCCGGATCCACGTCGTTGGTTGCATTTATCCCGTCCATGGCATTGTAGGATTCTGAAAGCCTTGAAAAAGAATGGCCGAGATATTTGATAGAAGCGCCGACTGAAAATTTTTCCAGAACGTGGTTTTTCGGGAATTTATATCCGTAGGATGCATGAAGGGTTTGTTCCATGTATACTCCTGATACGCCGAATTTATGCCACAATGCGCCCATCGCGCCGTTTTTGCCTGATTCTATGGGGACGGCCAGGGATATGTTCATCATAGAAAGGCTGGAGCCGTCGGTCAGTCCCGATAAAAGGGACGTGTAAGACGCCATGACTTTGGGCCTTTCCACTGATGACAGACCAGCTGGATTGTAGTAAACAGAATTTATGTCGTCGGCAACTGCTGTGAAAGCGTTTCCCATCCCCGGCCCTCTGGCTCCCATGCCAAGGTCGTCAAAAAGAGCATAAGAAGGCAAGGTGATAAGGTGATAAGATGATAAGGTGATAAGGAAAAAGAAAAGCCTAACGCCATAATTTGCCGAAATTGGTTTTTGCTTATTCATAAATTAATTCCAAACTACGCTACAAGCGCAGAGCTTCGCTCTGCCGCTACAACTCTCCAACTCTTAAACTCCCCAACTCTGCAAATCTCTATTTATCTTATTACTACCACCGCGCCTTTGTAGATTCTGTCTTCAACAGTGACCTGATACACGTAAATCCCGCCCGGCGCTTTTTCCGGTCCCGAATTCGGGTCCCATTCAAGGTCATAATAATAAGTAGCGTAATCCAGGGGTTTCAGCCTCATTGCCGCTATTTCGGTTCCTTTTAAATCGTAAATTTTCCCGTTTACCTGTGCTTCTTTCGGATTATAACAACGGAAAATAAAAGTATCGTTCTTTTTGTCGTTGTTCGGCGTTACCAGCCGCGTTACTGCCAGGGAAGAATCAGCGGCTGCAAAATCAAAAAACGCAGCAAACGAGACAAAAAGCAATAATAGAGACTTATTTTTCATTGTAAGGATTAAACATTCCAATTATGACTCTTTTATTACAGAATTATGACCCCGCTGAAAATTTCTGTCACGAATTTGTAATAATTTAGTCGTTAGTGGCCGTTAAAATTAAAAACATCTATAAATACCATGACCATGAAAAAACAAAACTTATCTCTTTCCGGAATCATGTCTTTGGCAAAGCGAGCTTTGCGGCTACAATTTTTCTTTGTTCGTAGTTTGTTTTTACTTATCACCTTATCACCTTTCCCCTACACCCTATACCCTACACCCTTTCTTTACGCTGCCAGAATTTCGGGCCAGAATTTTACGGACATCATCGGAGGCATCGGATACGGCTCAAAATCAGGTTCTTCCTCAAATTTTGAATCTTTTTCCAGTCTTGAGGATATATCTTTTTCGTCAGGCATCACCGGCGGCCAGAGCCTGCGGGCAGGGATTCTTTCCTATTTTCCCATGCCTTCTTCGGTATCCGACATAACTGCGGTTATAGTCTCAACATACAGCATTCAGCTGACATGGAACGCCCCTTCAGCCGATTGGCGCACAGGCGCGGGTCAGACTGAAAAATACCTCCTCAGATATTCCTCAGTCTCTACGATAACAGGGGATTATGACTTTTTGAAGGCAGCGGAATATTCACAGGCCTGGCAGCCTCTGTCGCCGGGCGCAGGGGAAACCTACATTATTGAGGGCTTTAATCCAGCGACTACTTACTATTTTGCGATAGAAAGCATAAACAGCCATTATCTCAGGTCCGAACTTTCAAATTCAGCGGCCGCCGTGGCGCTTGTTCCTCTGCCCCCGATGAATTTTGATTTGCAGACTTCCGGAAATCTCGTGAATCTCAGCTGGCTTCATCCGACCGGGTATTCCACCAGAATAAGGTTCAGCGACAGGTTTAATCCCATATATCCCTACGAAATATCGGCTTACCAGATTTTCAGGGCGACTTTTTCAGCAGCCGAATCATGGCAGTTCATCGCAGAGGTTTCTTCAAGCGCTTTGCAGTGGACGGATACCGTGGACCTGGGGCAGGGCGAATATTTTTATCACATCAAGGCCGTGAACAAGGCAGGCCAGTCTAATCCTTCGTATGTAAGGGGGTCTGTGGCGGGAAAAGCATATTATGTGGCTCCGGATTACGGCGCCATGCTTGAAATACCCAGGGAAGGACTTGCCAAATTCGTTTCAGGCGAGACGGACCAGATGAAAACCTATACGGTGGAAATCTCCTCGCACGGGGAAGATATCGGCGGCAGGGTGGTGAAATCAGTGGAATTTGCGGCTTACAAGGGCGGAATTGAGAAGGAATCTAATTTCAAGTTGGACAAACTGTCAACCGTTTCATTGTATTACAACAAGTCGGGAGATTTAATAACGTCGTCGGCTATCCCGGACTACAAACGGATAAGTCTTTTTTATTACAACGGAGCCAGATGGTACCAGCTTTACGGAAAAGTCGACGAAACCAACAGGAAAATTCAGGTGGAAACCACGCTTCTGGGAAAATACCAGATAAGAACCGTTGAAAGGCTCGGAGCATTCAGCGCGGACATATCAGGCCGCTCCAACCAGCTCATCACCCCGAACAACGACGGCAAAAACGACGGCATGGTTTTTGTTTTTGACAATCCGAGAAGTTCGGCCGTCAAGGGAAAGATATTTGATCTCAAAGGCGCTTTTGTGGCTGATATGAGACAGGGGCCTGTGGCTGATTCGCTGCTCTGGGATGCCAAGGCAGAGGGACAGACCGTTCCGGGCGGGGTTTACGTTTACCAGATTGAGGCTGAAGGAAAAGTTTTTAACGGCACAGTTGCAGTGATTAAATAGAGGATAGAGGGTAGTGAATAGTGGCAAGTGGCGAGTGAATAGTAAAAAACTAACCACTATCCACTAATCACTGTTGTTATATGGAATTTAAAATCTTGTTTAAAACTTTCAAGTTTTTTTTCTTGTTTTTCCTTATCACCTTATTACCTTATCACCTTATCACCTTGCCTTCTTATGCCGCAATAACCCAGACAATCAATTACCAGGGTTTTTTGCTCAACAAATCCAACAATACTCCGGTCGATTCTGCTCAGGACATGAAGTTCGCCGTTTATAATATAGAATTCGGCGGAGCGCCGGTTTTTGCAGAGACAAGGTGCAACCTGCCTGTTTTGAAAGGGAGATATGAAATAGAAATAGGCTCCACCACTTCCGGCGGTATTCCCGCCAATATTTTTGAGACATATCCGAATCTGTGGCTTGAGATACAGGTTGACCCTGACGGGGACTGCGGCGGAACTTTTGACATAATCCAGCCGAGAATAAAGCTGCAGGCAGCCCCGTATTCTTTCAGCAGTCTTTTTGCCTCAACAGCGTCTGCCGCATCTTCAATTTTCAAAGCCGACGTCATAACGAATCATGCGGTTACAGCCAACAACGGCATCACCATATCCACGAATCTTTATGTTCAGGGAGGCATTTATGTGGATGCCGTGGAGCCAGGCCAGAAGGTTAGCATCAACGGGATGGTGGAAAGCTTGTCAGGCGGTTTCAAGTTTCCGGACGGCTCAGTACAGGTGCAGGCAGCTGCTGAAACAAAATGGACTCTGATTTCGGAAAATCTTTCAAACATAACTTCCAAAAACGTAGGCATTTCAACCGGAGCGCCCCAGGCCCGGCTGCACATATCAAGCGGGCCGGGCGAAACAGGGGACATCTTGATGGTTTCAACGGGCCCGTCAAAAGTCTTCAGCGTGACCGGGGAAGGGAAGGTTTTTGCAAATTATTATTACGGGGACGGTTTTAATCTTACAAACATAAACGTTTTTGACAGCATGAGACTATCAAAATCCGGCGACGCGATGACCGGGCCTCTTACTGTTTCAGGCTCAAGCCTCACGATAGTTAACAACAGCGTGGGTTCAGACGCATTCTCTCTTGCAATAACGACCGACACAAACAGGCAGGTTTATCATTTAAGCGTTTCAACAA
>JACQWV010000113.1 GCA_016209085.1 Elusimicrobiota bacterium
TGCCAAAGGCAGTGAAAACCCCACATTTCACATAGAAACAGGAATAGCGGACAAAGTAACCATAAGAATATATACAGTATCAGGCAGAATAGCCCATGAACACACGATAACGCAAATGCCGATGCAAATAGACGACGGAAACGGGTTAAGCTATGCTTATGAATACACGTGGACAGGGAACATACCCAGCGGAATTTACTATTACCTGATAGAAACTGAAAAACAAGGACAAAAGCTGAGAAGCAAGGGTAAGTTTGCGGTGATAAGATAAAATTCCCCTCTTTGAAAAAGAGGGGTCAGGGAGATTTATTTTGTGCCACTTAAGGAGAAGGAGATGGTAGGATAATTTATGAATAATGAAAAAATAGCGATAATCGGAATAGGAGTAATAGCGCCCGGAGCATTGAATAAAGAAGAATTCTGGAACAATGTCCTGAATAGAAAAAATTGCATAACAGAAGTTCCGTCAGATAGATGGGACTGTAAGCTTTACTATGACCCTGACCCCAAGGCAAAGGACAAGACTTATTCCAAAATAGGCGGATTCATACAGGGTTTTAAATTTGACCCTATAAAATACAAGATTCCTCCAAACACGAGCGAGCAGATTTCAAGGCTCCAGAAAATGACCATAGAAGCGTGCAGAATGGCCATTGAGGACTCCGGCTACGCATCATGGGATAAACCCATGACAGGTAAACAGTTTGACCCGAAAAGAACTGCCGTGGTAATAGGCAATGCCATGGGAGCCATGCGCAAGGAACTGACTGATCTCAGGGTTTACAAGTTTTACAGCCAGAACATTCTGAAAAAAACAAAGGCGTTTTCAAGCCTGGATTCAAAAAAACAAACGGCTCTGATTGAAGAGTACGAGGATTTGATGGACTCTTCTCTTCTGCCCATAACAGAAGACACAATGCCGGGAGAGCTTTCAAACGTGACTGCGGGCAGGATAGCCAACGTGTTCAACCTTAACGGCCCCAACATGACTATGGACGCGGCATGCGCGTCTTCAATGGCTGCCATGGATTACGCGGTTCTGGGGCTGAGAGCCGGCAAATTTGACATGGCGCTGTGCGGAGGAGCGGACGAAATGATGTCGGCTCCGGCATACGTCAAGTTCTGCAAAATCGGCGCTCTTTCTCCTGACGGCTCATGGGCTTTTGACGAAAGAGCCAACGGATTTGTGATGGCTGAAGGAGTCGGAATCTACATATTGAAAAGACTTTTAGACGCCGTGAGGGACGGAGACAGGATTTACGCTCTGGTAAACGCGGTGGGAGCTTCAAGCGACGGAAAAGGGAAAGGCATTACGGCTCCCAATCCCAAAGGCCAGAAATTGGCAGTGGAAAACGCCTTTGAACAGGTTGACTACGGCCCCGGCGACGTGGAACTCATTGAAGCTCACGGCACAGCCACCAGGGTCGGGGATGCGGCTGAAGTCTCTGTCCTGAACGAAGTTTTCGGTTCTCATGTAAAACCCGGTCATAAAATAGGACTCGGCTCAATTAAATCCCAGATAGGCCACTCAAAAGCAGCTGCAGGAGCATTGAGCATCGCAAAAACAGCGCTTGCCCTTTATAACAAGACCCTTCCTCCTTCCATAAATTTTGAAAAACCGAATCCCAACATTGATTTCGCGTTTTTCAGGGTCATAACAAAACCTGAAGAATGGAAGACGGATAAAATAAGGCGCGCAAATGTTTCTTCCTTCGGATTCGGAGGCGCCAATTTCCACGTGGCGATGGAAGAATTTTCAGAAAAAGCCATGCGAGAGGCGAGAGACGAGAGGCGAGAGACGAGAGATATGGTTGAAGATTTAAAATTTCCTTTTTCCTCTTTACAAGGAGAGGCAATAACTTTCCATGGGGATAGTCCAGAGGATTTGAAGAAACGGATGGATTCGTTCGTGAACTCAACTTTAAACGGCCTTGCTGAAAACCATCCAATGATACTGTTTTCTCACAAAATGAACTCTACGAAACCGGGCGCTTTCGGAGTTTCCATCGTCGCCAAGTCTATTTCTGATTTAAAAGAAAAAATCTCATTCTTTTTCAAAAACGCAAGCCCTGAAGTCTGGCAGAAAAACACGCTCCATTTAAAAATGAAAAGCATCTATCCTTTCAAATACTCCAAAAACAAGGCGAAAATAGGATACATTTTCCCGGGACAGGGCTCCCAGTACGTTGACATGATGAGGGATTTGGCTTACAAATACCGGATAGTTCAGGAGACTTTTGACGAAGCCGACGGCATCCTTGAGAAAATGATAAATGTGAAGCTTACCGAGGTTCTCTGGTCAAAACCCGGGGAAACCAAAGAAGAGCTTGAAAAAAGAGAAGCCGCCATAAAACAGACCCAGATGACCCAGCCTTCCGTGATGACTGCTGACATGGCGATGTTCAGGCTTCTTGAGTCTTTCGGAATAAAACCGGACATGGTCATAGGCCACAGTCTGGGCGAATATGCTGCGGCCGTTGCCGCAGGGGTTTTTACCCTTGAAAACGGACTTAAGGCGGTCACCAGCCGGGCAAAAGAGATGTCAAATGTTAAAGTAAAGGACCCGGGCAAAATGGCTTCTATTGCATGGCCTTTTGAAAAAGTTGAAAGAGAACTCAAGAAAATAAAGGGATACGTGATTTGCGCCAATAAGAACTGTCCTACTCAAACCGTTATTGCCGGCGAAAAAGAAGCAGTTGATGAAGCGGTAAATTTGTTTAATTCTCTGGGAGCGCAGGCGCAGGAGATAGCGGTATCGCACGCGTTCCATTCAGCGATAATTGAACCAGCCATACCTCCTTACAGGCAGTTTCTTGAAAGGATTCCTATTTCTCCTTTCAGAATACCCCTGCTCTCAAACGTAACGGCTGATTTCTTCCCGAACGACGTGAAATCCATTTACGACCTCCTGGTCAGGCAGATGGTCAGCCCGGTTGAATTCATAAAACAGCTTGAAAAAATGTACGCTGAAGGCGTCAGGATATTCATTGAATGCGGGCCCAAGCGTGTTTTGAGCGCTTTTACGACTTCAACTCTCAAGGATAAACCGGATATCACGGTTCTGGCGTCAAACCACCCGAAGAGGGGAGGAATCACCGAACTCAACGATCTTATCGCGAATCTGATATCGCTCGGAGTTGATTTAAACTGGACTGACGCTGACCCCATGACTTCCAAAAAACTTTACAATCCTTATTATCTGAACTGGGTAGAACAAGTCACAAGTCACAAGTTGCAAGTCACAAGTCTCAAGTCACAAGTCTCAAGTCTCAAGTCACAAGACACGATCTGCCAGCCACCAGCAACCAGCAATCAGATACGTTCAGCGGAACTGGCGGAAAAATTCGGGTTTAATTTCAATAACATATCCGTTTCAGGCATTGCAGGCGGAACCCCCGGAACGTGGGACAGCCTGTTCAGGGAAAAAAACCTTGACGAAATTCTTTCCGGCCACAACATGATAGAGCCCATTCCGAAAGAATGGCAATACAGGCAGATTGACAAAAACATAATCAGGGTGATTAAATCAGCCACCGGCCACCACAGAATTGAAAAACTTGACACTGTTGACGAAGCCATTAAACTCTCGGCCAGGTCCTCCCGTATTGACATGGAAAAGGACTTCGGAGTGCCGCATACCGTGGCAAAAGCGCTGAATTCAACTTTTAAAATGGCGATAGGAGCCGGCATTCTGGCTCTCAAAGACGCGGGAATTCCGCTCATACACTATTACAAAAAAACGACCACAGGCGGATACCTTCCGGAAAAATGGGCTCTTCCAGGGGAATTAGCCGGTGAAACAGCCGTGATATTCGCTTCCGCATTTCCGGTGCTTGAGTCGCTGATAACGGAAATCACCAATTACTTCCTGTATAAATACAGGGACAAATCCGCCTCTGAGATGTGGGAAGTTTACGAAAAAATAGCGGGCAAACTGCCTGAATCCGGCGACAAACAGCTCCTGAGGAACTGGATGGAAAAAAACTTTGAAAAATACCGCAACAACGAGCCTATGGCTCATCAAGTGTCGGGCGCTATGCCGCCCGACCGCTCAGGCGCAGGCAAGGAGCCTTTTACTTTCAGCCAGAACTTCCTGCTCAAAGTCATACCCATAGCAGACAGCCAGTTTGCCCAGTGGGTCGGAGCGAAAGGACCCATAATTCATCTGAGCGCGGCATGCTCTTCAACCACCCAGTCGGTTCATGTGGCGGAAAGCTGGATAAGGTCCGGCAAAGCCAAAAGGGTGATTATTATAGCCGGAGACGACATTACAAATGAGATAGTCTCGGAATGGACAATGCCCGGCTTCGTGGCGTCGGGAACAGCAACTACAAAGGACAAAATTTCAGAGGCAGCTCTCCCGTTTGACAGGAGAAGGCACGGGCTCATAGTAGGCTCGGGTGCGGTCGGAATGGTCATTGAAGACGAAACCCTTATAAAAGCAAGAGGGATGAAACCCCTTGCAAGACTTCTGTTAAGCGACGCTGCTAATAGCGCTTACCACGTTACGCGGCTTGACACTGCGCACGTCGCGCAGGTGATGTCAAATTTTCTGGCGAAGATTGAAAGAATTTACGGGCTTGACAGGCGGAATTTCGCTCCGAAAACCCTGTTTATCTCCCATGAAACGTATACGCCGGCAAGGGGCGGAAGCGCTTCAGCCGAAGTGCAGGCGCTTAAAAAAGCTTTCGGTCCCGACGCCGACAAAGTCATAGTAAGCAACGTCAAAGGATTTACCGGCCATACCATGGGCGCAAGTCTTGAAGAAGTGGTAGCCGTAAGAGCGCTGAATACCGGGATAGCGCCTCCGATAGCAAATTACAAAGAACCCGACCCTGAGCTCAGCGGAATCAATCTTTCAAAAGGCGGAAAATACGATTTTGAATACGCTCTGAGATTCGCGGCTGGATTCGGATCGCATATGGCAATGTCATTTATGCAGAGATTGTGGAAAGAAGGCGAGCCGAGAATTGAAAATCCTCAAGGTTATAAAAACTGGCTTAAGGAAATTTCATCAGAGGAAGAGCCGGAGCTTGAAATCGTTCATAATACTCTGAGAATAAAGGATAAAAAAACCGGCCTGAAACAGGAACCGGAAAAAGAGATTAAAGAACCCGCAACCATTGCAGCTACAAAATCCCCTGCGCCGGCAACCAGTCATCAGTCACAAAAGGTAGATGTAGTTGCAGAGCTTGCTCTGCCAGAAACACAAGTCACAAGTCACAAGTCACAAGTTATAAGTTATGAACCGCAAGTTCCTTCGCCTTCACTATCCACTAGTATTTCAGACATTGATTCAAAAATCAAAAACGAGATTCTGGACATGATTTCGGAAAAGACAGGCTATCCCAAGGACATGCTGGACATTGACCTGGACATGGAAGCCGATTTGGGCATTGACACTGTCAAACAGGCGGAGCTTTTTGCAATGATCCGCGAGCATTACGACATCCCCAGAAAAGAAAACCTCTCGCTCAAGGATTACCCGACGATAAGGCACTGCATAAAATTCGTCATGGACGAAACA
>JACQWV010000118.1 GCA_016209085.1 Elusimicrobiota bacterium
AGCCTGTCTATTTCCCGATTGCTCATGGTTAAATACTCCTCCATTTTTGCCTCCTATCCTTATCAGGAAAAGAGGTTTTAGCATTTTAACCATGACATTTCTAAAAAACGCAATACTGACATTTTAAAAAAATTATGACAAATTTGGCCAGAATACTTGAATTCTTCTGAGTTTTTTGTTATTATCACTCATTATGGCAATAGTAGAAAAAACAGAATATAAGGGCCAGCCGGTCATAATACTCAAAAGAAGCGATCAGGACAGGTTTCCTTTTTCTTTCGGGCTTTCAAAGGCAAGGCTTATTCTTGAAGCCATTGACGACATAAAGAAATTCGTGAAAGAAAACGAAGAGACCAAAGAAAAAGAGTAAGGTTATTTTCTTCTCTTTTTCAGCTCGGCTATCTTCAGCCTGACAGCGGCGCGGCGCAAAGCCGCCTGCGCCGAATCCAGGTCAATATCTTCCCCCCTCATACTAAGAGCGTCTTTTGCTTTTTGATAAGACTGGCGGGCTCTTTCTTCGTCAATTTCCTTTGCAAGCTCCCCTGTCTCGGCAAAAACCGAAATCCTGCCGCCGTGTATTTCCGCAAAGCCGCCGTGAACCGAAAAATATTCTTCGGCAGAACCTTCTCTGTATCTCAAAATTCCCTCTTTCAGCTGAACCACAAAAGATATGTGGCCGGGCAGAATGCCCATTTCTCCCTCATAAGCGGGGAGGACGGCAAAATCAACCGGCTTGTTTTCTACAAGCGGCCTTTCAGGCGTGACTATGCTCAATAAAAGTTTATTCTCCATAAAACATTCTTGTTTGTTGTTTCTTACTTTGTCACCGGTTACTGGATATATTACTTCTTGCTTTACTACTGGTTACTTGGTTACTGCTGTTTATTGCTGTTTCGCTCTTTCAAGCACCTCGTCAATCCCTCCGGCCATGTAAAAATGCTGCTCAGGAACGTCGTCTAATTTGCCGGAACTGATTTCCCTGAATCCGCGTATCGTGTCTTTGAGCGGCACGTATTTGCCGTCTCTTCCCGTAAACTGCTGAGCCACGAAAAACGGCTGGGAAAGGAATTTCTGTATTTTCCTTGCCCTGCTCACGGTAAGTTTGTCCTCGTCGGAAAGCTCGTCCATTCCCAGAATCGCTATGATGTCCTGAAGTTCCTTGTATCTCTGCAGGATTTTCTGCACGCCTCTGGCGGTTCCGTAGTGCTCCTGTCCGAGCACGCGCGGGTCCAGGATTCTTGACGTTGAATCCAGCGGATCAACGGCCGGGTAAATGCCTATTTCAACAAGCTGTCTGGACAATACGACGGTCGCGTCCAGATGAGTGAACACATTTGCCACTCCGGGGTCCGTTAAATCGTCCGCAGGCACGTAAACCGCCTGTATTGAAGTTATGGACCCTTTTTTAGTGGAAGTTATGCGTTCCTGAAGCCAGCCGATTTCAGTCGTCAGCGTGGGCTGATAACCCACAGCGGAAGGCATGCGTCCCAGCAAAGACGAAACTTCGGAGTTTGCAAGAACGTACCTGAACACGTTGTCAATGAAAAAAAGCACGTCCTGTCCCTTTGTGTCCCTGAAATATTCGGCCTGGGTGAGAGCTGTAAGGCCGACGCGCGCCCTTGCGCCGGGCGGCTCGTTCATCTGGCCGTAAACCAGAACCGTTTTTGAAAGAACGGAACTGCCGTCTGAAAGTTTTGAATGCTGCATTTCAAGCCAGAGGTCGTTGCCTTCTCTTGTTCTTTCCCCAACCCCGCCGAAAACCGAAAACCCGTGGTGCTGTCTTGCCACATTGTTTATCAGCTCCATTATCACGACGGTTTTGCCCACTCCTGCTCCGCCGAAAAGCCCGACCTTTCCTCCTTTCATGAAAGGAGCGAGTAAATCCACCACCTTGATTCCTGTTTCAAAAACTTCCGGAGCGGTTTTCTGGTCCGTAAAAGCGGGCGGTTCCCTGTGAATGGGAAGGTATTCCTTTGTTTCAATGGCTCCCCTGTAATCCTTGGGCTCGCCCAGCACGTCCATCAGTCTGCCCAGACAGTTTTCTCCGACAGGCACCTTGAGCGGGCCGCCGGTGTCCCGCGCCTCAAGGCCTTTTGCAAGTCCTGTTGTGGGGCCCAGGGTTATGGCTCTTACCGTGTTGTCTCCCAGATGCTGGGCAGTCTCGGCAATGAGTTTCTGCTCTTTGCCGTTCTCATCCGTGAATTTAATTTCAAGAGCGTTATATATGGCAGGAAGATGCCCCGCCTCAAACTCAACGTCAACAACCGGTCCTATAATCTGCACAATTTTTCCGATGTTCATAATTAATTCCTTTTTAATTTAGTTTCCCGCCGTTGTCTTACTTATCACCTTATAACCTTATCATCTTATCACTTTCGTTTCCTGCTGTTTTATCCTCCGAGGGCTTCTGCTCCTCCCACTATTTCAGAAAGCTCTTTTGTAATCATTGCCTGGCGGGTTTTGTTTAATTTCAGAGTAAGAGCGTCTATCAGTTCGCCCGCATTTTTGTTTGCAGATTCCATCGCGTTCATTCTTGCGGCAAGCTCGGCCGACTGGGATTCAAGAAGCATCCTGTAAATCTGGGCTTTTATGTACCGGGGTAAAAGAGCCCTCAAAAGAAGATTTTTTCCGGGCTCAAAATTGAAATCCCGCAATTTTTCCCCGCTTGCGGAAGTTTTTCCCGCCACTACTGCTTTGGCGGGCAGGCCCGCTATGTGCATTTCAAGAGGAAGCAGGTCCCTGCATACGATTCTTTGGGCTATGAGGGATTTGAATTCATTATAAATCACGGTTATCTTTGCGGTTTTTTTAGCGCGGTAAAGATTCGTGACCGCCTCGCCCGTCATTTCTGCATGAGCGTAGCTTATCTTGGGGAAAATCCCTATCAGCTCCTGCTCCATTTCCAGATTAAGATTTTTAAGACGCCTTAAAAAATCCCGTCCTTTTTTGCCTATTGCAAGGCAATATATCTTTTTCTCCCTGTTCTCTCTCAGCCATTTAACCGCCGCCTTGAGAAGATTGGCGTTAAAAGAACCGCAAAGCCCCTTGTCGGAAGTAATCAGCAGAAGCCCGACTGAATCCGAATAGAAGCCGCCCTCAAACAGGTCACAAACGCCGGATGTTTTAAAATCGTCCTCGTTAAGTTCCGCGCCGAGGTCAGCCAGCATCTCTTCCATTTTAACCGCGAACGGCCTTGAAGAAAGAATGGCGGACTGCGCTCTTTTTATCCTGGCTGCGGCCACCATCTTCATCGCATAGGTTATCTGCTGGATGTTTTTTACAGACTTTATGTGTCTCCGGACGTCTCTAAGCGACGGCATATTTATGAATTTTGAATTATGAATTTTGAATTATGAATTTTGAATTATGAATTTTATTTTCTGATTCCAGAATTTTTACGTAGTCTTCTATTCCTTTTTCAATGTCCCATTCCGGCCTGTAATGCAGGTGTTCTTTTGCCTTTCTCAAATCCGAATGGGTTTTGTTCTGGTAAAACCCGTACGGGTTGTCAAAATATTCCGGCGCAAGGTCAAGTTTCATTGAGGAATTCAGGCAGTCTATGACTTTGTTGAAGTTCTCCGGCTTTCCTGAGGCAATGTTGACTATGCATGACCTGTCCGCGTCCATGGCGCTCAGATTCGCCCGCACCACGTCTTTTACATAAACGAAATCCCTCATCTGTTCTCCATACTTGAAAATTCTTGGTCTTTTTCCGTCTTTCATCTGCAGATAAAGCTGGTAAACCATGCTGGCCGCTTTGTTTTTATAATACTCCCGCGGACCGTACACGTTGAAATATCTCAGGCCCACGATTTTAAAGTCTTTATGCGCCTGCGCAAATTCAACGGCCGTCTTGTCCATTTCCGCTTTTGAGAATGCGTAAATGTTTTCAGGCAGGAGTTCCTGGTCTTCATGCATGGGGCAGGGGCCGTTGCCGTAAACCCCGGCTGAAGAGGCGTAAATTATTTTTTTTGCCCCGCATTTAAGCGCAAAAGCGAGAATATTTTTAAATCCTTCAACGTTGTGTTCCAGCATTTTTTTCTGGTCCGTAACCGTGGTATCCGTTATGGCTGCATGGTGAAGAACCGCGTCAACAGGTCCGACCTTTTCCCACCACGAGTTTTCCGTCATGTCGGCCGCAAGCACGCGGCCTTTCAGGCCGATAAGATTTTTAAAATGCCCGGAGGAAAAATTGTCAAGAACACTCACTTCGTCTTTGTTTTCCTCTTCAAGAGCAAATGCAATGTTGCTGCCTATGAATCCGGCCCCGCCGGTTACCAGACATTTCATAGATGCTCTCCCGTGTTTGTATTGTATTTTATAAAATTTTAAAACACTCACTTCTTGGCGCTCATCGTATTACAGCGAACTTACCCTTGCTCTTCAGTTTTTGGCCTGATTTTTCCGATTCTATGAAATAATAGTAAACGCCGCTCGGAATGTTTTCAGTCCAAGTGTATTCATAAGCGTAACTTAAGCCATTGCCGTCGTCTATCATCTGCGGCATTTGCGTTATTGTATGGTCTAACGCCAGTCTGCCTGATACTGTGTAAATAATGATTTTAACTTTGTCCGCTATTCCTGTTTCTATGTGGAATACGGGGTTTTCAGGGTCTTTGGCAGGATTGGGGAAGACATAGACTTCGCCAAGCCTGAACTCGGCTGAAGGCCCTGCCTGCGGCATGGTTGATATTATTTCTTCTTTTTTTTCTTCCTGCACCGGGATTAGCAATATCTGGTAAATAGAAAAATGCGTTACTTTTGCGCTTACGAGTTTTTCCGTTTTATCTACAATGGAATTTAAAGTCTCCCAGTCTTTTGTTTCAGGTTTCCAGTTTCCGATTTTTAAAGCATTTTCATCGGCTCCGTTGAGGTCTCTGGTTTGATAGGGCAGTGTGATTGTTACGGGTTTGTCAAATTTTATGCCTTCCGGATAGAGTTCATACGGCCTGCCGATTCTTTTTGTTTTCTTTGCATTGGCTGTTTTATCTTTTTCCTGTTCTTTTTCTTCCGGTTCTTTCGCTATTTTTAATATGGTAATCTCA
>JACQWV010000065.1 GCA_016209085.1 Elusimicrobiota bacterium
CCAGAGCCGGCTTCTGCAAGGGCTTGGATATAAACAGTATCCACAGAATTAACAAAAAGAAAAAAGAAGCAAAAAAGAAAAACTACGACCATGACATTTCTAAAAAACTATAACCATGACATTTCTATTATCTTGCAACACATAAAAAAAAAGTCTTGACATATAATTAATTTTCTGCTATTATTATCAAGGTTTGTTTTTTCGGCCGGTTTTTGTTCATGACAGGCCGGAAAAGCAGACTTGTAATGCTCTGTAAAAGGAGCCTCTCTGTTAGATTCGTTTGGAGAGGTCCGCGCCTCCTGCGGCATCAGGAGGATTAGTGTCGGAGCGCCAGGATTTCCGAAGGCGCTTCTCCTTAAGGCCGTAGGCCCCGTCATGCGGGGCAGGCCCTGTCCTTAGCGGAGGGCCTCATAGCAGGCAAACCTGTGGCACCCTTGAGTTGCGCCCATGGGCAAGCATTCGCTTAAAGACCCTGAAACTACGGAACAGAGCAGGGAGCCCCGCGCGTCCGCCGAAGCTTTAGCGAAGGCGGAGAAACGGGGGCTTACGACAAAGTAAGGAGGAGTATAAATGAGAAAAATAATAGGAATAACAGCGGTTCTCGCGTTTGCAACATCAATAGCGAGCGCGGAGCTTCTGAAAAACTTCAAGTACGACGGAAACATTGACGTCAATGCGTATCAGGTAAGGAACGCTGACTACAATGAATTAGCGGCGGACAAAGTCAATGACGCTCAAACCAGAGTGGTTCTGGGCGCAGGCTTTGACCTTAATGATGATGTAGCCACCAAACTCACCATTGCCAAGATAGATGAAAAATATGGAACTAATAATGGCGCGCCAGAGGATATAGAGAACGAGACTATCAATGAGTTTGCCTTCTATGAAGGATACCTGAACATTAAAGGTCTTATGGGCTTTGACCACAAATTAGGAAGGCAGCTCTATGGCAATCCAGGCGACCTTCTGGTTTATTATGGTCCCTTAACCTGGCCATATAATATAGGACTTGGTCTTACAGCAACTCCTGCCCTTGACGGTTATTCCGGCTATTGGAAACATGAAAAATGGGATATTCAGGGCGTGCTCGGGAAAAACACAGAATCATGCACGATACTGCCCTGTGTTGGCCCTGACACTGACCAGGATATTTTCGGTCTGATAGCCAAATATGACCTGAAAGAAGACATTAAGCTTGCAGGTTTTGTTTACCGCCGCAATACCCAGGTCGGGGCAACTCCGAACGACCATCTTGACGTTGTCGGCGTAAAAGCGAACGGCAATTTCAAAGGTTTTGATTACTCTGCAGAGGTTGCCAAAAACATGGGCCGCAACAACACAGGAGGCATCAATACCGGACTTGCAGCAGCGCCGGGAACGAACAACAAATACGAGGGAATGGGATATCTGGTAAATGTAAAATACTCCATGGATATTGCCAGCACCCTGACCTTCATGGGCGAGTATGCAAGCGGCAGCGGAGACGACAACTACACTGACAACAAGGTTTCAGCGTTCATGGGCGTTCAGCCAGATTACAGACCAGGCATTCTCTGGGGTGGATACGGGTTAACCGGCGCTGCAGGATTTGCAGGTATTACAAATCTAACAACCTACAATCTTGGAGCAGAATATGTATTTTCCAAACCCGAGAAACTCTCCCTCGCTGCAAAGCATTATAACTTTGCTCCGACAGAAGACTTCGGTCTTACCTATGACACGTACGGCACTGAGCTTGACTTTACAGCCACATGGAAACATTCAAACAACGTTTCCGTGAAAGCCTATTATGCGGAGTTTACTCCGGATAGCAAGTTCCAAGCTGTTAATGACGACGCGACTAATATACTCGGCACTTCGTTCATGGTCAAGTTCTAAACAAACCTCCTAAAGGTTTATTCAAAACCCCGTCCGCGTCAGCGGGCGGGGTTTTTATTTGGGAAATTGTTTTCTCTTATATTTTTTATATAATTATTAAAATGAAATTTTTCAAACTCTTCTTACTATTCACTATTCACTATTCACTATTCACTTCTTTTTTATATGCCGCGAAATTGGACCTTTTTTCCGAGATTGATTTAAAAACAGACTCTTACCAGAACCTGATTTACGGCGCAAATCAAAACAAGCAGACTTATTATTTAGAAGATTCAAGATTAGGCTTTGTGATAAAAAACATAAAATTAGAGAAAACCAATGATTCTTCAATGGACGTGGGCATCGTCCTGAACAGCCTTAGCGCTGGGGGAATTTCAACCAAGACCGTAACCGGCCCCCAGTTCTCTGACGCGATAAACCGCTATTCAAGCGTGGACGGGACCCCGTTTGTTAAGGAAGCTTACGTAAAAATATATAAATTCCTGAAACCCGGCGTAACTGCTGTTTTCGGCAGGCAGTCTTTTATGTTAGGTCAGGGAATAGCGCTTTCAGACAACGGCGCGGGCATCCCCGGGGTCAAGCTTGAGATGGAGAACCTCCTCGGCAGGATAAAGATGGATGTTTTCGGTTTCAGAATATGGAAGGAGCCGGAATTTGCAAAGACTTACGGAGCGGCCGTATATTACCCTGCAGTAGAGGGTCTATGGAACCTTTACTATGTTTTTGAACATGATAAAACGACCGGCCGGGAGCTGAATTACATTGCTAAATCAAGGCTGAAGAAATTCGCCGGCATCAGGTACTTTCTAAGCCACAAGCGCCTTAATTTTGACGGGGAGCTGGTATTGCAGGACGGCAGCGCGGTTAAAACAAGCGGGGAAAAAGTCAAATACAAAGGCCACGCGTTTCTCATCAAAGGGGCGTGGATACAGAAACTGGGAAAATTCGGGGATTCAAAAATGCGGCTTTCTTTCGGCAAATCCTCCGGGAACGACTCGGGCGCGGGGGGGGAGGACAAGGCGTTTTTCCCCTCATTCGGCCACAAATACAAGGCCATTGAAAGAGACGGTTTCGGAGACATAATAGGCGCAACCCTCTATGACATAATTAAAACCACTGATACCCTGAACGGCCTGCCTGAAGGCTCAAGCGGCATGTACGTGGTGAATTTAGGCATGACTCTCCCTTATAAAAAACTTCTTCTTGCCGTAGACGTTTTCAGATTCAGGGTAACCAAGAACATTGTTTCAAAAGCCGGAAACATAGGCCAGGAAACCGATTTTAAAATATCCTATCCCATGAGCGAACATTTCAAGCTTACAGCCGTTTATTCTGCCTTTAAACCAGGGGACATATTCTACGGGAATCCGCAGGCAACCAAACTTATATCTTTCCTCGCAAATGCAAAGTTTTAACCAATCAGGATTAAGCATTAAGAATTAAGGATTAAGTTTTTTCTATCTCTTAATTCTTACCACTTACCACTTAACACTTATCACTTACCGTTTACCACTTACTATTGATTTTATCCACAGGTATTATCCACAGATTTTTGACATAATATTAACATATGCTTGACATATATTGACATATAAAATACTATATGGTAGAGTATAAGACATATGATGGCCGCAGGTTTCAAGTCACAGGTCACAAGCAAAAACAGAAATTATTACGCCCAAATTATCATACATTGGCAAATTACTTACAAGAAAAGACGCTTTTTTTGAAAGCGGCCGGCAGAGCGGAATTTTATGGACGAAAAATTCAAATTAAGGATAAAACACCCCTCAGGGGCTGAATTTGAGGCAGAGGGCGCCCATGATTTTGTATTAAAGGAAAAAGAAAGCTTCCTGCGGAACAGCCGCACTGCGGCGGAACAACGAGCCTCTGGCTCATCAAGTGTCGGGCGCTATGCCACCCGACCCGCAGGTGTCGGAGGCTATGCCGACGACGCTGACTTATTAAGCCATGCGCCGGGACAGCAGGACATTGCAGGCCGGCAGCCGGCGCTCCAGACCGATTTCGCAGCTAAACAAGCCAAAGCCCAGGAATTCTGGCAAAAAGCCATTGGCACCAGAAACAACCTGTTTATATTAAAGATAAAGAGCCCTGACATCTCCGGGTCGGAAGCGGCTTTTATAATAATGGCTGCCAGCCAGATAATCGGCGAAATAAAAGATTACAGCGCCATAAACCTGTCAAAATCCCTTAAAACATCCGGATACATGCCCCAGAGATTAGACAGGCTTCTTTTAAACGAGATAAAAGCAGGCAACATAATGGCTTCCGGGACGAAAAGGAACAGGACATATTGCCTGACGCCGAAGGGCATGCAAACAGCCTACTTGGCCGCAGCAAAACTGATAAATTATTTTATTTCCGACAACTTAAAATCCTTGTTTTAATTTTTCAAATAATCCATGAGAAATAAGCGGATTTTTCACTATTCAAATACAAATTCTAATTTTTTATAATTAGCAGACTGAAATAGCGCCCAAAAAAGAGTCTCGGCAAACCTGATTTAAAAAATTTGCCTGATTTTAAAGACCTTGAAATTTGAGGCTCTTTTATTCAGGACAGAACCTTCTTAATCCTGGAAACCCTAAAAATACCATGAAAGCAGTCCGGCCATGGCGGACCGAAAAAAGCGGAAAACCCCTGAAAATCCCCTAAATTACGCGTCTGCCTCAGGCAGAAAAACACCATGAAAGACTGAATGACCGCTATGGGCTGAAAAAAGCCGGAAAAATGGCAAATTTTTGCCTGTCTGCCGGCAGGCAGGGAAATTATAAAACACCATGTCAGGCGACATGGCAGGCAAGGAAAGTTCCAGGCTGCAAAATTGCAGGAAACCCCTTCAAACACGCCATGCGGAAAAACACCATGAAAGGACTATCCGGAGGCCGAGGAAATCACGCAAATTACTGAAAAAAGGAGAATGGCTAAAAAATCACTCAAAAAAAACTCTTCAAAACAGGCTTTCATGGTATGTTAACCTAAAAACTTAAAACTCATAACTCAAATCTGTTTATGCCTAAAATAAGGCCTGAATAACCTGCAATCAGGGCAAAAGGAGCCATGTTTGAGTATAAATTGGATCCCTCAGGATCGGTTCTGTATAAAAGAAAATAGCCGCAGCCAATTATCATTATGGAGACGGCTATTATAATATATCCCTGTCCGGATGCCCCCTGTTCGTTTCTCAGCGGTTCCGGCTGTTTTAAATCATCTTTTTTTCTCTTTTTTGCAGACATCTATTATTTATTTATTTGCAGTCTTGATTTTATAGATTGTCTGGAGAAATCTATGAAACTTTTTAAATTAGGCTCCTGCTCAGCCTCATATAACTCGTCCAGGATTTTAAGGCTTTTTTCGTCGCCTATCATTGCTATGATGTTTAATGACTGCTGTTTTAGCGCAATGTCGCCGGATTTTACCAGCGCCATTGCCGTTTCCAGGCCGCTGTTGTCCCGTAATTTGGCTAAAGCTAACGCCGTTTCTATTTTGACCGAATCCTCCGGGTCGTTCAGTTTTGTTTTAAGCGCAGGCACGACCGACTGATCTCCTATCTCGCCCAGCGCCCTGGCGACTCCCAGTCTTATGTATTTGTCTTCGTCATCCGCATACTTTAATATTGCGGAAACCGAATTTTTTGACTGGAGATTTCCAAGGGCTTCAATAACCGCTCTTTTTGTATGCAAATCCTTGCTCTCCAGCAGTTCAATCAGTTCGTTTTCAGCTTTGAGAAATTTTAAAGTTCCGATTGTCCTTATTGCGGCGTATTTTACCGAGGCGGATTTGTCGTTCATCGCCTTTATCAGGCAATCCTCTGTCTTTCTGTCGCCGATATAAGACAAAGAGATGGCAATGGTATGTCTTACGGTTTCATCAAGGTCTTTTGCAAGAAGTTCGCATAATTTAGTTATAGCCCTGTCTCTATCCTTGTCTCCGCTGCCTCTTAAAAGGCCTATGGAATCGGCTGCAGCGGCCCTCACGTACGCTGTAGGGTCGTTTAAAAGCTCCACCAGATACGGGACCGCATTGGGGTCTCTTAAAACGCCGAATTGCTCCGCGCCATGCCTTCTTATGACAGGCTCTGCTGATTTTGTTTCTTTAAGAGCCGTATCAAAAGGCGTCGCAGGCTCAACCGGAGCCGATGAAATTTCAATTTTTTTTGTTTCAGGCGCAGAAACAACGGGTTGTTTCGCGGACGGTTTTGATTGGGGCTTGGCGACGGGCTTCGCAAAAATGCCAGCCTGCGCAACGCATAAAATAAGAATAAGAGTCATGAATGCAATATTTTTAGTTTTCATGATGTTATTTTAATATATTTGTTCTATCGCAGTCAAAATAACGGTCCTAAATAAAAATAAAAGACATGATCTCCGTCTTTGGTGTTGACCGCATAATCAAAACTTAGGACCATATGGAAAGCCTGCAAAATGAACGTGTGGACGTTCATCCCTATCCCGACCGAACTTTTGATTTTAGATATCCCGAAGCGCTTTAATTCATCCTCGGTGTCCCAGCCGAAAGCCGAATCCGCGAATATCTTCAGAAAAATTGATTTAAAATAAAAATCCGGGAACATGTACCACATGTAATAGTTTACGTCGCCGAAAAGCGGGAATCTCATTTCCAGATTGCTTAAAACGAGGCGGCTTGACTGATTTGCATCCTCGTTCCTGGCAAAACCCCTCACGTTGCCGAGCCCTCCGAACCCGAAGCTTCTTTTGTCCCTGCCGAGGCTCTCCCCGGCAAGAATCCTGAAAACGAGAGCCGACCGGGAAGAAAGCGGGAAATATTTCAAATTCTCCACCAGGTACACGTCGTACTTCTGGTTCCCCCCCATGGTTTCAACCGCCTTTAAAAAACCCGCTTCAAAACGGCTGCCTCTTACGGCCGTAAGATAAAGGCCGTTTACCGTGTCTTTTATGGAGGAAATCTGAACCGCTCTTGTCCTGGAGTTCTCGTCCTCAAGACTGGAATACGCGTTCCTGTCGTCTTTGCTTATTACGGAAACTTCCATTCTGTCGTATCTGTCAAAGGGATAAGAAACGCCGAAAGCGTACTTGAAATACCTTTTGTCATATTCCACGTTGAATTCGTCCAGATTATCGTCGGACACGACTCCGGATGCGTTGAAAAACAAAGCGGGCCTGAATTTGGCAAAAGTGTAACTTACCGAATAATTCAAATAACTGCTTCCCGAATTATAGTTCAGGAAAAGACCCAAATTATTGTTGCCAAGCATGTCGGAAGCCTGCCAATAGTTCATCCAGTATAATCCTCCGGGCGAGGAAAAGATAAACGCCGGGAAAAATAAATCAGTGGAAAATTTAAACTTATGCTCCTTGAATGAACCGCCTCCGGCGTACATTCCGGAAGCCGGCGCAGCCTGCGCAGGCGTGGCTGCGGTCATGGAAGGGACCTGGATCTTTTCATAAATAAAATTTTCAGCCTCAGCTTCATAAATCTCAACGCTGGAGTTCCTGAAAGACGAGAAATAAACTTTTTTGCCGTCGGAAGAATACGCAGGAGTGAAATTTCCGCCTATGGTTCTGGTAAGCCTGCGGATTTCTCCGGAGTTGACGTCCTTCTCGTATAATTCAAAAATCTCATCTCTGTCGGCAACGAACATGAGTTTTGTCCCGTCCGGATAAAAAACAGGGTCGTACTCGCTGCCGTCAAGAGAAACCAGTTTCTCTATTTTGCCGGAGCCGATGTCAACGGAACAGATGTCTCTTTCAAACACGTCTTGATTTTCAACTTCACAGGAATACGCTATTTTTGACCCGTCGGGGCTGTAAAAAGGAGAGGATTCGTCATCAGGGTTGTCAGTCAGACGTTTTAACAGGTTCATTGAAACCTTTCCGGTTTTAATAGCCTGTGGAGCAAGAGAGAATTCATAAAGGTCGTTAAAACCGTCTTTCATGCCTACGAATGCGATTTTACCGGCATCCGGCGAAAAAACAGGCTGCCTGACCTCGGCAAAGCCGGGTATTTCAAGCCTGGAAAATGAATTCCCGCCGATGTCGTAAAGATAGAGATGCTCCCTGTGGTTCTTTTGCCCGGCAAAAACCAGGAATTTTCCATCCCTGGAAACAGAAAGACTTGAAAGAATCTTGGTGAATCTTCCGTAGGGAATGTTTTCAGCGCCGACATCAAGGCCGTCTACGATTTTTTCCTTCCCGGTTTTAAGATCTCGTACGCATACGGCAGGGGGATGGCCGTTTCTCGTTGTTATGTATGCCAGGACAGAGCCGTCCGCATCGGTGCGCGGGCTCACATTAAATTCAGGAATTGTCCGTTCTTTACCCGTCAGATTTATGCCGTAGGAATAAGGTTCTTTAAGCCCCTGTGCTTTCACGTCATAAGCGTATTTCAATGCGGCATATTCCCGGAAATTCCGGTCAAAAGCAAAGATGTCTGTTCCCACAAGAGCATTCAAGACGGAACTTATGTCGTATCTGTTCCTGAATAAATGCAGCATCTTTGCCGGCTTGTCTTTTCCGTACTGCTCGGCAAGGAATCTTATGGCCTGCGCCCCCTGTTTATAGGCAAGCGTGGTTTGATGGGGCTTGAGATGGGCGAATTGATTAAGCCTGGTTAAAGGAATTAGATTGCCGGAAACAGCCGCATCCCTTACATACATCTTCTCAACGGCGATATCGTCCGAGCCGGTCCCGTATTCCGCAATGCCTTCCATCATCCACAAGGGATATATGTAGGTTTTAAGAACTCTCGCCGATTCCCAGAAACCGTCAATCAGTATGCTGAATTGAACCTCATGTCCGAATTCATGCGTTATCACTTCTTTCAGCCACTCCATGGAACCGTCAGAATAAACCATGAACCTGTCTTTATAAGGCTCGGTGAGTCCGCCTATGCCGTCCCCGACGTCGGTAATCGGAGTCTGCTGCATGTCGTTTATGCTGGCATAGAGAAAAAAAGGAATTCTTTTATCAAGGCCCGGATTTAAATCAGCCGTTATTTTCCGGTAGGCGTTTTCAAGGATGTTTGAAGCGGTGGCAAGCCATTTTTCCGTGTCCCCGTAATAATATATGTCAAAATGCGGCGTTGAATATATTTTCCAATCAAATTTTTTTATAATCACCCTGTTCTGGTCGGAGGAATGAACGCAGGGACTTAAAGAAAGGAGAAGAAATTCGGCAAGAAAAGAAATCGCGAAAAATTTTTTAAAAACCATTATTTTTTTGAGGTCTTTCTACTTTTCGGAGCAGTGAGCCTTACGAGCTGGGACCGGGCTTCGTCGTCGGCCGGGTCAATTTTCAGCAATTCCTGAAGATTTTTAACCGCAAGGTCGTTCACTTTCAGCTTCAGATACGAATCTATCAGCATCTTATAGACTTCTCTCATGTCAAAAAAGCCGTCCTCTCTCGCATTCTGGGAAACTTTTTCAAGATAGACGATGGCTCCGGAAAATATTTTTTCCTCATAATTTATTTTTCCTTCAATATAATCAGCGCGCAGATTTCCCGTCTGCCCCTCCTTGCGCATGGCGGAAACTATTTCCTCCCAGTTGCGCCGGTTTTTCCATCTGGTCAGAGCCGTATTTTCAAGCACGACCAGATGGTTGGGGCGCTTTTGACGTATCTTTTCATATTCATTTTCAGCTTCTTTGAATTTTTCGGATTTATAATAAAGCTTGGCGAGAGACATCCTCGTCTCAAAATCGTCGGGGTTGTTGGCGAGAAACCTCTTGTATTCCTTTTCGGCAAATTCATAGAGTCCGACTGCCTGGTACATTATTCCGAGATGTTCAAAAATTTTAATGTCAAGACTGCCGAGTTCTCTCGCTCTTTCAAGATCTACGATGGCGTCAACATAAAACGCAGCGCCTCCTTTTAATTTCAGGAGTCCCGACTCCAAGAAAGCTTCCATGTCCTCCGGATTATTTTCTATAATCTGGCGGAGTTCTTCAAGTCTTCTGTCTGCCTGTTCAACCCCGCCGGATATATTGTCTGAACCAATGCCGGAACCAGAGTCCCGTGAATACCTTATTATTCTCGTAACGGCAAGAATCACGGCGACCAGAACCGTAGACAAGAGAATTGAGATGCCCCATCGCGACAGGAACTGTCCGGGACCGCTTTTCGTTCTTTCGGGAATCATTGAGTGGCGGGATCATCTTCCGAATCTTCAAGAAGTATCTGGCCGAGAGTGAGATTCGGAGAATCTTTCAGATATTCTTTTACTTTTTTTCTGTCTTCAATCTCTTCAAAACGCTTTATTGAAAGATTCAGCTCAAAAGTTGCCGGGTTGTATCCTACGACTGCGGCGTGGATGGTAGCGTTTTCCCTGGGAATGCCTTCGTGCCCGAAATCGCAAGCCTGTATGGAGCCGCCCGTCTTTCCGTCAACAGAGACCTTTGCTCCTTCTTTGGAAACGGAAACGACTCTTAAACGCACGACGCTTTTAAAAGGAAACTTCTTTTTAAGCAAATCAAGGGGATTCGGAGTCGTCTGCTTGATTCCGAGCGTAAGTTTTTCCTGCTCCCTGTCTATGCGGATAATTTTGCATTTTACCCTTTGCCCTCTTTTATGGCGTTTCAGCGCCTCCTCCGGATTTCGCCACGCCAGGTCCGGGATCCTGACAAAACCTTCTATACCCTGAAATCTTACGAATATTCCCTCTTCAATCGCTTTAGAGACGACGCCGCGTACGATTTCGCCCTCTCTGATTTTTGAAAGGACTTTTACTTTTCTCTCTTTTTCATCTTCTTCAAGAACCTGCCTTCTTGAAACGATTATTTTCCTGCCCCTCTCGGCTATGTCTATGATGTAAATTTTTATTTTCGCATTTAGCGGAAGATAATGCTTGTGCGCGCCGCCGAGCTCCGACAGCGACAGGGGCATGAATGCCTTCATGCCGCCGGCATCCACGATATACCCGCCCTTGACCGCCTCAAGGACTCTGCCCTTAATCCTGGCTTTTTCATTAAACATTTGCAGGCACCATTCCCATGCTAGCCTCTCCTGGGCTTTTTTATGGGAAAGAACGGCATGCCTGCCTTCGCCGCCTCTTTTTTCCAGAACCGCGACTATTTTAGAGCCTATCGGAGGCGGGGTTTTTTCCTGGTCAAAATCCGAAAGCGGTATTACGGCCTCTTTCTTTTCGCCTATATCGACTAATACGTTGTCTTCCGTTAGCTGGACTATCTTTACCTGCACTATTTCTTTTTCATACAGTTTCCTGGAAAATTCCTCCTCGGATTTGAGGAGCTCATCCATTGAAATTTCCTGTTCCCCCCCGCCGTTTTGCTCGGGGTGTTGGGCGCTTTCACGCTCTATGTGATTTTTGGCAGTTTCATTCATAACAATCATCTCCCAACTTTCCGTTATTTTATGGAAAATATATCCGACATGACGGAACGCGCAAAGTCCGTATATGGGTTTTTTGAATCTGTAAATTCCGCAGCATTATAACTTCTGATATTTCCAACCTTAATGGTTATTTTACCTAATTTTGAAAAGCTTTCGCTGCCGAATATCCTCAGGGTGAGCACGGGAGCGCCTGTTTTGTGGGCAAGATAACCTATGCCCGGTTTAGGGGGCAAAACCCTGCCCCTGGCCCGCGTGCCCTCGGGAAATACCAAGAGACATTCGTCTCTTTCAAGGACTTCCATGGCTTTTCTGAACGCCGCTATATCCCCCCCTTCTCTGTGTCTGTCAAGGGGAATCACGCGGAACTGCCTGAGAAACCATGATACCGGCCCGATTTTAAACAACTCTCTCTTGCCGAGAACATAAACTTTCCTGACTCTAGATACTTCGGACATGACAGCCGGCGGGTCGGCGTTGGACAAATGATTGCAGGCAAGTATCAAACGGCCTGTTTCCGGAATTTTCTCTATGCCGTCAATGGAAAGGCCGTTTAAAACCTTAAAAAGCAGCCTTACGAGCGCTATTATTGCGGACTTTAACATTAATGTTACGCAGGATTCTGAAAATTTTCGCGATGACTTCTTTTTTGCTGAGTTTAGTGGTATCAATATAAAAGCTGTCTTTTGTCCTTACCAGAGGATTATGCCGGCGGAGAGTGTCCTGTTTGTCCCTGGCAGTTATAAATTCAAGTATTCTGCTGTAGTCCGCGCCAAGTCCGGATTTTAAAAGCTGCATCTTGCGCCTCTTTGCTCTTGCCCGGGCCGACGCGTCAAGATATATTTTTACCTCGGCGTCGGGAAACACGTTTGAACCTATGTCTCTGCCCTCCATGACGATGCCGCCGCAACCGCCTATGCGCCTCTGCATGGAACACATGAATTTCCTGACCTGCGGCATTTTGGCTACAGCGCTTGAAACTTTTCCCACTTCCTCGTCTGAAAGCTCTTTATCCAGGACATTCCCGTCAACCGATATTTTTATGGCAGGTCCTGAAATCTTTTTAAAATTCCACTTTATTCTTCCGGCCATGCGCGCTATTTCGGATTCATCAGAAACGTCCGTGCCTTCCTTTATGGCTTTCCACGCCAGAGCCCTGTACATCTGTCCCGTGTTCAGAAAGGAATAACCAAGTCTGGAGGCAATCGTCCTGCCGACGCTGGACTTCCCGACCCCGGCAGGGCCGTCAATAGCAATCACCATGCCTTTGGGTCTTTTATTCATTACAATTCTTTTTTGTTCGTGATTCGTAGTTTGTTGTTCGTTTACTGATTACCGGATATTTTACTTCCTGCTTTGCGACTGGTTACGGATTACTGTCCTTATGCCGTTACTTTTTCAACTGCCGGTTTTTTGGGAAGATTTCCTTCTTCAAGTTTTCTTAAAGGCCGGACCCATTTGGTAAAACTTGAAGGTTTAAGCGAATATTCATGCACGAGCCTGGCGACTTCGCTTATCGGCTGAAAGGTTTCCCAGTTCAGCCTTAGAATCCGCACTCCGGCGTCTTCCATTTCCTCTACGAACTGATAATAATTTTCCTGAAGACTCTTTAAATAATCCGCGCTTATGGATCTCTCCATCTGTCTTCCCCTGACGCTTATCCTTTCTATGGCGGTTTCAATTCTGCAGTCAAGGAATATCAAAAGCTGCGGGAATACCAGCTCTCTTAAAACCATGTTGTCAAACAAATCAAGATAAGTATTGTAATCCATATCGCTTATGATTTTATCCGGATGCCTGTTGAGCATTCTTGCAAATATGGTATCCTCCCATATGGTCCTGTCCTGAACCACGCCCCTTATTTTTCCGAGACTTATCCTGGCTATGAATTCCCTGTGCTGGCGGAATCTGTGATTTAAAAGCCATACCTGCATTATGGTGCCGTATTTTTTCATGTCGGCGTAAAATTTTTCAAGATACGGATTGCCTGCCACTTCCTCCAGCACCGACTCAAAATTAAGCGCTTTTGCAAGCTCCATTGTCAGCGTTGACTTGCCGACTCCGATAATCCCTGCTATTCCGATATATCCTTCAGCAAACATATAAAATAGTTTAGAGTGTAGAGTTTAGAGCGTAGAGAAACTCTTTTTGAAATTCTATAGACTCTAAACTAATTGTCTTACGGCTATCAACTCTAAACTCCTCCTATTTTTTTGTCTCTATTTCCTGCTCTATGCCCTTTATCGCAAGCAGAACGTCGTCGGGATTGGAAGCCGCCTGAAGTATGTCGTCAAGCTTTGCCTGTCCCTCTTTGTAAAGTTTAATCAAAGACTGATTGAAAGACTGCATCCCGTAAAAACCGCCTTTTGCAATCGCCTGGTTCACTGCTTCAAGATTGTTCTCTGCTATCATTTTTTTTATGTGAGGCGTGCATATCATAACTTCCACAGCCGGCATCCTGCCGCCTTTGCTGCATGAGATAAGCCTCTGGGAAATTATGCCTTTAAGAGTTTCCGACAGCTGTATCCTGATCTGGGTCTGCTGGTGCGGCGGATAAAGGTCTATCACCCTTGAAATCGTCTGCATGGCATTTGACGTGTGCAGGGTGGCGAAAACAAGATGCCCCGTCTCAGCTGCGGTTATAGCGGCCTGCGTGGTTTCCAGGTCCCTCATCTCCCCTACGAGAATTATGTCGGGGTCCTGCCGCAAGGCCGCCCTGAGCGCGTCCACGAAACTGTTCGTATCGCTTCCGATTTCTCTCTGGCTGATAATGGATTTTTTGTCCGTAAAAACGAATTCTATCGGGTCTTCAATGGTTATCA
Source organism: Elusimicrobiota bacterium (assembly GCA_016209085.1). GTDB lineage: Bacteria > Elusimicrobiota > Elusimicrobia > Elusimicrobiales > UBA9959 > JACQWV01. The sequence continues at coordinate 14,048 of JACQWV010000065.1, forward strand.
TGTGAGCTTCTATTTTTTGATTCAGATGCTCAATCATTGAAGCGAGAGTGGAAGTTTTGCCCGAACCCGTGACGCCCGTGATAAGTATCAGACCTCTTTCGTTCGTCAAAAGCCTCTTTATGGATTCAACCGGCAGTTTTAATTCTTCAAAAGTGGGAATTTTACGGGGTATGTGCCTTATTGAAACGCAGGTTTTCCCTTTCTGAACGAAAACATTGAATCTGAACCTTCCCAACTCGCCCCCTTCAAAAGAGAAATCCGTCTCATGTTTTTCGTTAAATATGGACCTGAGCCTTTGGTTCATAAGCGGAAGAACCGTGTCCTCAACCTCTTTCTGCGACATGGTAGACGAATTTATTGGGGTCACCACGCCGTTTATCCTGAGATAAACCGGCGAATCTCCCCTGATGTGCAAATCGCTGGCTTTGTTCTGCGTCATTACCTTTAAAAGAAGGTTCAAGCTTATGGCCATAATTTTCCTATTAACAAGTTCTTAATCGCTTAATCACTCAATCACTTAATTGCTTAATCACTCAATCACTTAATTGCTTAATCACTTCTCTTCATTTTAAAATGGTTTTTTTCTTCCTCAAATACGCGGGGGTTTCAAAATCCTCCTGTTTTTCAGCCGAGAGGAAATCCATTTGTTCTTCAAGCAAGAGAGCATCCGAAGACTGCGGCCTGGCTTCTTTGTTCGCCAGACGGCTTCTTGCGAATTCGCTTCTGATTCTTCCGCGATGAGTCGGAAATCCGGTGGCGATTACGGTTATTTTCAGGGTATCTCCCATGGCGTCGTCGTAGGCCTGTCCGTATTTTATAAGCGCTTCCGGACTTGAGGCCTTCCTGATGTATTCCATCGCGTCGTTTAATTCCGTAAGCTTGAGATCTTTTGAGCTGGTGAAATTCACGAGTATGCCTCTGGCTCCGTCTATTACGGCGTTTTCAAGAAGCGGGGAATGTATTGCCTGCTTTGCGGATTCAATGTGCCTGTCCTCGCCCCGCGCATGGCCTATGCCTATAAGCGCCTCCCCCGATTTGGTCATGATTTTTTTAACATCCGCAAAATCCACGTTTATGACCCCCGCTTTCGTAATGACGTCGGATATTCCCTGTATCGCCTGTCTTAAAACATCATCGGCGATTTTATAAGCCTCGTTGGCGGAAGTGTTTCGGTCAACTATGTTTAACAGCCTGTCGTTCGGTATTATCAGCAGCGAATCAACGAAACTTCTCATCTCTCTTATGCTTGCTTCCGCCTGTTCGGCTCTTATGAGACCTTCAAAATTAAAAGGTTTTGTGACCACGCCTATGACAAGCGCGCTGGTCATTTCTCTTGCGGTCTGCGCGATTACGGGAGCGGCCCCTGAGCCCGTCCCTCCGCCCATGCCTGCCGTTATAAAAACAAGGTCCGCATCCTGCACCGTTTCCTTTATATATTCAATGGATTCATAGGCGGCTTGTTTGCCTTTTAAAGGATCCCCCCCGACTCCGAGTCCTTTGGTAAGATTTTCTCCTATTTGAATTTTTAAACACGATTTACTCCTCTTCAGAGCCTGGCTGTCCGTATTAATCGCGATAAATTCCACGCCCCTCACGCCTGCTTCAATCATTCTGTTTATGGCGTTTCCTCCCCCTCCTCCGACCCCGATGACTTTTATGCGGGCTTCCCTGTCCTGGAAATCGTCAATGCATTTTATGCGAACCATATAATAGTGATTTAGAAATTTAGTGATTAAGTGAGTAAAAGATTTGGCGATTTACTCAGGCTTAATCACTCAATCTCTTAATATCTTAATCACTTTTTTAGAACACTTCTTTAAGCCATGACATCGTTCTCCTCCACCATGCCGGGGTTTTCCCCGGAAGGGAGCCCTCGCTCAGCCATGACTTAAAATACGGATAGCATACGAGCGCCATAGCGGTCGTATAAACAGGATTTAAATATTCTTCCGGACAATCTACCATCTCGTTTCTCGGCAGGCCTATCCGCGCCTGCTGAAGGTCAAGAATCTGCTCCGCCGCCTCAGGCATTCCTTTTAAAAGAGACCCGCCGCCGGTAAGCACCGCTCCGCCGGGCAAATCCGCGTAGTTTGAGCCCTGAAGAACCACGTTTATTTTATCGTAAATCTCTTCCACGCGGGGCTGAATATAGTCCAGGAGGTCCTTCGGCTTAATCTCCCTGCTGGTTCTTCCGTCAAGGCCGGTCACGGTTACCGTCTGTTCCGCTTCTACAAGAGTGGAGAGAACCGCTCCGTGCTTTTCTTTCACGTATTGAGCGGTATTCATGGAAGTCCTCAGGGCATGAGCCATATCTTTAGTGATATGATCCCCGCCTATCGGTATCTCTCTTGAGAAATAAAGACTGCCTTCATAATAAGCGCAGACTGAAGTAGTCTGGCCGCCCAGGTCTATCAAAAGACAGCCCAGATCTTTTTCCTCGGGAGAGACTACTATCTCGCCCAGGGCAATCGGAGCGTATATCGTTTCCACCACCTTGAACCCCGCGTTTGCGACGGATTTAAGAAGATTGTTTATGTGCGAAGCGGAGGCAGTGACTATGTGCACGCTTACTTCAAGAAGATTCCCCTCCATACCGACCGGATTGGGAACGCCTTTCTGTTTGTCAAGCGAAAATCCCTGGGGAATAACGTGGAGTATTTCCCTGTCGCTTGACAGGGAAATGGTTTTTGCGTTTTCTATCACATTTGAAACGTCTTCAGCGGTTATCTCCCTGTCGGTCCTCGCGACATTGTAGGCCCCGCGGTTGTTGAAAGACTGGATATGATAGCCTCTTACTCCGAGATAAACCTCTCCTATCATATCTTTTGCCTTTTCTTCCGCCTCTTCCATCGCCCGCATTATGGATTTGGACGCCTCTGAAATGTTTATGACCACCCCGCCTTTCAAACCCTTGCAGGCGACGCTTGAGCCGGAAAGTATTTTAATCTTTCCGATTTCAGGGTTGTATTCAGCTATGACGCAGGTGACCCGTCCGCTTCCTATATCCAGTCCGGCTACAATATCCGATTTGGGCATAAAACTCCTGATAACAGGTATTGAGAAATTAAGTAATTAAGCGATTAAGTTTTTGGAAATTTCTTGACTAAGGCTTAATCACTCAATACTCTTAATATCTTAATCACTACGCTGGGAGACAAGAACTTTTCCTTCTCTGAAAAATCTTAGATCTATGCGGTAAGGCTCTGCAAGTCTGCCTTTGAGATCTTTAAGCACATAATTCAATCTTAATATTTTTAATCTGGCAAATTCAAATCCCCCCCACAAAATTACGGAACCGTTCTCCAGTTTAATCAGACACTTCCTGTCCGGATACGCGTAAGTCAGATGGACCGGTTTGGCGGCAAAAGAAGAACTGTTTGCGTTAATGAATCTTATGAGCCGCGCCAGCTCCGCGAATTCAGGATGAATTGCCGTATTGTTTTTTGTTTCGTTGACCAGCAAGTCCACCGGAATTGCCGGCAATGACATATCGCCGCAGAAGTTTTTCAGAATTCTGCCTGTTTCCGCAAGGCAGGCAGGAGCGTCGCCGTTGAATCTTACTTTTGAAACAATGTTTTCAAACGCTATTCTTACTTCAAGAACTCCGTTAAAAACGCCTCTCGATATATCCAGATTCTTCACGTGCGGGTATCTGCTTTTAAGTTTTGAAACAAGCTCCATCCCTGCTTTTTTATTCCACGGCTTACCGATGCTTTCAGCCGCGATATCGGAGATTTCTTTAAATTTCAGATCCGGATTTTCAGAAAAACCAACGCCTTGTTCTTTTAGCAGCTCCACTTTTACCGATTTGACGCGGAAAATCCGAAAGGCATCCCTGAATGCAGTTGACGCAAAGCTTCTTAAAGCAATGAGAGAATAAAAAACCGCAAATCCCATGCCGGCCCACATTATAAAAAGAGTTAATTTTTTAAATCTGTGTTTTTTTACCTTCAGCCTCAGGCGAACTTTATGTCCGCGTCTTATCAGCATAGTTTTTTGCAAGATTTTTTTATTTTGCTATAATTTTATCTTTAATTTTGACTTAAAGCAATCATAAACAGCAGGTTCAGATTAAGCGGTTAAGTTCTCAACCTTAATCTTAATCTCAACCTGTAGTTAAGAGAGATGCGACAGAGGCGCCCGTAGCTCAGGGGTAGAGCATCCGCCTTTTAAGCGGGTGGCCGCGCGTTCGAATCGCGCCGGGCGCACCCCGTTCCAAATAAGCCGCCCCAAGGCGGCTGACGCCGTCCGCTTGAGGCGGAGGGCGGATTTGGAACGGGGTGCGTTGCAATGTTGCAAGATAATAGAAATGTCATGGTTATAGTTTTTTAGAAATGTCATGGTCGTAGTTTTTCTTTTTTGCTTCTTTTTTCTTTTTGTTAATTCTGTGGATACTGTTTATATCCA
>JACQWV010000119.1 GCA_016209085.1 Elusimicrobiota bacterium
AGCCTGTCTATTTCCCGATTGCTCATGGTTAAATACTCCTCCATTTTTGCCTCCTATCCTTATCAGGAAAAGAGGTTTTAGCATTTTAACCATGACATTTCTAAAAAACGCAATACTGACATTTTAAAAAAATTATGACAACGGGGTGCGTTGCAATTGACAGATTTAAAAATTTTATTTATAATACTTGGTAATGTTGTTAAGGAGGGGAAATAAATGAAAAGAATGAACAGAGGCTTTACCCTGATTGAGCTTCTCGTGGTGGTGCTGATTATAGGAATACTCGCGTCAATAGCAATCCCGCAATATTTCAAAGTCGTGGAAAAATCAAGAACGGCAGAGGCAATGAGCGTAATATCAAACATCAAATCCGCGCAGGAAAGGTTCCTTGCAAGAGGCGGAACCTACGCAACCCAGTTCACCCAGCTTGACATTGCTTACGCAGGAATGACGGCCACAAACCTGCCGACCAAATTCTACACTGCTACCATGAACGCAGGGAACTGCGGAAGCGGACCCTGCTACGTAATGACCGTCACAAGACAGACCAACAACGGAAGCGTCGCGGCAAGATACGGCACATACGCAGTCAACATCAACGTTCCTGACAGACCCGATGTGAAAGTATCTGCCTGTCCGGGCGGCGGCACCAACTGCGACGAATTGCTCCAGTAGAAAGATTTCGGACGAACCGTCATGGGCGAGCCAGAGTTTATTTTTGCGCCATGTAAAAGCTGAAAGCGGCCTGTCAGCGGAAGAAATCTTTATCCTGTAAGTTTTTTGCACGGAAAGCTTATCGTCCAGGCCGTGCCTGTATATGATGCGCTGGGAAGAAACGGCCGACCACAAATTTTTTCCTTCTTTGAAAATTAAATCCCCGGGGACGCTTAATTTAAAATAAGCAGCGGCTTCAAATTCCTGGTTAGGATTGTGCAAAAGAACGTTTCCGCCGCTGTCAAGAGACCAGAGATATTTGCCGTCAAAAGAAATGCTTACGGCCTTCTCGGGAAAATCAAAATCCCCGATAACGCTTAATTTGTCGTCAAGGCCTCTAACCTGAATAATTTTCTTCCATGAATCTAAAACATAAAGTTTGTCTTTTCCAAAGGCAAAACCGGTTATGTGAACGTCCCCGAGCTCGTATTTGTTTTTTAAAACAATCGCTCCGTTTTTCATGGAATATCTGTATATGCTCTGCGTAACCCAGTCCCCGCCCCATAACTCGTCGTTATGCCAGACAAGAGAAGATATGTTTGAGCTTTCAATGTTATAAGTTTTCCGGTGCGGCCAGTTGATATTTGTTAGTCCCGCGTAAATTAAAAACAGGATGCCTGCAAAAGCCGGAACCCAGATTTTCCTGTTTATCCAGAACTTCGCCGGCGCCGGCTGCGGCGCCTGCGCCGCGACAGGTTCAGCTGGGCGAGGCGTTTTTTTCTCGGATTTTATTTCTCCGACAAGCATTTTTTTGATGACATCCACAAGCTGGGTATTTTCAAAAGGCTTCTGGAGATATTCGTTCGCCCCCAGCTTCATCACGTCTACCACGGACTGAATGTGTCCGTAACCGGTTATCATGACGACCGGAATCTTGCGGTTGATTTTGCGCAGTTTTTCCAGAACTTCTATGCCGTCCATGCCGGGCAGTCTTATATCCAGAAGAACCAGGTCTATCCCGTTTTTTTCAAATAAATTTATGGCAGTCGGGCCGTCCGAAGCTTCGGCTATTTCGTATCCGCGCATTCTAAGGACGTTTTTTATCGCAAGCCGCATGTCCGGCTCGTCGTCTACTATCAAAATTCTCGGCATAAATGATTACGAATTTAATTTTTAGTTTCCGGCAATGTTATTTCAACGACAACGCCCTTGCCGAATTCGCTTTTGACTTTTATGTCTCCCGCATGAGCTTTTATTATGTTCTTCGCCAATGAAAGTCCAAGACCCATTTTGCCCTGCTTTGTGGTGAAAAACGGCTGAAATATGTTGGATAAATGTTTTGTCTCTATCCCCGAGCCTGAATCGTCTATCGTGACAATCTGCGTATTAGAAGCCTGGTCCATTGCGGTTTCCAATTTAATGCCGCCTCCTTGGCTGGGAGCTGCTTCAATAGCGTTAAGGATTATCTGCCTGAAAGCCTCGTGGAGCCTTACATAATCCATTTTAACCGGTTTGAGTTCTTTTTCCCGCTTTATTGTGATTTTAACATTTTTTAAATCAATTTCTTTCTTCAGGGATGCCGCGACGTCGTTTATCAAATCATTAAGAGTCGCGTCTTTCAAATGCAATGCCAGCGGTCTTGCAAAATTAGACATTTCTTCTATCTTTTTCTGAAGACCTACTATGCTTCTGACAATGGCTTCCATCGGCTCCTTAAGCTCGGAATGCTCGCGCGCTTCCATGCAGTATTCGGCATGGCTTCTGATAATGCTTATGGAATTTGATATCTGGTGAGATATGCCCGCGACTATTTCGTGCAGGTCCTGCGGCTGAGCGAGGCGGCCGGAGCTTTTCAAGCCGTTCCGCCTGCCGGCAAGGTTTTTGTGTTCTTTTGCCAGATCATTCAGACGGATTTTAAGAGAAAAAATCTCTTTTTCTTTATCGGCCAGACGCTTCTCGGCCTCCTTTAAAAGGGTTTTGTAAGGCCTTGTTTCAAAACTTTCCTTAAGACGCTTTTCTTTCTTTATCCATTCCTCTTTTTCAACCCCAAGGTGTTCTACTTTTTTCCGCGTTTCCTGGATCTCATGCTCTTTCTTTTTAAGAATATTTTCCATCTCTTTTATTACCTTTTCTTTTTCCAGAAGATTTGAATCTTTCCTGGCCTTTGCCCTGGCCGACATTCTATCGCGTTCCTCTTTGAGAATCTTTGAATCCGCGTGCAGTTTTTTAACCTCCATCTCAAGAGAACCGATGTTGTTTCTGAGCCTGGACATCTCGGTCTCCTTGAAGCCTATGTTCCTCTTCGCCTCTTCCAGCATTAAATTTTCGCGGAGGATTTCCTCGGCGTATTTGTCCCTGATCTCTTTTTCATGCTTTTTAAGTTTTTCATGCTCCGTTCTCAAAGACTCAAGAGAGCCGTTAGCTTCTTCAAGCTCGGTTTCTTTCTCTTTGAGCATGAGAGAAATTTCGCGCGTTTCATTAGCCAGCTTCTGGTATTTCTGACGCTCTTTTTCCAGAGCTTCCCGTAATTTCCCAGAGAAATCATATCCCGCCGCGTTTATCCGCTCCTCAAGAGCGCGAATTTCCCCCTCTTTTGCCTGAATATAAGAGTTGTGTTTGTCCACCAAGCGCCTGATTTCCTTCTTTGCGCTCTCAAGTTCAAGCTTGAGAGACGTATTATCCGCTTCAATATCCCTCTTTCCGGAGCTCAAATCGTTGTAACGCAGAAGAAGCCCGGCGTATTTTTCGGATTCGTGTTTCAGGGACTCGGTCAGGGCGGAAATTTTCTCGCTTTCAATTTTTCCGTCATAATCCTTCAGCGCAGCCGCTATGTCCTGGGTTTTCAGGGAAATCTGCCTGTAATGCTCGCACTCCGCTTCAAGACTCTTTATTTTCCCGTTAAGCACTTCTATCTCTATGTTTCTTGACCTGAGATTTGAAGCCGTGTTCTGAAGCTGGGCCGAGGAAAATTTCCATTTCTCAGCCATGTCCTCCAATTCTTTCTGTAAAGCCTCAAGCCTGGTTTTAAGAGAAATTGCCTCGTTGCTTTTTTCAGACAATTGCAGCGAAAGTTCTTCCTCTTTCAGCTTTGCCTCTTTCAGGGCTTCTGAAAAAGCGTTCTCGGAAATACCGCGCTCTGTTTCGGAACGCAGAGCAGCCAGTTCCTCCGTGAATTTCTGCGCTTCCTGTTCCGCCTTGTCTTCGGACGATTTTAATTTAAGGTTAAGGTTGGAGAAATTTTTTTCTTTTTCCTGCAGTTCTCTTTGCAAAATTTCTATTTTATTCTTAAATCCTTCTTCTGTCCTTGCTAATGCTTCGTTAAGTTTTCTGATTTCGGATTCGTATTCCAGAATCTTGCTTCTGGCCCGCTCCAGTTCATTCTCTTTATCGTTTATCTTTAGTTTATACGTTCCTGTCTCAACGCCGGACTCCTCAATCATCCGCCACAATTTCTCTATTTCCGCTTCTCTTCCTTTCAAAGCCGACTTTGAACTCTGCACCAGCACTTCTTTTTCAATGTTTCGTTTCTTTTCTTCAGCCAGGAATTCCGCCATTCTTTCCAGTTCCATCACCATGCTTTTTGTCTTTTCCTTCAATTCTTCAATCTGGTTGTTTTTCAAGGCTTCTTCCTGCTTTAAAGCCTGCGCCTGGGACCAGAATTCTTTCTCTTTTTTATTTAAATCCCCGAGAATCTTCTCATAAGACGCTATTAATTCCGAGCACCTTTCTTCAAAATCCAGTCTTAATTTTTCTTCTTTTTCTTTGGATTCCGCCAGCGCCTCTTCAAGAGCGTTGATTTTTGAGGCGTATTCCTCTTCTTTGCCCTCAATCTCCTTGAAAAAGGCGTCAACGTCCAGATTCATTCTTTCTATTTCGCTTCCGGAACCCGTTATTTTTTCTTCCATAGCGCAAGGTTTTTCCAAAATCCGGGGGTTTCCTCTGTTTCTTTGCTCAGAGCTTTTGTCGTTTTATTTTTCTCAGCGATGAGCTTCAAATTAAGTTCGGCCTCGTTCTTTAATTTCTCATGTTGAATTTTTAAATGGTGTAATTCCTCTTCGCGTTCCCTTAACGCCGAAAGGGAACTCTGGACCAGCATATCCATTTCCTCTAATTTTTTCTTTTCGGATTCGGCTATACTTTGCCAATGCTTTAATCTCTCAAACTGTATTTTCAGGTTATGCAGGTCGTTTTCACGCTCCCTTAAAGCCGAAAGGGAACTCTGGACGAGCATATCCATGTTCTCCGATTTTTTCTTTTCGCATTCGCCTATGCTTTGCCAGTGAGCCAGTGTCTTTTCTAGTTCCTGAATCTTTTTGTTTAACTCTCCTATCTCAATCTTTTGCCTCTTCAACGCTTCCTCAAATTCAAGGCTCTTTCCCCTCTCCCGTGCTTCCAGTTCACGCCTGCAATTCCTTTCAAATACGGCTCGATCCATTTTCAACACGTCAAGTTCAGAGCGCTGTTTCTCAAATTTATCAAGCTCAAGCTTTAATAAGTCTATTTCAGCGCTCTTTTTTTTAAACTCTGCTTTTAACTTCGCTTCCATTTCGCCTGCATCAGCAAGCGCCTGTTCAAGCGTCCTGATCCTGGCGGCATATTCTTCTTTCTTGACCTCTATATCCCTGAAAAAGGCATCCACTTCAAAATCAAGACTTTCCATTTGTCTTGTTAATCTTTCTTCCATGATTTCATTCTTTGCTTGACCTGCTCCAGAAGCTTCTTTGTTTTTTCAGACTCGTACTTAACGGCTTCGATCTCTATCCTGTACTGTTCTTTCTGTTCTATAATCTTTCTTATTTCTTCGTCTTTTTTGGCGGATTCCATTTTCCACAATTCGGCTTTATGCCTTGCTTCTTCAAGAATTTTGTCCAGAAAAGCCTTCTGTTCTTCAGTTTCCTTAACTTTCAGCATGGCGCCATGGAGATCTCTGCCCATTTCGTCTTTTGAATTTTCGTAGTTGGTTTTTAATGCCTCAAATTCGCCCTTGAGAATTTTCATCTGCCTTTCGCGGTCTATGAGCTTGTTGGACAAAATGGAGGTTTCTTCGTTAAACTGCTTTTTCAACTCAACGAATTCAAACTGGAGCGCGGAAACCTGCTTCTGCCGCTCCTCCGAGATTCTTTTTGCTTCTTCAAGATTTCCGACCGTCTCTACGAACTTGTTTCTCAAATCTTCCAG
>JACQWV010000120.1 GCA_016209085.1 Elusimicrobiota bacterium
ATAAATAACTTGACATTTGATTCTGCATTGTAGGGGTCGTCCCTCTCCTTGAATTATAAGGACGGATTTATCCGACCCGAATAAAAGCGGGTTTGATAAATCAAACCCCTACAAAAACCATGATATCCAAATCTAAAGATCCGTTGGTTACACTACACTAGAACTGGAATGTCAGGGTGCCGCCTGCCTGATAGGAGATATATTCTTCCTGTTTGAGGAATTTATGCCACAACCTCTGAACAGCCGCGTTCAGGGTTATCCTGAGGTTTTTTGCAGGCTCATAGTCCGCGCTTGAATTCAGGGATAAAAGTTTGGAGTTGTCGGAAATGGTTATCGGCGATTTTTTTATGGCGTAGCTTAAAGTGGTGGTCCAGCTTATTTTGTTCGTCAGCAGGAGCGGATTTTTAATGAAAGGAATCTTAAGCCCTTTCAGGAGTTCAAGGTCGTATCTTATTAAAACGCTCGGAGTAATCGTCGCTGTGTCCTGTGTTTTAACTCCGAGAGCGCCCTTGCCCAAGTCGGAAACATAGTCTAATTTCGCGGTAAACCTGAATTTCTTCATGTCAAATGTTCCCTGTATTGTCGCGTCATTATGTTCGCTTTCCTGAGTTATCTGTTTTGAGCGTAGGTCTTTTTTCTCAGAAATCCGGTCGTTGTAGCTTGCGGCGGTATCCATGAAGTCCAGAAGTCTGAACCTGAGGTCCAGGCCGTAGTTTCTGCCGGCGTCAAGACTTATGCCTTTGGTTTCATTGGAATTTTTGGAGAATTTGAAGTTCATGGAGCCTGATTTAGCCCATTTTTCAGTATGCGTTAAAAGCTCAATCTGGGCGATTGAAAGCACCATGTCCGGGAAAGTGATGTTGGAGGTGCGGGTTACGGTTCCAGTGACTTCGGATTTCTGCATTGTATTGGTGTAGTTGTTTGTAACGGACAGGGTGCTCAGGGGCGCGGTTCTGCCTTTGAAGGAATATCCTTCAAAAGGCTGCCACCTCTGAGTGGAATTCCATGTGTCTCTCATCGTCAGGGAGGAACGGTAGCTCAGAATATTGCCTGGTTTGAGCGGCCTTCTCACCCATAAATATTTTCCGGAATTAAAGTCTTTTTCAACGTTCTGCCAGATGTCGCCGTCCTGTATCTGGTAATTTGACGATAATATCATGGACCTTAAAAGCTTGTTGCGGGAAATAAGGTCGTTCATGTTCAAAGTGAGACTCACGCCTCCCTGGCTGGTTCTGTTCACGGTTTTTATCTCCCCCGGCTGGAATACGGCCGAGCTTTGCGCCACCGTTGCCGTCGTAATGTTAAGATTGTTGTTTTCTATGGCTGTCACCGAATAATTGACTCCGGGATTGAGCCATGAAAAAAGTCTGAAATTGGAATTGAAGTCAACTGTCTGCTGCATTGATTTGGGATATTCCAGTCCGGTATTGCCGGAGCCGGGGGGGGATTTTTTTTCTTTTGTTTTCTGCAGGTTGTATCCCGCGTTAAGGCTTGACCCCTTCCACGGGATAAACGGAAGTTTTATCCCGTATCCATGAGTTATTTCATCCGTGTCGTATATGTCGGAAAGCCCCAGCGTTTTGTAGGGATCGTATGCCACGCGGCTTCTGGAAAACGAATAGTTCGCGTCTAAATTTTTCGGGACCAAAAATACGTTCAGCGGAATTCCCCAGCTCATGTTGCCCGAGTAAGCGTCTTTCTCGTCTTCTCTTCCAAATCCAATTAATTTGTCGTAATCCGTCCAGTTTTTTAAGTAGTTCAAACCTATTCTGGGCAGACGGCCTAATGTAAAAGTTCCGGCAGCGGTTCCATCTTGTTTTATTACTATTCCCTGCTGAAGAGAATTAACAAGATTGTTGGCGCCTGTCAAAAGCGTGTTGGGGGTTTCTGTCTTCTGTCTTGAATAATTAAAATTCATCGGGAAAAAGCTTAATCTGGTTAAATTCAGATACCCCGTATCCTGCTTGTTGTCCTGGTTGGCAATGGCTGTTACCGGAGTCTGGAAATTTCTGTTAACGAATCTGTGTTTCCCCCCGAAACTCATCCAGCCGGGGATTTCAAAACTGGCTTCAGCTTTCCAGGCGTTTCCGGTTCTTGTCAGGGGTTCGGCCAAATGGAGTTCGTTTAAGTAAATTTTCCCGTTGTGCAAAACGGCGTCGGTTACTTTTACTGATGTTATTATCATTGGAATCTGCTGAAGACTGGGGCTTCCTCTGGATGATATGGTCACAGAATGGTTTGAGGCGTTTGTCCAGACATCCGGTATGCCGTCCCCCGTAATGTCCTGCTGTTCAATTTTGTAAAGCCTCCAGTTATTAACACCATCATTAACACCAAAGTCAAGAGGTATTGCAACCTGATAATAATTATTCTCGTCCCCTGCTTTCAGGTAAAAAGACGCATTCGAGTCTACAGGTCCCTCGTTTTTAACAAGGAATTTGAAGTATTTGTGCTGTGAGATATCAATAGCTCTTGTGAATCTTTTGTATGCGTAAAGCGTTGAGCTTGATGTCATGTTTGAATATTCCATGGAAAGGGTTTGCTCATTTATAACGCTTGTATTTTTTTGTTCTTTTAATTCAGACACCGAGCCGTAAAGCTCGTTAAACGCCTGCGTGGCTTCTCCTCCTGCGTCATAAATCGGAGTATAGCCCGGGTTGTCCGAATTGTTTACTGCAAGCACCTGCATGTTTCCTGTTATTGTGCTTTGATTGACGAGCCAGCTGTTTCCGACAGCGGATATTCTTGCGAGTTTAACTGTTCCGGTTTTTACGGCGCCTGCGTCCGGGGACTGTTTGAGGGATATCCTTACCTGTTTTATGGCGTTCCATTTGTAAGTATCAGTGGAAGATATATTCAGCGGAATGTGCCAGGTATGCCAGCCTGTAAAATCAACCTTGTTCTTGGTATTTCCCGAATCCGTGTCGTCAATGAAAACAGAGCCGTACCTGTATCCGAAACTTCCGCCTGCCTGGCTCTCAACCGAATCCAGCCTGCCGTTTTTATCCAGGTCAAGGGTGTCTATCCTGCCGTTTCCCGCTCCGTATGTTTTGGAATTTATTCCATCATTGCCGGGATCATAAAGCCAGCCGATATCCTCGCTGTTTGAAAGCTGGCTGTCGCAGTTTGCGTCTTCGCTTTTTGGAGCGCCTGTCAGGTTTATGCCGCTTGCGCAGGTAAAATTCTGGCCGCCTGTGTTGTCCGGGTCCTCGCTTATCTGGCCCAGATGTATGTTGACGCGCGGGCCCGGAGCGCCGGCTGAATTTTCTCCGTAGAGCACAAGTTCAAGAGTGTTTTTTTGCGAAAAATCCAGACCGGTTGTTGAGAGCGGATAAACGATTGAAACTTCTGAAGACACGTTGAAGTCATAATTTACGGACAAAACCTGCTGGGTTCCTTCAGAGCTTGACTGGGCATTTATGTCCTTTGATTTAACGTTCTCGCTGTACCAATTTACCAAGGCATTCGGATCAGCCGGTCCTTCAGTGGGGTTTGCGGCTATGAGCCAGTAGTTGTTGTCCAGGGACGCTGAGTCTTCCTGTTTTATCCCTTCCATGTTGTCTATCAGGGCGAAATCGTTGAGATTCGGATTCAGTTTGCTTTGGGCGAGTTCTCCGGAAAAATTTGAACGTATGCCCAACAGGTTTATGTTTTGTATCTGCGCGTCTCCTTCATAAACGGTCATGCTGTTTGAAAGGTCGGTGACATTGGGAACCGTGTTTGATTTTGTTCCGCCCTGGTAAATAAGAGTGCTGCCTACTGACAGGCGGTTTTTGAAAATTTCATATGAAACTCTTCCGCCTACTATGGATTGGGTGCCGATTCCTCCGAAAGGCGAGACTTCATAGGCTATGTCTATGACGCTCGTTTGTTTTATTTTTTCCGGATTATAAAAGGTTATAAAGCCGGAGTCGTAATCTATGTAATAGTCCTGGTTTTTAATCCATTTCGCTCCGTCAACTTTGACTATCTCGGATTGAAGCACGATGTTCGGCTCCAGCATGAAGGTTTTGAACCTGTAGTAATATTCAACCCGTATTATTCTTTTGGACGCGGGAGCGGCGGAATACGTCTGCGGGTCCGGTTCGGTTGAACCGGAAACAGTGAAAGGGTTATCCATGTAAAACTTTCCCTGTTCAAAATCCACGTGTATCGTATCCGGATAGGATTGAGAGGGATTTGTGATTGTCTGTCTGTTCAAATCCTGGACCTTTAACGTGAAATTTCCTCTGCCGTCGTCCCTGACTATATTGGACTGGCCTATTGAATAGTATGTTTTCAGCTCCCTGTTGTATCCTGTTTCAGAGGAATACGCAATCTGAAAGTCGTTTTTTGTTTTTATAAGTTTGAAATTACCCGTGCCGGCTGTGTCAAGCGTGCTCGTAGACGAATTCATAGAGAGCTTCGTTCCGTTGGAGTTTTCAAAATCAATTATAAAGGTATCCTGCTGGTTCAGACTTGAATTGAAAGTAACCAGCCCTTTGGCATAATCCATTACATAGTCTATGCCCGGATTTAAAAGTTGGAATTTCCCCGTGTACGAGGAGCTTTGAACAGCCAGGTCGTCCGCGGTCTTTTCAAATATGGTTACTCCGTCGGCAGGAGCAGACAGTTGTCTGTCAATGTATATTTTTTCGCTTCCCTGTTTTATCGGGAGTCTTAATGTGTTTCCAAAAATTATGTCGTAATACTGTCTTCTCAGATACTGCGTGTCTAATATGTCAACAGCCTGGAACTGCATGTTTCCTATGAATTGTTTGGTCTTTGTTTGGCCTTTTGTGCGGCTTCCGACAAGCGTAGCTTTTACTCTTTCGGTTTTAAAATCCGCCCTTATCCCGAACAACTGCTTATTGTAGGAAACGAATTCGGTTGACGGAAGAGACAGGTCTATGTCGCCGAAAGCGACTTTCTGGACGACTTCGGTCGGCTCGCCCTGATATACGACCGAGATGTCCTGTTTGTCCTGTTTGGTGTCGTCATAGTCAACGTTTACCGTGATATTGTTCCCGACTTTTCCCTGCATTCTTACTTGAAGGGCCTGGGTTATTTCAAAGAGGTTGGTGGACATGGGGCGGTTTACCGTGGTCTGGGGGTTTATCCAGCGTTTTGCGTTGTAGGAAAACCCTATGACTTTCCTGCCTGTAAGCGACAGGGTGGTTCCCGAATCCCTGAATTCTATTTCGGGCTGGGGCGGGAGTGTTTCAGCTTGGGTTGAAGTTTCCACGGCCGGCTCCATGAGAGCTTCGTCTTTAAAAAAATCTCCGGATTCCACTTTTTTTCTGGCTTTGTTCCATAAGTCCTGGGAATAGTCGGAGACAGGAAGACTGTTGTTTATGTCATCCAGGCTCCTGGTCCGGCCGGGCTTTTCTTCAACAGGACTGAAAATGCGGTCCGGTTCGGGTCTGTCCAGCAGAAGGAATCTGGTTGAAGTGGAATCCGGAACAGAATAAACAGTCTGAGCATTGATATGCCGGTTAAAAGCCAGCGCCGAAACAATAATGAACAATGTCCGGGAAAAATGAGTGAGACGCACAGGGCGTTTGGTCCTATAAATCTGCATTTATAATTAATATATAATAGAATAAAATGCCAAATTTAGCAAAAAACAACTAATATGCGCGTCCCCGTATCCCAGTTATACACGCTGAAAAATTTTTCCTATTTTTTCCTGCTTTCTGTTTTTGTCTTTGCGTTTCTCATGATGATGATAAATCTTCTGCAGATAGTAAACGAAGGGATACTGCGCGGTTTTTCATTCTATTTTCTGTCAAAAAGTCTTGTATATCTTCTGCCGTCAATACTTTCAATGTCTTTGCCCGTCTCTTTCCTCATGGCAATTTTGCTGAGTCTGGGCCAGATGTCCGGCGAGGGGGAAATCATGGCGCTCAGAGCAGGCGGTTTTTCCTTCAGAGAGATTCTTTCCCCGATTTTAGTTTTTGCCGCATTTCTCATCCTGTTCTTGTTTGCGCTTAACAACTGGTACGGACCTAAGTATCTCAAGAGGTCCTCCGATTACGTGCAAGTGATGGCCAGCAGGGTCACCAGATTTGAAATTACTCCGAAAACTTTCCACAGGATATCCGCATGGGAGGTCTATGCAGACAGGGTTCAAAAGAGAGCGGGTCTGCTTAAAGACGTTAAACTGTTCAGGAGGGTAACAAAGAAAGATTCTCCCGCGTGGATATTCAGGATAAGCGCGGATGAAGGGAGTTACCACGTCATAAAAGACAAGGGCATACTTCTGAAACTGAAAAACGGGCAGTTCAGCCGGGCCGATGTGTCAAACAGGGACGAGCTTATGTACGGACGGTTTTCTTCGTACACCACCTTGATTCCTTTTTTTTCAAGCAATGATACCGAGCGGAAAATACATCCGCGCGAGATGTCCACTTTAAAACTGTTCAGGGAACTGTCCGGCAAAGAACTGAGCGCGGAATCGTCCGCCCGGTGCAAAATTGAGATAACTTCAAGATTTTCTCTTATGCTTACGCCTGCAATGTTTTTTTTAATAGGAGCGCCGCTGGGCTTGATTTTTGAAAAGAAAAGCAAAGGCATGGGATTTTCCATCAGTTTGCTCATTATTTTTGCCTATTACGGCCTGACAATGTTTTCCATGGTTCTTGCAAAAAAGACAAGTTTTTTCATGCCGGGGATAATATTCGCTCCGCTTCTTGCCGGAACGATTGCAGGCGTTTTTATCTGGCGCAGAAGACTCGGGGATAAAGAGTAAAGTGTAAAGGGTAAGTAGTAAAGGGTAAAGAGTATGAATATTTTTTACAGATACATTTTCAGGAGATTCTGGCCTCCGTTTTTGTTCGGAGCCGCTGTTTTCAGCATGTTGATTTTTGCGGGAACCTTTTTTGACAAGCTTAGTTCATTCATGAAAAGCGGAGCGCATACGGGGCTGTTCGCAAAGTATCTTGTCTTTCAGACTCCTTATTATATTACAAAAATCATTCCAATGGCTGTTCTTCTGGCTGTTCTGTTTTTTTTAAGCGGTTTTATATCAAGAGGGGAATGGAAAGGCGGTATCGCCGGGGGATACAAACCCGGCCAGATGCTGATGCCGCTTGTATTGTGTTCAATTTTCGTCGGAATTTTTCATTTTTTGCTTCAGGAGTTTGTAAGTCCCGGGTTATATATGCAATCCCAGCATATATACAATACCCGGTTGAAAGGCAAAACCAACTGGAGAAATTACAGACAGAAGGAAGTTTCTTTTTACGCCGGCGGGGACGTTTTTATTACGGCAGGACTATTTGACGCAAAAGCCGAAAGCATGGAAAAAACAGTGGCTGATGTATATAAAGACGGCAGGCTTTTTATGGAAATCAATGCCGAGAAATCCGTATGGCAGCCGGATAAAAAAAGATGGATTTTTTTAAACGGCGTTTTGACCGGCTATCCTGAATCAGGAAAACCGGTCGGCAGGGGATTTGAATCCTTTACATCTGAAATCAGTCTGCCTCCGCGGGAGATGATTGTGGACAACCTTGTGCCGGAAGGGATTTCAATAATAGATTTATTTAAAAGAATGAAAACCCTGAAGATTATCGGCGCGCCGGTTGCAATGGAGAAAGTTCTTCTTTTTTCCAAAATAGCGTTTCCCGCAGGGAGCGTTTTAATGGTTTTTATCGGAGCAGTCATTACCCTGATGACGCTAAAGACCGGCAGAATGTTTAATTTCGGACTGGCTGTTTTTCTCGGGTTTTTCTTCTGGGCGCTGTCTATTTATTCCCAGTCCGCCGGGAATGCGGGAATATTTGAGCCTTTCTGGGCGGGTTTCGGACCCCTAATAATTTTCCTTCTGGCTTCTATCATCGGCGCTAAAAAAATCGGCATCATTTAATTCTCTCAGCCGGTAAATCCTCACTAAACACCGTTATGTCAGACAAACTGGAGATAAATGGTCAGTAAACCCCGAAGGTTGGGGACAATTCGGTTATGGCGGAAACCTTCGGGGTGGTAAATAAGGGAGAATCTTACATAGCGCGAAGGTGAGTTCTTGAATAATCAAGACGGTGTTTACTGAATATTTACCTCAGCCGATAGAAAAAGGCACCTGTTACCTTTTGTCCAGTTTTATCATGGATTTATAAATTATATAATTTAAAGTTATGAAATCTGCCGGTTTCGTGCATCTGCACAATCATTCTGAATATTCCGTGCTGGACGGCATGCTTAGAATTACGGACGGGGAAGGGCATGCTTCCGAGTTTCTGAAAGAGCTTGCTGAAAAAAAGGTTCCTGCTCTGGCTATAACCGACCACGGCAACATGTACGGAGCCATGGAATTTTATTTCACGGCGTCCTCACTCGGAATAAAACCCGTAATAGGATGCGAGCTTTATGTAGCCAGGGACTCTATTAAGCAGAAGTCCGGCACCCGCAGGGACAACGGGCACATAACGATTCTGGCTGAAAATTACGAAGGTTATTTAAATTTAATCCAGCTCGTTTCCAGGGCATTTCTGGAAGGGTTTTATCACGACCCCAGAATAGATAAAGAACTTCTGTCCCGGTACGGCAAAGGTTTGATAGTTCTCTCCGGGTGCCTTAAGTCTCACATAGCAAGATTATGCGCGGACGGCAGTGTTGAAGAAGCCGTGAAACTCGCCGGCGAGTACGGTGAAATACTGGGAAAAGGAAACTTTTATATAGAACTGATGAATCACGGGCTCCCGGAGGAACAAGCAGCTCTTAAAAATCTTGTGGAAGTGTCAAAAAAAACATCAATACCCGTAGTCGCCACAAACGACTGTCATTACCAGAAAAAAGACGATTACGAGGCGCACGACGTTCACATTTGCATTTCCACGAATTCCCTGGTTGAAGATGCCGACAGAATGAGGATGAACACAAACGAGTTGTATTTTAAATCGCCTGAGGAAATGATTGCTCTCTTTTCCGATGTCCCGGATGCGGTAAAAAATACGCTAGAAATAGCCCAGCGCTGCAATGTGAAAATAGAAACGGGAAAACTTTATCTTCCCCATTTTAATGTCCCGCCGCCATACAAAGGACCCGACGCATATCTAAAAGTCCTGTGCGAATCGGGACTGGGAAAGAAAATGGGAGCCGTGTCTCAGGAATACGCCGGCAGGCTTGCATACGAACTGTCGGTGATAGAAAACATGGGATTTGCAAGTTACTTCCTGATAGTCAGCGATTTTATAAATTATGCGAAGAGCAACGGCATACCGGTGGGCCCCGGCCGCGGCAGCGGAGCAGGTTCCCTGGTGGCTTATTCTCTCGGAATAACCATGGTGGATCCCATCAAGCACGGACTTTTATTCGAGCGGTTTTTAAATCCCGACAGGAAAACCATGCCTGACCTGGACATAGATTTTTCGGACGAGGGCCGTGACAAAGTCATAGAATACGTCAGGAACAAATACGGCAAAGACAATGTGGCCAATATAATAACTTACGGCACGATAAAGGCAAAAAGCGCGGTCAGGGATGTCGGCAGGGTTATGAACGTGCCGCTCGCGCAGGTAAACACAATAGCCAAACTCATACCCGCCAATGCGACTCTTTACCAGGCTTTTTCCACGGTTCCGCAGATGAAGGAAATGTGCCAGGACCCAAAAATTAAAAAACTTTTTGACATAGCTCTTAAAATTGAAGGATTAAGGCGCCACACAGGAGTTCATGCGGCAGGGGTCGTCATAACGAGGGAGCCCGTATCCGGATATGCGCCGCTTTCCAACAGAAACACGAAGGAAGTGGTGACAACCCAGTACGACGGAAACATGCTGACCAGATTGGGGCTTCTTAAGGTGGATTTTCTGGGCTTGAGAACCCTTACGGTCATAGAAACAGGCTGCGGGTTTATAAAAGAAAAAAACAAAAAATTTGATATCTATGAAATTCCGACGGATGATGAAAAAACTTTCAAGCTTCTTTGTTCAGGACATACTACAGGAGTGTTTCAGCTTGAAAGCGAAGGCATGAAGGAGTTGATAAGAAGCCTGAAGCCTTCTAATTTTAACGACATATCCGCTCTGGTGGCTCTTTACAGACCCGGTCCTATTCAAAGCAAAATGCTTGAGCTGTTTGTGGAAAGAAAACACGGCAGAAAAAAAATAGTGTACGAACATCCGCTGCTTGAACCCGTCTTAAAAGACACGTACGGCACCATAGTTTATCAGGAACAGGTGATGGAAATAGCGAAATCCATGGGAGGATGCTCCCCGGGCCAGGCTGATTCTCTCAGAAAGGCCATGAGCAAGAAAAATCCGGAGGAAATGGAAAAATTCAGGGAAATATTCATAAGCGGCGCTAAAAAGAACGACATAACCGGCAAACTTGCCGCTAAAATTTTTGACCAGATGCTTCAATTCGCCCTCTATGGATTCAATAAATCGCATTCGGTGGCGTACGCGCTTTTAGCTTACCAGACGGCGTATTTGAAGGCCAATTACCCGCTTGAATTCATGTCCGCGCTTTTAACGAGCGAAATAGGACATAGTCCGGTGGACGTTCAGGACAAGGAAAACAAGCTTGTCACTTATGTTGAAGAAGCGCAGGAGATGGGTATAAAAGTGCTCCCTCCGGACGTGAATTTTTCAAAAACATATTTTTCAATTGAGGATTTTAACGGAGAAAAAGCGCTCAGATTCGCGCTGAATGCGGTCAAAAACGTCGGGGAAGGAGTCGTTGAATTGATAGTTCAGGAAAGGGAAAAAAGCGGCGTTTTCAAATCAACGGCCCAATTGTCGGGCAGAATGGACATTAGGCAGCTCAACAAGCGGGTTATGGAATCGCTTGCCAAAGCGGGCGCGTTGGACGATTTGTATCCCGAGGGAATTAAAGAAGAAAAACGCTCAAAAGCCATACTGGAAGTTGAGGCGATGTTCAACGGAAGTTCAAAAAAAACGGACATTAATCAGGAGCTTTTATTCGGCGTTCCCGGCGAGCGTGACGGGAATGGCTCTGACGGCTGCAATGCCGAACGGCTCCTTAATGAACATACAATCCTGAAATATGAAAAAGAGGTTCTGGGATTTTATCTGTCAGGACACCCTCTGGCAAGTTGCAGCCGCTACACGCAGATGATAAACAACGCCACGGTTGAAAAAATTTTTAAAAAAGAAATCCCGGCTGGTTCAAAGGTCAGGATAGCGGGAATACTGCTTTACGTCAAAAATACGCGCACCAAAAAAGGCGAACAGATGGCCAGATTTGAAATTGAAGATTTGACCGGCAGCATTCAGGTCTGCATGTTTCCCGAAACTTACTCCAGATACTCTTCCGGACTTGTTCAGAACCAGATAATAGTGGTGTCGGGAACGGTGAAAGCTTCAAATCTGGACCGCGAAGCGCTGGAACTGGTAGCTGAAGAAGTTCACGGGCTCTACGAAGCCATTTCAAGATGGGGCAGGCATCTGGTAATCTCGTTTTCAGACGGCGTTCTTCTTGATGAAAACCAGCTTACTGCTTTAAAGCATGTTCTCAGCAAACACGCGGGGAGTTGTCCCGTGTATTTCAGGCTGAATACCAGAGGGAGCGGAAAATATCTCATAGAGACCTCTATAAAAACAGGTTTGAGCGAAAATCTTTTCAAAGAAATAGAAACGACGCTCGGAGAGAAAACATGGCAGGTGGAAAGCGCATATTGATTGCGGACGACGACCCTGATATTCTGGATTTGCTTGAATCTTATCTGGTGAAAAAAGGATACGAGGTCGTCATAGTAAACAACGGTAAAGATGCAATCCAGAAGGTTGAATACGAGAAGTTTGACCTTCTTTTGCTTGATGTCATGATGCCTTACATTGACGGTTATCATGTGGCTCACGAAATATCCTCAAGGCTGGAGCAGAACATGCCGAGGATAATTATAATGACTTCCAGGGATGTTTCAAATGAAAAGGGAATAGCTCTTTTAAGCGGCGCTCAAGACATGATTCAGAAGCCTTTCAGCCTTGCGGAACTGGAAAATAAAATTGATTTGGCGTTCAAACAGCAGTAACCCGAAAAACTCAGTTGTCTATGACTTTCATTGACAAATAGCCGTATAAAAAAATGCGCTGAGTTTTTCGGAATTATAAATTTTAAATTATGAATTCTTAATTGAGAATAACTCAAAATTCAACATTCAAAATTCATAATTCCCAAATTCCAACTGAAGAATTTGGGGTAACCAAGTAACCAGTAAAGAATAAATTAAGGAGAAACTGACTATTATGAAGAACATAAAAATAACTTTTGCGGCGTGCGTGATGTTCTTGTCGTGCCTTCCTGCGGCGGCAAAAAAAGACAAATCATCCGAGGAAATGGTACTTCCCGACGTGGAGCTCATTGACATACCGACAGCAGGGATACTTGACTATTACGGGTTTCTTGTAAAAACAAGGTTTTTCTCGGACGGCGCCGTGCTCGGCTCCCTGAACTTCGGCGTCATGGAAAGGCTCAATTTCGGCTCAACCATGATAATTGAAAAGATAGTTGGTTCCGATTCCCCTGTTAAAATGGTCCACCCGGAAATCCAGATAAAATTCAGATTCTACGACGGCGGATATTATATTCCGGCTCTTGCTCTCGGATATGACGGCCAGGGATATTATTATAACAGAGCCACGAAAAAATACATGGAGAAAGAAAAAGGACTTTATCTGGCCGCGTCAAAAGAACTGCTGTTTTCCGGATTTTTCGCTCACGGCGGTTTGAATATGGCTGACTTTGACGACAACGTCGTCTATGCTTTCCTGGGAGCAAACTATACTCTTGAAGACAAAATTTCTTTCATGCTGGAATTAGACAGCATGTGGCATGACGAAGAAAGTTCAAGGTTTAATACAGGCGTCAGGATGTTTCTGACGCCTGACCTGCATATGGATCTGGCTCTGAGAGAGGTGGGCAGAGACAAGGTATTTCCGAACGGCTGGCCGCGGAAGTCGGAGAGAATAGTCCAGATCAGATATAACACAAGTTTTTAAACATGAGGCGTTTAATTTATGGCTAAGAGAATAGGAATTTTGACCGGCGGAGGAGACTGTCCCGGCCTGAATCCGGCCATCAGGGGCTGCGTGTACGCGGCGGGCAAATTAGGATACGAATGTGTGGGAATACTTGACGGCTGGAAAGGGCTGATAGAAGGTATGATTACGGCGCTTGACAGAGAGATAACAGAATACTTTGTTATGAAAGGCGGAACGCATTTAGGCACTTCCAGAACCAACCCTTACAAGAAAGAGGAAAACGTAAAAAAATGCCTTGATAATTTTAAAAAATTTGAACTTTACGCCCTGGTGACTATGGGGGGCGAGGATACTCTCGGCGTAGCCGCCAGGTTTCATAAGGAGCACAACCTGCCTGTGGTCGGGGTGCCTAAAACTATGGACAACGACCTCAGCGCCACGGATTACACGTTCGGATTTGACACCTCGGTAACGGTGGCAGTTGACGCGGCTGAAAGGCTTATAGACACGGGAAGAAGCCATCATCGCGTCATGGTCCTTGAAGTCATGGGCAGGCATGCCGGCTGGGTGGCGCTTTTTACCGCTCTGGCTTCGGGAGCGGATTATGTCTGCATTCCAGAAAAAAAGATTTCCCCGGCTGAAATGATTGATAAAATAAAAAAAGTCTATGAAAGAAAAAAGTTCGCTCTTGTGGTCGCCAGCGAATCTGCGGGGCTTCACCCGGAGCATGAAGAGGAATTCGGCAAGGAGATGGATCAATTCGGGCACGTGATATTGAAAGAGAGGGGAATAGGGGAAAAACTTGCGGGTTTCATTGAAAAGGAGACCGGCATTGAAACGAGGGCGGCCGTCATAGGCCATATACAAAGAGGGGGGGAACCCACTCTTTTTGACAGGATTCTTTCAACAAGAGTAGGAGTGAAAGCGGCCGAACTGGTCCACGAGGGCAAATTCGGAATGATGGCGGCTCTCATAGGCAACG
This sequence comes from Elusimicrobiota bacterium, assembly GCA_016209085.1. Lineage (GTDB taxonomy): Bacteria > Elusimicrobiota > Elusimicrobia > Elusimicrobiales > UBA9959 > JACQWV01. Next base: position 13,909 of record JACQWV010000120.1, read on the forward strand.
AAATAAAAGGAGTTCCTCTGGACAAAGCAGCCGGGGAATTGAAAACCGTTTCAAAAGAATGGTTTGATTTGATGGAAATATTCTTTAGTAGCGGCGGCATTACTATGCCGCAATAAACCCGAGTTGGAATGTGCGAGGGTGCGACAAAAGGAGGTTAATTTATGTCTGAAGCAAAATTTCAGGGCAGTCAGCAGAAATTTCAGAGGAAGACGATTCTGATAAAGAAAAGCCTGCAGTACAAATACATGTTTCTGATGCTTTCCAGCGTTCTTATTGGGTTTCTGATAGTCGGATTTGAAATTATATGGACCCTTTCAAAAGTGACGACTGAACATCCGATGTTGCTGCCTCTGCTTGACAAACTGTACGCGATGATGCCGATATTCCTTATTAAAATGGCGATGTATTTAACGGCAATTCTTATAGTCTCGGCCGTGATTTCGCACAGAATGGCCGGGCCCATATTCAAATTCGAAAAGAGCGCCAGAATCGTGGCTGACGGAGATTTAACTCACAGGGTCAGTTTAAGAAAAGGGGATCATCTCGTTGAAATGCAGACGGAGTTCAACAACATGGTGGACTCGTTTCACTCTGCCGTAAAAAACTGCAAAACGGCCGTTGAAACTTCAAACAGGGAAATTGAAGACATCTCAAAAAACATAGACAATCCCCAGGTTAAATCAAGACTTGCGGTAATTTTAAGGAACGTTTCGGAGGTTTTTTCAAAGTTTAAAACATGACAAAAATATTTTTGCTCTTATGCTTTAGCGGCTTTAACTTTATCCATGCCCAGCCGGAACAACGAGCCTCCGGCTCATCAGGCGCCGGGCGCTATGCCGCCCGGCCTGCGCAAGCAAGTCACAAGTCACAAGTCACAGGTCACAAGTCAGAAGCAGACATTGGCGGGCTGGCGCAGAACGGCGCGGTTGAAGTTTTATCTCTTGAAGAGTCGGTTAAACTGGCTTTGCAGAACAGCCTTCCGGTTTTATCAGCCGAACAGGAAATATTGATAGCCAAACAGAGATTGAAAGAGGCGCATTTTTTATACCTCCCGCAGATAACGATATCGGCCACTCTTTCCAGGCTGAACCTGGAATATCCCATGGTCCTTCCTGTTGAGTTCGGCGGCAGATTTCTTGAGAATGGAACCAACGAAAATTTTTATACCTTAAGGGGTTATGTGTTCCAGCCTCTTTACGCCGGCGGCAGAAACAAAAGCACTCTGAAAATGGCAAAGGCCGCTCTGAACAGCGCTGAAGTCAGCCATGAAATGGTCAAAAGAGACGTGATTTTAAACGCCAAGAAAACTTTTTATGCTTTTTTATTTCAAAAAAAGAATTATGAAATGCTGGCGGGCTGGCATCAGAAAGCTTTGAATATTTCTGAAAAAATAAATAATAAAAACAGATGGGAATCCGTGGAATCCGTCGCCATTTTAAGCCGTTTTGATTTTAAAAAGAGCGTAGGCGCAAAAAATATTGAAAACTCCAAACTGGATTTTCTGGCCGCTCTCAACAAAGAAACGGATTCTGCCGTGGACATCGCGGGCGAATTTGAAACTGCAGGTTCAGGGATAGACATACGCCAGAGTCTTGTTTCAGCCATGGAAATGCGGCCGGAACAGAAAAGCGAAATGTACAAGGCTCAGATGGATGATATCGCCGTCAACATGGCGATAATAAGACGCTATCCGAACATTTATCTGGGTTTGAATTATGATATCGTCGCGGAAGATATAAGCGGTTTTTCAAACAGCTCACTCAGGTCTAACAACTGGGTGGCTTCAATTGCGGTGCATTTGCCCCTGTCGTACGACATCTGGTCGGATATCGTCAGAAAGAAAGCCCTGCAAAGGCAGGGCGACATCAAGCGTTCCGAAGTGCAGGACAGGATACGTTTTGAGATTTTTAAATCCCATTCGGACGTGCAGTTCTGGGAAAAAACTTCCGCAAAAATCAAAGAGTCTTTTGAACGCGCCAACATAGAATACGAGAGCGCTTTAAAAAATGAAAGCCTTTCCACGGCGTCTTTAAGAGCGCTTGTTTCAGTGTTTGAACTCAACAAACAGTATGTGGATTCCGTCTATAATCTTTCTGTCGCAAAGGTGACTCTTGAGTGGGCTCAGGGGACGCCAGTCGCTCAATAATGAAAATCAGTATATTCTGCATATTTCTTGTTTTTTTCCAGCCTCTTCAGCTATTTCCAGGGAATGCCGATTTAAAAACGATCGGCGATATCAGGCCTTTCAGCGTTTTTTTTGAGACAGACGATGAGTTATTCCGGGAGGTTCTCTGGTCAAAAATCGCAAATTCAAAACCTCCAGAAAGGCCTAAAATAGGCATAGCTCTTTCCGGCGGCGGGGCAAGGGGCTTTGCGCATGCCGGGGTTCTTGAAGTTTTGAATTATTCCGGTTTTCCGGTTGATTTCGTCTCAGGCACTTCAATGGGAGCCGTAGTCGGAGGCCTTTATTCTCTCGGAATGAGCGTGGAAGACATCCGGAAATTCAGTAAAAAGACCGCTTCTCTCAGGGTTTCAAGGGATTTTAGAGGCATAAAATTCATAAGTCTTCTTATATCGGACAAACTTCTCAGCCCTACCTACATTACCCAGTTTATAGAGACTAATTTCGGAAATGCGGAGTTTGAAAGTCTAAAAAAACCGTTCGCCTGCGTGGCAATGGATTTGAAAACAGGAGAAAAAATCATTTTCAGGGAAGGCCCTGTGGCGGCAGCTGTAAGAGCAAGCGTGAATCTGCCGGGAATTTTTGCGCCTGTTGAATACAGGCATAGATATCTGGTGGATGGGGGGGTCGTTGATTTTATTCCCGTGGATGCGGCGAAGCTTCTCGGCGCGGAATGGATATTGTCCAGCGTTACCGAGGGGGAGGTCAGGGATATCCCGGATAACGTATTTATGGCGCTTTTGCAGGTGATAGACATAAGGGGAGCAATGCTTGCCAAAGCAGCCGAAAAAGAATCAGACTTTATCGTAAAACCGAATGTAAAGGACATTAAAGTGGCTGATTTTGAAAGATGCGAGGAAGCAGGAGAAAGGGGAATAATGGAAACCGCCCGGATAATCAATAAAGCCAAGGAATCTTTAATTATTTACTGGTTCGCGAAGAAATCCGCGGAAAAGTTATGAGAATCTTTGTGCTGACATGTCTGCTGCTTATCGGAAATTTTTCCTGCGTTTTTTCGTTTATTTTCGGTTCTGGTTCCGATGCTGAATCCGAAACAATGCTTCAAAAAGCCCAAGAGAATTTTGCTTCCGGAGAATGCGCAAAGACTGTAGAAATAATCCTGGCTTTGCTTGATAAAAAACCGCCTTCTGCCTTAAAAATACAGGCTTATAAATATCTCGGCCAGTGTTATGAAAGACTAAATCTCACCGACCGCGCCCTTGGCGTTTATCAGCTTGCCAACACTTTATGCCCCGATAATGAAGTTTTTCTTCTTTCTCTTGCAAAGTTGTATTACAGCGCCGGATTCTTTGAAAAATCAAAAGATTTGTTCCACGCTCTGCTTGCTTTAAATCCGGAGAATTTAGAAGCGAATATCGGATTGGCCCGCGCTTATGCATTTTTGGGATTTCTTTCCAGGGCGAAGGAGTTCTACGGCGCATCCGTCAAATTGACCGGATACAAAGATAAGAGTTTATTAAAAGAATACAGTTTGTGTCTTTTAAAACAGAGGGATTTTGACGGCGTTATCCGGCAGATGAAGACTTTGCAGATAATGGATCCTGACGACGGGGATATTTACCTGATATTTTCAAGAGCCTATATTGACTCGGGTAATTATGAGAAGGCCCTGGATTACCTGACTCTGGGCGAATCCATTGCAGGCGATAAGAGGAGAATAAGATTAAGCAAAGCCCTGATATGGCATCTTCTCGGCAACCGTGAAAAATGTCTGGCAGAAACGAACAAAATTCTGAAAGAAAATCCTGCAGACAATTCTGTTTTATTCGTAAAATACCTTGCCGGATTTGAGAAAAGGAAAGCAAAACCTGAGGCTGAGGTTCTGAATAAAATTCTGGAGAACGCGACGCCTTTTGTGGCAGAAATGATTGAGCGGCTTAAAAAATAATGAAAATTAATTTCTGGAAGCTGTCCGGGGCCGGGAATGATTTTATCCTCATTCCCGGCCGTTCGTATAACTCACGGCACCTGTGGCGCCAGAGGCGCTGTTCCGGGCTTTCCTTTTCAACTCAGGCATTAAGAAGACTGGCCAGAATTTTATGCGAAAGAAAACTGTCAATCGGAGCCGACGGTCTTCTCTGGGTTAAAAAATCGGCTTCAAACGCTGTCACAGTGAAGTATTTCAACTCAGACGGTTCCGAAGCTTTTTGCGGGAACGGTTCAAGATGCGCGGCATGGTGGGCTTATGCCTCAGGATTGGTTAAAACAAAGGAATTTTTTCTTGAAACCGCCGGCGGAAGGCTTTCGGTAGAAATAGCGGGGTTTGAGAAAGTGCGGATGAAAATGCCGGATATAAACAGAATTTCACTGGATTGTAAAACCGGATTGAGCGGCTGCGCAAAAAAAGCGCACTTTCTCAATACAGGCGTTCCCCACATAGTAGTCCCGGTTAAAAATTTCAACTCTATTGATGTGGATTCTTTTGGAAGACGTTTGCGGCACAGCAGGATTTTCGGAAAAGAGGGAACAAATGTAAATTTCGTTAAAATCATCAATAACGAGCTGCATGTAAGAACCTACGAAAGAGGCGTGGAGGCTGAGACGCTTGCGTGCGGGACAGGCATAACCGCAAGCGCGATTGTTTATGGAATTACCGGAAATATAAAATCCCCCATATCCTGTATTCCGAAAAGCCGAGAAGTTTTTAAGGTGTGGTTTAAAAAGCTTAAAGACGGAAAAGTCAAAGATGTTTATATCCAAGGTCCTGCAAAGATGGTTTTTGAGGGAAAAATAGACATTGGTAAAGGGTAAGTGGTAAAGAGTAAGTAGTAAAGAGTAAACAGAAAACAGCGTCAGATATTTGATTTTGTTTAAAGAGAGGGTTGCGCTATGTTGAAACTACAGGGGAGTTACGCGGCTGTCATAACTCCGTTTAAAAACGGAAAGGTTGACGAACAGGCGTTAAGGAAAATAATCAGATTTCATTTGAATTCAAAAACTTCCGGAATTCTGGCATGCGGCTCAACCGGCGAAGCCGCTGCTTTATCACAGGAAGAATATCTGGAAGTTATCGGGATAACCGCTGATGAGGCAAAAGGAAAAATTCCTGTCCTGGCAGGCACAGGCACAAATTCAACATGGAAATCGGTTGAAATGATTAAAAAAGCTGAAAAAACCGGAGCAGACGGTCTTCTTGCAATAGTTCCTTATTACAACAAACCGACCCAGGACGGCATGTTCATTCATTTCAGGGAAGCGGCAGAGAGCACCCGCCTGCCGGTAATTTTGTATAACATTCCGGGCAGAACCGGCGTGAACATGATGCCGCAGACGGTTTTAAAATTAAGGCAGGCATGTAAAAATATCATCGGCATAAAAGAAGCGTCCGGAAATCTTGATCAGGTCAGTGAAATTATAAACATTCTGGACAAGGATTTTTCCGTTATGTCAGGCGACGACTCTTTAACCCTCCCTATGATGTCGGTAGGAGCCAGAGGGGTGATTTCAGTCATAGCCAATATTATGCCTGATGAAACGGCAAAAATGACGGATTTATTTTTCAGATGCCGGATAAAAGATGCTGCTTTGATGCACCGGAAATTATTCCCGGTTATAAAAACGCTTTTTATTGAAACAAACCCGATTCCGGTAAAATATGCGATGCACCTGATGGGTTTCTGCGAGCCTGAACCCAGACTGCCTCTTACGGTGTTATCTAAAAAAAGCCGGCAGATCCTCAAGCAGGTTATGTTAAAGGCAGGGATAAAACTGCAGTAACCGGTAATCGGTGGCAAAGCGAGAAGTAATAGTATCCAGTGACCAGTAACGGCAAAAATTGTAGTTGCATCCCTGCGTACGCAGGGATTGCTTTGCGAAAAAGCGGCTGCAGTAATCAGGGATAGAGCAAGGAGCAGAACAACAGTAACCAGTAAACGAACCACCAACTACGAATTACGAACAACGGCAGTTAAGAATTTTTTCTGCGGTTTCTTTTCCTTCCATGATGTTTTCTTCCATAAAGGAATATTTCCAGCCGCCGTATCTCCCTATTGAAAAAATGTCATATTTTACAAGATAGGACATTATTTCAGACAGAGCGGTCTGCCGATCTTTGTTGTATATCACGTAGGCATTCGGAATTTTTAGCCGCAGTTTTTCGGTTATGTCCGGCATCCTTTTCACAAAACCGCATTTTAAGAAGTTTTTTATTATATCTATTTCACCCGTTTTGCTATGAGATTTGGCGTCGGGCGCGGCTGTTTCAATGTAAAAAGAAGCCATGCCGGCGGGAGAGACCTGTTTTGAGAAGTTTGAGGCTATGCCGACGCGGTAAAATGGAAACCGGGCTTCCGGATAATAAGTCCAGTGTATTTTGGATTTTACGTTTTTCGCTCCCAGGTTGAGGACATCTACTGAATTAACCTTAAGCTTTGAGTTTGCCATTAAAATCCCGTCAGGAGCGTTTTCTATTTTCAGGACAAAATCCTTGAGAGGAATGGTATTTACAAGATATTTGAATTTGATATACCCAAGATTTCTGACATGCGCAACTTTATTTTGCAGGTCAATGCGGGTCAATTCAGCATTGAATTTTAAATTTTCAATTTTTCCAGCCATTGCGTCCGGGAGAGCCTGTATCCCGCCTTTTTCCGGATAATAAAATACGGGATTGTATCCTATTCCGGTTTTTTCCTTTAAAAAAGCTCCCTCAAGAACCTCTATTAAAGAAGGCACAGGCACAAAAGGAGCGCACCAGTCTGCGGTGAGTTTGTCCAGGGGATACTGCCAGAGTTTTGCGTTATAGGGGAACATGAAATATTTACATATTCCCCTGCCGAAAGTTCTTAAAGCCCATTCTTTGAAACTTAGCTGCCAGTCACTGGCTGATGGTTGCTGGCGTAATTTATAAACTCTAATGAAATCCCGCACGCATTCGGATTTTATTTTATCAGGCAGGTTCTTGAGGTTTATCTGGAAAGGATATGGAATGCGGATGCCGTTGATATATATCAGGGAATTTCTTTTTAATGTGAGCAGATTATCTTTCAGAAGCCTGAAAACAAGTTTTTTTGCATATTCGCTGCGAATATGAAGAAGATGTCCTGAATAATCAAAGACAAATCCGTTTTTCTCAACCGAAGACGCAAGTCCGCCGACCTTGCTTTCTTTTTCAATAATAATGTATTTTTTCTTTCCTTCAAGATGATAAGCGGTTGACAGACCGCTTAATCCAGC
>JACQWV010000121.1 GCA_016209085.1 Elusimicrobiota bacterium
CTTGTCGGATTCCGCAGAAGCTTTGAAAACAATTGCAAAGCCGGCTCAGCTTTACTCTATCATGGGAGACATTCATTACAGAACAGGCAATCTGACGGAGGCGCTTGAGAATTATAAAAAAGCCGGCAAAGCCGATCCTGAAAATGCCGCCGCATACAATAAAAAGATTAAATCGGTTCTGAAAAAGGGAAAGAAAAGGCCAGAATGACTGAAGAAAAAGAAAAACCAAACTGGCGTAAACGATTTCTGGCGAACAGGATGGCATTTGAAAGCATCCTATTCGAGAAAGAACTTGTTTCTCCGAAACCTGAAAAGAAAAGTTCAGGTCTCATAATTCTGTTCGCTATTTTCCTGTTCCACTCGCTTCTCCTTACCCAGGCAGCGCTTCGCGGAGGGGGGAACTTCCCCCGGGAAGACGCGGCCGCCGTTGAGACGGCTTATCAGTACGTCAAGGCCATAGATTCCGGCAGATACTTGCAATTGTTTAAGCCGGAGAATTTCAGCGTTTCGGGGTTTAAACCGCCGCTCTATTATCTTAGTTTTTATCCGTTGCTTAAACTTTTTCCGTCTAATCCGGCCCTGGTGCTGGCCGTCGTGAATTCTTTTTACCTGCTCCTTATCATGCTGTTCATGTATTTCGCGGTCAGTAATAGCCGTGGTTTTTATTCCGGTTGGTTTACCGCTTCGCTTTCGGCGAGTTTTCCGGTCATTATTTTGCTGGGCAGGCACGCCTCGCCAGACATAGCGCTCATGGCGTTTGTCGCCGGGATTTACTGTTGCTACATCAATTCCAAAGAATTTGAAATAAAAAAATGGAGCGTCTTGTTCGGCATTTGTTTTACGCTGGGTCTTCTGTCCGACGTCCGCTTCATCATATATGCTCTGCCCGTGGTGCATCCCACAATAGACGCTTTTCTTAACTCTATTACCAGGAAGAACATAACGCCATTTTACGTGCTGCTTCTGCTGCTTCCCGCGCCCTGGTATTTGAGGAACTTTGCATTCTCTTTTTTCCGAGACCTTTTCGTGCGGAATGATTTCCGCGAGGCTCTCGGCATCGGTTCTATCAAGCTGATGAACATCCTGTACGACCTGCCGCTTCTTGTGGATTACATGCATTTGCCCGTCTTTTGCATATGTATGGTTTCCATTCTCTGGTTCTGCATGTCCGTTTTTATGACATACGAGGGCAGAAAAATCGCCCTTATCTGGTTCCTTTTTCCCTACTGCGTTTTTTCCCTGTTTTCCCGGGCGGGCGGGGGAAATATCTATCCCGCCCTTCTTCCATTCGCCATGGCGGCCGGTATAATGATGCCGAATATGGTGCGCAAGCCGATGATCGGGCTGACTCTTCTGCTCGCTATGGCATACCAATCGGGTTTCGTTCCGGGAATGGACGCTTCCATAGGCGCAAAACGGATTGGAATTTTCGGCATGGATTTCGTACGGGTCCGTGACATTAAGACCGAAGACGCGTTAAAAGCCGTTTACGCCGCCGGCGGCGGCCGGAATGTCAGGGTGCAGCTTATCGGAGATGACGACTATTTCAACCCCGATTCTCTTAGGCTCATCACCAGGAAACTCGGTTATCCCGGAATGAGTTTTGTCCGCTATTCCAAGGATTATATGGGATTGGCTGATTTTGTGATATACAAAACTGCCGGCTTTGCTGAGAATTATAAGTCCGGCGTTTTTAAAGAGTATTCTGAAGAGATTTCTGCCGCAGGCGGATGGTTCTCCTCGGTTTTCAGCCCGCTGGTTTCTTTTGACCTTGCGGACACATCCAGGCTTTCCGTATACGTGAAATCCTATGCGCGGCCAGATCGGCTTGCCCCCGGGAACTATATATTTCCCAGGTTTTCAGCCGGCGCCGTTACATTCGAAAACGTTATTGTTGATGTGGGACCTTTCAGGGAAAGCGACGGGACATACGAATTCTTTGAGATATTCATCCCTCAATTTAAATTTTACGGAGCGGATCTGTACAGCCTGCGGTTCCGATTTAAGGACTTTGCAATGTGTCCGGTATCTAAGAGCTTTTCCGATGTGAGGCTGACAGGTTGCGACTCGGTCCGGATACTTTTGCTCAGATTGCGGGAAGAAACTATGGGCCGTCTCCTCCAGGTAAACTCCCCGTATTTCCAGAATCTGAGCGTCCGGTTTGATAACGGTCTTTCTATACTTAGTACGTATCACGGCCTTAGCGTCAATTTGGGCTTTTCCGTCATACCGACCGAAGCCGGATTTAAGCTGAAACTTGCCAGGATGTATCTGGGAATGCTGGGTATGAATATCAGCAGCTACGGGGAAGGATTTGATGCCGGGGATGAGGAAGAGGAAATAATAGGGAAAGTTTCCGAAGAGGAAAAATCCGGCGAACCCTCTGATGCTCATTACATGGACAAACTGCAAAAGGATATCGCTCAGTTCACCGATGACGCGGTGACGGCCAAAATAATTAAAAGCGCCGGGTATAGTAAGTTGATAGAACGCGCTTCCGAAATAGCGAAACAGAAACAGTCCAAAGAAAAACCGCCTAAACGCGTTGTCCAGTCTCCTTCAGCGGACAGCGCTGGACTGCTTTCTGCTATTTTGGTCAGGTTGTTTTCAATGGATTTTGACTTCCTTAACGAAAAGACCGTCCCATTCAAGGTACAGGTCTCCAAAATATATTTAAGAAACGGGCTTCTAACAGTGCGTTGAAAATGAAACGATACCTTCTTTTCCTTCCCATGCTTTTCTGCTGCGCATGCGTTCCCGTTTCGGAAAAAATGCTTAAGGACATGAAGCCCTCCGCTCAGCCGGTGGAACCGCCTTATTCCGGGCTGGACCCGGGAGCAAAATCTCATGAAACGATTCATTTTTCTGTCAGGGCTTATTCCACTGAAAAGGCCGTAAAATACGCTGAGCTGCTGGAGAAAAATTACCAGAGGATAATGAACGACGTAGGAA
>JACQWV010000122.1 GCA_016209085.1 Elusimicrobiota bacterium
ACCCCTACAATGCAGAATCAAATGTCAAGTTATTTATGTTACACTACACTAGATTCCTCAACAGCGGCTTTTTTTGCTTTAAGAGAACGGTTGTTTTGAGAAGCAATTTCCGCGCATTTATTCCATGAAAGGGTTTCTTCGGCGTTTGTTAAGGCGGGGATAAATATGAGGAACAGGATTACTTTTGTCATAAATAGGGTCTGCTGAAAAACCCCCTTTCGGGCTACAACTGCGACTTTTGGCCTGCGCCTTTGCGGTCTTCGGCTTACAGACTCTAACCGAGTATGCTCGCCTCAGCCCGCTTTGGCTCGGCTGCAAAATCCGCAGTTTCGCTTCCGAGTAAGGTTTTTCAGCAGACCCTTAATATTATATAACGAAAAAACCCGGGCTTTATTGCGCTTCCCTCCCTGTTTTTTGTTAAAATTGAAAATATGGAAACAAAAACGGATTTAAACTATTTGCTGGTTCAGACGGTAAAGCTATTAATCCTGCTTGTCGCGTTGACGGCAATGGGATTTTTCATGGGACTTCTGCCTTTTGCAAAAAGCCTCCCTGTTTTGGGTTCTTCCATATTCGTAATAGACCTGTGGGAGGCTCTCCTGTCTTTAACGGCCATCATAATCATTATTAATTTCGCGGGCGAGTCAAAACCCGTGATAGACAGGCTGATTTGCTGGATTCCGCAGGCAGGAAAACTGGCGGGGCTGATAATTTATGTCTTCTGCGTTTTGTTCGCCTACTACGCTTTCCAGCCGGTAATTCTTCCTTTCATACCCGAGGCCGAATGGATATATCAGACGATTTTTCTGATACTTACGATTACCCTTCTTGTAAAAGCGGGCCTGCTGGTTTACCGCTCATCAGACGAAATCAGCCGCTTCCTCGTTTCCCTGTTAAATCCTTATAAAGAAAAAAAATAGCCCTAAAATCCAAAATATCAAGCAACTTTTCTGTTGCTTTTGAGCACGTCAGCTATTTATTTCTTTTTCCAGATTCGTCAGATATTTTAAAATATCCTGCGCAGATTGCTTCATCAGACAAATTAATTCTTTCTTCTCTTTTGGCGGGCATTCCCGCAATATTTTTGCGGCGCTCCTGAGCCCGGCTGTTTTGGATTCTATATCGTGCAGGAGTTCTCTCGTTTCAGATTTTGATTCCATCTTTTTTCCCCTCAAACTTGCGCAGTGTTGAATAGAGCATTCTTTTTGAGATTTTCAGCTCTTTGAGCGTTTTGACTTTTTTCCCGGCGTGCTGGAGCAAACTGCGTTTGATGACTTCATAAGCGAATTTTTCCATAGCCCCGTTGAGACCTTTTGCCAGAGCGCAGTCATACTGTTCCTGCGCAAGGAAACCGTCTGATTGCCGTTCTGTTTTCATTGCCTGCGCAGTATGGCGCAGGACAGTATCCTGCGTTATCATCCCGTCGCCGGCAGCAGCCACATCAATAAACCTTTTAAGTTCCCTTATATTCCCCGGCCAAGTGTGATTCAACAAAAGCGTTCTGGCATGTTTTTCAAAAGACAGTTTTTTGCTTGTTCTGGTAAATGCGCTGATTAGCGGGAAGATGTCTGATTTTCGTTGTGAAAGCGGTTTTAAAGCAATGGTGAAACCGTGTATGCGCTGAAAAAAGTCAAAACGCAGCTTTTCTTCGGTCAACAGTTTCTGCAAATCCTCAAGAGTGGCGCTTATGACGCGGAATTCAGAACGTTCCTTTTTGTCGGAGCCAACCGGATAAAAAGACTTTTCTTCAATGGCTTTTAGCAATTTTGTTTGCATATCCGGGCTCATGGCGCCTATTTCGTCCAAAAACAAAGTTCCTTTATCGGCTTCCAATAATTTGCCCCTGCGGTTTTCATAAGCGCCCGTAAACGCTCCTTTTTTATAACCGAAAATTTCTGCTTCAAGCAGTTCCTGGTTATAAGCAGAGCAGTTTATGTCAATGAATTGTCCGGCTCTGCCTGAATGTTCGTGTATTAATCTTGCCAGACAGGTTTTACCAGTGCCTGACTGCCCCAGAATCAGAATGGGAAGGCTTGAGCGGGCATATTTTAATACTTCAAGAATATCTGACCTTGTTTGAGGGTCGTCTGTTATAAATTGCTCTGAAAAGACGGTTACTGCGTTTGCTGAGGCATTTTTCTGCTGATACCGGGCAAGCACGGCGCTGATATTCGCCTCCTCATTGCCTTTTACATAAAAATCATGGCACCCTGATTCATAGGCTTTGTTTACGATTTCCTCTGAATCCAGACTTGACATTACTACGACATAAGCGCCTTTGGAAACAGCCGGCGGAATTAGTTTCAGGCCGGAGCAATTATCCTTTTTGCCTAACATTAAATCAAAAAAACAGATGTCGTAATCAGCCGCCTGTAATTTGTGCAAAGCCGCCTCTTTGGTTTCTGCAAAATCAACAACATATTCCTCCAGATGCTTGGCCATGACTTTTTGCGCCAGCTTCTCGTCTTCTACTACGAGAAATTTTAGATTCTTCATAATCCCGCCTTATTTAAATTATACAAAAAAGCAAAGTGTTTCAAAATGAAACTCTTTTTGTGACCTATTTCTATTGGAGAGCTGTTTCAAAATGGGGTAAAAGTCTCAAAATAAAACTTACTTGTCAGTTTTTAAATCTCTGTTTTCAGTATTTTTCATTGGGAAAGCCGGTTTTTCGGCTTTTGGCAAGAACGTTGCAGTATATAAAAGTAGGCGGATATGTTTAGTTCGCAAAAACAAAAAAATCAGGAGGAAGCATTATGAAAAAAAGTAAAATGATAGTAACAGCGCTAACAATATTCTTTATGTTCTCTTCTGCTAAAGCGCAGGAGGAAATAAAAATAGACTTTGACGGCAGAAGTTTCAGGACAATGAATATCGTTGAAATGCTAAAGACAGATATCAGCGCAAACGCCTTTGAAATGCCGGACCGGGAATCTGAGCCCGAAATACTGGATAAGATTGATAAAAAAGAATTCAATAAAAATCTTGATTATTCAATCAAAAGCGCCATAGAATATTGCAGAAAAAATAATATTGATGAATTCATAACCGATAATTTTAAAAAATTGTTGGTTTATGGGACTGAAGATGAAAAAATTGAATTCATCAAATCCACTAAATATCTGTTTCCTAAAAAGTTTCGGTCGGGTAGGGAGGTGGATTTTAATGAACATCTTAATTTAGAATCCAAAGGAGTTACTCCAGTATGCATAAAGTGGGAGAAACAAGAAGTTTGCGTGGACAAAGAAGTGTGTGAGACCGTATGTGTTGCCGGTGCAGTAACCTGTTATGCTATTACTCTCCCCTCGGGGTTGCCTTCTACAGTCTGCGGCGCTGGTGCAGCTGTATGTACTTTGGTATGTAAACTTAAACCAAAATGTACTAATGTGCCGGTTTGTGTTGAATGGTATTCAGACATATATTATTGAATGTTGCATAAGTAATGTAAGTAAGATATTATATGATACATGAGACCTTATGGAAGTCAAAAACAACTGGAGCAACGCCGCCGGCGCGCTCTCCAGCTCTTGAAAGCCGGCAAACGGATGGCAGATGTCGCC
>JACQWV010000114.1 GCA_016209085.1 Elusimicrobiota bacterium
AAACAAAAATTAAGAAACAATCAAAGTTCAAAAGACTATTCACCCTCACCCTTCCCTCTCCCTTTAAGGGAGAGGATTATTCTAACAGTTACCTTTTTTAAACAAACGGCCAACCAGAAAAAGTAGCCTGTCCCCTTTATCTCCCCTTATCTCCTCCCCATTACCACGAACCGATGGCTAACGAAGCATAACCGCCGACTGCTGTGCTAGTTGACACACTTAAACGATTATCACCTATATTATAACAAAATTGCCCAAGCGCCGCAGGTGTTAAGCTATTGCAATCAGCGTTCGAAAAAACTATAACTGTTTGGGGTATTGTACCGGTTAACGCAGAAGCGTTTACTTTCCCAGCTGTAGATATCGTCGCCAATTTAGTATCAACTATTCCCGCCGAAGCGTTTATATCCGCGTCAACAATCGTTCCATCAGATATTGTTCCGCCAGCGCCTCCGCTCACTGCATTTAATGTTGCAAGAGAACCTAACCCCAGAGAAGTCCTTCCTGTTGCAGCTACAAGATTAGTAGAGCCCCCATCCCATTGCCTTCTCTCACTATAAGCCGTGTCCCAGCTGGATACATTGCCGCCAGCATAGGCAACAGCGGTTATCGTGCCGGCTGAAAAATCACCCGAAGCATCACGCATGACTATACGACTTGCAGTATTAAGATTTGTAGCGCTGTGAGCATTTGTCGCTGCCGCATGGTCTGACACATCCACGCCATCAACAGTTCCTGAAACAGTTATATTACCTGTAACGGTTATACCTGTAGATTCTAATCTCATTATTTCAGTACTATTTCTTTTAAATAGCACATTTTGATCATTATTGCTTCCCATATAATTGGTTGGAATAATAGTATTACCTCCTCTGTTCCATGTATTAGCTCCTCCTATTTGCCCGTCAACATATGCTTTAGTCGCGGCATCCTGATTGTTGGTGGGGTCAACCAAATTAACTATCTTTCCGCTATTAACATCAATGAAACCTGAATTTAATCTCAAACGGCCGGCATTTATAAGGATGCCTGAACTTGTTTCAATGCTGTACTGACTGGCCCCGCTGTCCAGGAAAGTGCCGCTAGAAGTAGTTGTTATAGAGCCAGTCAAATCAACTGGGGCCGAAACAGTGAAACGAACGCCGTTATCCGTTAGAATAGAACTTGCGCCGATTGTATTATTATCAGCCCAGCGAGTGACTCTGTTCTGGGTTCCAGTGATATTTGAGACAGATGCTGCAGCATTGCCTTTAAGCATGCCTGTCAAGCCGGTGAGTGTTGCGCCGACGAAAGTCGGGGAATTTGTCGTATTTATATCCTGAGGCAGAGAAAGAGTTATGGTTCCGGGTCCGTTTGTCACGTTTACCTGATTGGCCGTAGGGGTAAGCGTAGCCAGGGTCGGAGCCCCGGAACCGTCGCCTATAAGCAGCTGACCGTCCGTCATCACGCCAAAAGCTTG
>JACQWV010000042.1 GCA_016209085.1 Elusimicrobiota bacterium
TATTGTCGTGACAACAAACAAAGAAGTTTAGAGCATAAAGTTGAGAGTTTAGAGAAAAACCAAAAAAGATGACTCTAAACTCTACTCTCTCAACTCTCCGCTTCTTCTTATATTATAGCAGATTTTTGGGATTTGTCAAGGTCTATTTCTTGACCTGTCAATACAACGGTAAGTAGAAAAGCAGACATGGATTCCGTATCCCTATCTGCTTTTATGTTTTATTCGTTTCGCAAGCAGAAGCCTCTCCAGATCGGCATTGTCTACCGGTCTCTTAACGCGCTTTTTGGCTCTTATTAAATCATCAATGCTGATTATGCCGATTGGTATCCCGTCATAATTTGTTTTGGTTCTGTTTAGCCAGGCCTTTTTAAAATTAATGCCTGATAAATCGTTCAAAATATCCACCCTGACGGGAGCAACTCCGATTTGATAAACCGTCTTTTTATCAAGAAAATCTTTGACCGCAACATTTGTGAGAGGCGCTCCGAATTTTTTCAAAGCATCATAAACCTTTCCAGCATTTTCGGGATCGTTTTGTATCCAGATGTCAAGGTCTTTGGTATATCTCGGTCCGGTATAAAAGATAGCCGCGTAAGCGCCAATAACCAGATATTTAACCTTGTATTTGTTCAATGTTTTGAACAGATCTTTGTAATCTCGGCTGAACTCCATTTTTCCCCTTAAATTTATAATACTCGTCTATACATTTCCATGCAGCCGAAAAACGAGTTTGCGCTCCGCATCTTTGCCAGAATTTGATATCCCAATTGTCGTTTGATTCAGACAATTTTACAATTCTTGCCATCACCACTTTTTTTCGTTTCATAAAATACTCCGTCCGCCTAAGTCGCACCCTTCCCTCAGTTCCAGCAAGTCCGCAAGTAAGTATTCAGTCAACGCCGTTGGTGTAGGGGTCGGATTCATCCGACCCGCATATTTTTCGGGCTCAATGAATTGAGCCCCTACATTTTTGCCTGACATAACGGTGTTCAGTGAGGATTTACGTCCGCAAAGTCAGGGCGATTAACCGCCTCGCTTTATAAGGTCAGCGCTCGGCGCTCCCGAAAGAGGGCTCTGCCCCCTTTCGGTCGAGCTTCGCTTGCTGCACTTCGTTTGCTCGCTCGCTCTTGAACCCCCGAAGCAGAGTAATTTATTAGGCGGATACCCCTTTTATCAACGGGGATTACAAAAAATGATTGAGTTAAATTTTTTCTTCCGGGGAAATGATGCCTTTTTCTATGGCTTTAACGACCGCCTCGGTCCTGTTGTTAACGCTCAATTTCTGGAACACGCTGTTTAGGTGGTTTTTTATGGTTTTCACGCTGCAGTCCAGCGCATGAGCGATTTCTGCCTGAGACCCTGCAGGAGTTTTCCCATTATGGGCTGGGGAATCATGACTCCCTCGCTGTTGAAGGTCTTGAGAGCGTGGACGAGTTCCGAGGCAGGAAGCATTTTTGACAGATAGCCGTTTGCGCCTGCCTGGATGGCTTCGGTTATGTGGGCTTCGTCTTCGTAGCCTGAAAGTATGAGAACATTGGTGTCGGGGCATTCCTTTCTGATTACGCGGGTGGCCGAGATTCCGTCCATCTGCGGAAGCTTTATGTCCATTAAAATCACGTTGGGTTTAAGTTTTTTGGCAAGAGTTATGGTTTCGGGGCCGTTTGAAGACTCCCCTATCACCTGTATTCCTTTTTCGTCCTCAAGCAAATCCTTTATTCCTTCCCTGAAAAGGGTCTGGTCGTCCGCTATCAAAACAGTCACAACTTTTTTTGCAATGGGCATATTTTGTCTCCTGTTTATGGAAATAATCCAACAAAATCGTGAAGTATTTATTATACTACTTTTTTTTGTTTCGCCGTTGCTGTTACTGGTTACTTGGTTACTGGCCACCGGTTACTTGCTGTTTACTGGTTACTGCCGTTTACTGGTTACTGCCGTTCTGCGTTCCTTCTTTCGCGAACGGAATGGTGAACCTGAAAGAAGCTCCTTTGCCCGAGCCCTCGCTTTCAACCCAGATTTTGCCCTCATGGCTCTGCACTATTTCCTTTGCGATTGAAAGCCCCAGCCCCAGCCTTCCGTGCGGGGATTTTGCGCCCTGCGGCTGGTAAAAACTCTGAAAAAGTTTGGGCAGTTCCACCTGGTCAATGCCCTCGCCCGTGTCCTTTACCGAAACGCAGGCCGAGTCTTCCATAGGTTCCACAAAAACCGTGATTTTGCCTCCCCTCTGGGTATGCCTGATTGCGTTTTCAAGAAGATTCAGAAGCACCTGGCTTATTCTTCTTTTGTCCGCGCAGACCATTTTGAGCTCCCCGGTTACCTGCGTGTTTACTTCTATGCTTTTCTGCCCGGCCCTGGCTTTGGGCCCCACCAGTATTTCTTCAACCATCTTGTCTATTTCAAAATAATTTTTCTCCAGCCGGAACTTCCCCTGCTCTATGGAAGCCCAGTCCACCAGGTCGTTTATGAGCCTGGAAATCTGGACAATGCTGGTGTTTATAAAATCCATTTTTTTCTTCTGTTCCTCGTTAGGTTTGATGGTGGAAGCCAGCATTTCAAAACTTATCTGCAGGGTC
The DNA here is from genome assembly GCA_016209085.1 of Elusimicrobiota bacterium. GTDB lineage: Bacteria > Elusimicrobiota > Elusimicrobia > Elusimicrobiales > UBA9959 > JACQWV01. The sequence goes on from JACQWV010000042.1 coordinate 2,574, forward strand.
ATGAGGGAATTGGACAAATCGTGGGAGGCCATTGACAGGAACTTGGATTTCATGTTGTTGAGCCGCTCAAGCTCCTCGTTGTTGTGTTTCAATATGTCTATGAGCCTTTTGTTTTCCTGTTCAAGATAGAGTTTTTCCTCGGCCTTCTTGATGGCGCGGCGCAGATAATTGAAATCAACCGGCTTTATCAGAAAATCGTAAACCGACTCCTGCAAAGCCTTGACAGCCGTGTCAAGGGATGCGTGAGCCGTCATCATCAGAATCTGGCTGTCCGTGTTGAGTTTGCGTATGTCCCTTATCACTTCTATTCCGGTCTTGTCGGGCAGGTTGAAATCCATGAGTATTATCTGATAGAAATCGGAAACGATTGTGCTCATTGCTTCATGGCCGTTTGCAGCCTCAAAAATCCTGTAGCCCTCCATTTCAAGAAGGTCTCTCAGGGTTTCCCTGAGATGAGAATCGTCGTCAACGATTAAAATCTTGCTTTCCATAACAGGATAGTGATTAGGTGAGTGAGTGATTTAGTGATTAAATACAAATTTTTTGTGCGGTCTTTCGCTCATGCTTAATCTCTTAATTACTCAATCACTATTTACTATATATTCTTACTTATTTGGAGTTTGGTTTGCAATAGGAAGCAATAGGAAGATACAATTTGAAGCAGGTGCCTTTCCCCGGAACGCTTGAGACTTCAACTTTTCCCTTATGTCTGTCAATCACCTTTTTCACTACCGCAAGGCCCAGCCCCGTTCCCCTGGCCTTGGTGGTGAAAAAAGGAGCGAAAATTTTGTCCAGAGTGTCTTTCGGTATGCCGGGACCCGTGTCTTCAACTTCAATCCTGACCGTTTCCGGAGAAACGAGTTCGCTTTTTATTTTCAGCGTTCCGCTTTCAGGCATGACTTCCACCGCGTTTCTTACAAGATTTCTTACGGCCTGCGTCATCTCGTCGGTGTCTATGTTTACAAAGGGATTTTCAGGCGCAAAATTCTTAAGCACCTGTATGTGCGCCGGGAACGGGAAGGAAGCAAGCGCTTCTTCAATATACGCGTTGAGATGCTGGATTTTCGGGTTAAGCTCCCTGGTCCGCGCAAAACCGAGTATCTCGTTTATTATGCCGTTTGCCTGCTGTATCTCGGATTCTATTATTGAAATGTGCTTGGTTATTTTCGGGTCCTGCGCGGAGCCTAACTTGGCTTTTATATAATACACTGAATTGTTGATGACTGCTAGGGGATTTCTTATCTCGTGTCCGACAACTGAAGCCATCTGTCCGATGGCGGCAAGCCTTTCTTTTTTGATAAGTTCGTCCTGGGCGGATTTAAGCTCCCTTGTCCTTGCTTCAACCCTGTTTTCAAGACTGCGGTTCAGTTTTTCAAGCTCCTCTTTAGCCGACATTATCTCGGCTGTTTTAATCCGCAGGGAATCGCTCATCTGCATGAACGTCTGCGCCAGCTCGCCTATTTCGTCGTTCGGCATGCTTAATTCGGGCAGGGAATCAAAATCCCCTTCGCCTAATTTTATGGCGGCTTCCCTGAGAGCCTGAACCGGCTGGGTTATGACCAGAGACACGGCGTATCCCAGAAACAGCACGAATATCGTTACGAACATCATGACCCTGTAAGTTCTCTGGTGCATTTCCCGGGAGGCCTGATAAGCCACGGATATTGAACGCTGTATGTAAACCACCCATCCCAATTCCTCCGATACTTCCGCAAAAGCGGCCAGGACCTTTTCTCCGGAGTCAAGCGCGATTTCGCCCCCGCCCACTTCCGCGTCGTTCTGCAGAAGAATTTTCAGCACGTCGTCGCCCAATTTGCCGTCGGGTTTGTAGATTATGTCCGGGTCTGAATGAGCTATCAGAAATCCGTTGGTGTCTATAACCGCCGCCTGGGTGTGAGGCTCGGGGAAACCGGTTTTTAATATTCCGCTCAGGCCCACCAGGCTCATTTTGGCTATTATTACTCCGGCAGGCTGGGGGTTCGCCGGGTTTGTGATTTGCATTCCTATGGTAAAAGCGGGGTACATGCCCATGTATTTTTCAAGACCGCCCATAAATTCCCCGCCTTTCATTATTTTCAGAAAGAGAGCGTCTTTTGAAAAATCCCTCAGCTTGTTGTCGCTTAAAAATCTTCCGATTCTGACGGTTTCCTCGCCCTGGGCGTTGATGACTGAAATTTCCAGAAACGCCGCGTGCAGCTGCATTATTTGGTTTATGGCCGTCCTCTGGACGGACGCGTTCATGGCGTAAAACGTCTCAAGGTGCGCGGCTTCGGAAACGACGTTTCGGAAGGTTATTACATAGTTTGAAATTGTGTCGGCCAGGCCGACTGCAAGCGCTTCCTGGTCCCTTGAAATCGCCTTGTTAAGGGTAACCTGGCTTAGATTGATGAGATAATATCCGACTATTCCGAGAGGCACGAGCGAGATAACCAGAAAAATAAACAGAAGTTTGTAAAACAAACGGCCTCTTTTTTTTCTATTCTCCGTCATAAAATAAATATAAGTCTCAAGTCACAAGTTGCAAGTCACAAGTAAAAACCTTTAGTCTTGTGACATGCAAGTAATAACTTAGCTTTCCTAAAATAATTGCGTAATATATCATTTACCTGACAATAAATTGTAGGGGTCGCATTTATGCGACCCGTCCATGTGGGTTTGATAAATCAAACCCCTACACATTCTTGACATTTGATTCTGCATTGTAGGGGTCGCATTTATGCGACCCGTCCATGTGGGTTTGATAAATCAAACCCCTACAACCCCTAGAAATAAAATCGGTTTTTAGCCTGACTAAACTGTTACACATGCAACTATGTATTATTATTTATAAATTATGTTACTAAAATATTTCACCCCGTTAGAAATAAGCCGCCCCGAGGCGGCTGCCGCCGTGCCCTTCGAGCAGGGCGGATTTCTAACGGGGTTCACTTGGCGGGAATTTTTGTTATTTGCACGCGCCTGCGGCCGCCGGTTTGCTAGGCACTTTTTCAAAACCTTTTATCTTTGTCAGTTCCCCAAGCCCCACGACCGAGATTTTTCCGTTTACAAGAAAAGTAGGAGACGTGCTTATGTTGAGATTATCGGCGAGTTTTACGTCCTCAAAGAGAAGATTCTTCGCTTCTTCAAAAGCCCCGGACACCTCTGAAGCGTTGATGCCGGTTCTCAAAGCCGCTGCTTCCCACTGGCTTGAAGAAACGTCTTTGTTCCTTTCAAGAAGGTAATCAAAAAATTTATCCGGGAACTTTTTCGCTATCAGAAGCTGCCGCGCGTTCTCCTCCCATTCCGCTGTGCCGTGCAGACTTTTGAAAGAATAGCCGCCGTCCGGAGTTTTCTCGGCGTCTGCTATAAAGTGGATTTCCACCTTTGTCTTTTCCGGAATCAGTTTGTTCCGGACCGCTTCTATTACCGCGTTTTCAGCCTGAATCCCGAAAGGGCACTGCGACATCACGAATATTTTAAGATTGTCCCGCTCTTCTTTGTTTTTCAGATACGCGGATTTTTTGTTCCTGTCATAATAGACGAAATATTTGTCCATGGCTTTGAATACGCCCGCGCTTATCATGTTAGCGAAATTAGAGCGCACCGCCTCGGTATCCTCAATTATGTAAGCCGGCGCCGAGTCAATATTCTTGAACATCTTTTTTCTCGCCGCAGAATCGTATTCCAGAATTTCTTCTTTAAGTCCCTCAAAATATTTTAAAAATGCGGATATTACGGCGTCGTCTCTTGAGATGCCGGACGCAGAATCTACCACCGCCCAGAATCCCGGCGGTTTGACCTTCCCGCCGACGGCGGGAGATTTCGGGATTGCGAATCGCTTTGACTGGGGAAGCTCGGAATTGACCATTTCAAACAAATTCATCAATTTGAATCCGCCGGAATAAATTTTCCCGTTGACTGCCATTCCCGCTTCTCTGAGCGGATACTTCTGAATATATCCGGAATATTCTTCCAGAGCTTCGTCCCCGTGCTTGCCGATTTTCGCGTTAAAATCCTCAAAGGCGATACCGGCGAAAGCCGCCGCATCCCGCCAGCCGTCCGGCCATGCGTTCAGGCTCCTGGCATTCAGGTATTCGTATAAACGGTCTGGATAAAATTTCTGTATGACGGCTATTCTTTTTGATTCCTGCGCCTCATTGTCCCCGCGGACGGACCGCCATGCTCCTTTTTCATCTTTGGAAACCAGAGGAATTATGACGATGTCCGCGCCGCCGATTTTTCTTCTCACAGCGTCGGCAAGGAAAAACATCTGCCATGACTGGCCGTTGAGACTTTCAAAAAACAATTCAATTTTGATTTTATCCTCATTGGCAGAGCTTCGCTCTGCAGCTACAGTTCCTGCGCAAAGACACGCCGCAGTCAACATTAAGCCCAGAAATAATCTGACCGTTTTTTTCATGTTATCCTTACCAAATACATTTGATTCTGCATTGTAGGGGTCGTCCCTCTCCTTGAATTATAAGGACGGGACAGTCCCTGTTCCCTGATGGAACAGGGGCGGATTTATCCGACCCGAATAAAAGCGGGTTTGATAAATCAAACCCCTACAAAAACCATGATATTCAAATGTAAATATCTGTTAGAGCCACTACGCTACATTCCCTTATCACCTTGTTATTTTTTTCTTGAAAGAAGCTGTTTTATGCGGCCGGACAGTTCCTGAATGTCAAAAGGCTTGGTTATGTATTCGTCTGCTCCGAGTTCAAAACCCTGGGTTTTCTCCTCGGAAGAAAGGAATCTCCCGGTCATCATTATAAGAACAAAATCTTTGGAATGTTTTCTCAGCTCCTGGCAGATCTGGAATCCGCTTGAATCCGGGAGCTGTATGTCCATGATAACCACTTCGGGCCTGTGTTTTTTGGCTGATTCTATTCCGGTTTTTGCATTGCCAGCCTCATGACACGCAAATCCTTCAAGTTCAAGAACCTCGCTGAGGCTTTCCCTTAAATGAGCGTCGTCGTCAATTATCAAAATTTTCTGATTCGGCATAATTCCTCCATATTAATAGTCACAAGTTACATGTCACAAGTCACAAGTATTTAAAGTCTTACCGAACTTAACAGTTTTCATAAACAGCTCTGGCTTGTGACCTGTGACCGGTGACTTGAGACTTACTTCGTATTCGGCACCAGTTTGTATCCGACGCACGGCACAGTGTGAACATATTTTGAAGCTTTTCCGAGCTTGGACCTGAGCCGTCTTACATGAACGTCAACGGTTCTCGGAGAGCCGAAATAATTGTAACCCCATACTCTCTCAATAAGATACGGCCGGCTCAAAACCCTGTTCGGAGAACTCAGGAACACATACAGTAAATCAAACTCTTTAGCTGTAACGACTATCTCCCTGCGTCCCACTTTTACCGTATAGCTGGAGAGATTCAGTTCAATCTCGCTCATTTTAAGAGTTTCATCAGGCTGGCTTGAGACTATGCGGCGGATAACGGCCCTTATCCTGGCCATGGATTCATGCAGGTCCTGGCTGTAGCTGAGGCACTCGTCGGCTCCAAGCTGGAAATAAGCTAATTTATGGGTAATTTTGCCGGATGAGAGGCCTCCTGAAGCCGCAGAGCTTGCCTGTCTTGGAAATAAATTGTCCGGAGTTATCCCTGAAGGAAAATGATCAAGATACGTATCAGGGGATTCAAGCACCGCTATAACCGGAATGTTCCTGTTTTTGGAACGCAGGTTTTTAAGAAAGGAAAGACCGTCCTCGTCGCTTAGATTCTGACCGATTATGACAAGGTCAAAAGTCTTCTGGGAAAGCATTCCCAGAACCTCCCTCGCTCTGTGCGTTGTGACTACCGAATAACCCTGCCTGGAAAGCATTTCAAGAAGAAGAGAGGCTCTTGAAAAATCTTTTGACGCAAAAATAATGTTTATCTTCACCTCATTACCTCCTGTCGCGCCCTTCCCTGAATTCCAGCAAGTCCTCAAAGTCAGGGCGGAATAACCGCTTTGCCTCAAAAGGTTTCCTCTTTCGGCAAAGCGCTCCCGAAAGAGGGCTCTGCCCCCTTTCGGTCGAGCTTCGCTTGCTGCACTTCGTTTGCTCGCTTGCTCTTGAACCCCCGAAGCAGTAATCCCCTCTGTCGCGCCCTTCCCCAACACTGCAAGGTGATAAGATGATATGGTGATAAGTAAAAACCCTCTTAACTTATAACCTTATCACCTTATAACCTCTTTTTTCTGCTGTTGTTATTCCGCGAATTCCTCTGTTTCAATGCGTACGCCCCTGAGACCGAGCACGTTCGTAAATATGTTATAGACAAAAGCGACAAGAACCATTATGGCGGCCACCAGAACCATGTAAATAAGAGAATAAAGCCCTATTGACAGGAATTTCTGCGGCAGGCTCATCGGCGTAACCATGGAGCTGGGATTTATCACAAAAGTCACGAAGCCTCCCAAAAGCCCCACTACAAATATGACTGCGGGCAGAGAAGACAGTATTAACGAACTTATCTGCACGTTCTTAATCTCCAATTTCATAAACCCTCCCTTAACTCTAGTGTAGTGTCCCAAAAATCTATTGACATTTGATTCTGCATTGTAGGGGTCGTCCCTCTCCTTGAATTATAAGGACGGATTTATCCGACCCGAATAAAAGCGGGTTTGATAAATCAAACCCCTACAAAAACCATGATATTCAAATGTAAAGATCTGTTAGACGCACTACACTAGTGGCGAGTGGTTAGTAATTAGTGGTTAGTTTTTTTGCTCGCCACTATTCACTCGCCGCTATTCACTGTTTTTATTATACTAAATTATATACTTATGGAAGGTTTAGGATAGAAAAGGATGAGGGTGCGGTTCATCTCAGAGGCCTCTCCGACATGAAGGATTTTTACGTTGAGGTTGTCCCCTTTAAATACCGTCTCCCCCTCAATCACCTGGTTGGGAGACTCAAATGCCTGTCCCACAAGCCTGAGCAGGTTCTGCTGCTGGCTGTCAATCACGTCCAGAAGATGTATGTTTTTGGAATCCACCTCGCCTGCAAGCTCAAAATTCGCATAGAGAACGTTGTTGTTCTCGTCAACCACTATTACATGCTGTTCTACGGGCACTATGATGCCAAGCAGCGACCGCCACCATTTCTGCTCGGCATCTTTATACTTTTTGTCTTTGTTCACGATTGAATCTATTTCAATCTTGACTTTGTTTAAAAATCTCGTGAAAGAGCCCGCGAGTTCGCCGACTTCATCTTTCCTCGGAGTGAAACGGATATCAAAATTTTTCATGGAAATGGTATCCACGTTGTCTTTCAGGGCTTCAAGAGGAGAAATCACGTAGTGATGAAAGAAGAAATAGAGGGGAAGACCAAGAAGAAACAGAACTCCGACCGCTCCGAAAGCATATTTGCGCATGGCGGACCCTATAAGCATTTCCGCGCCGGCTCTTGAAACCATGAGGTCCACTATGCCTATGATTTCCCCGCGCACCGAAAAGGGTATGGCTATTTCATAAAACGGCTGTTTCGGAACCTGCCTGACTTTGGGTACCTTTGAGACATAAGCCTGGGCTATGGCGTCAGTCGGCGGCGCGACCGTTTTCTGAAACTCGTCAAACTGTTTTCCGATGAACCTCGCGTCTTTATGCCACCGTATGGAGCCGTTCCGGCTGAGGTATATGATGGAGCTGACTCTCTCGTCATTTTTAAGAGAGCTCATTATGTCAAATTCCTCCATCGTTATATATTTGGCTTTTAAGAGACCTGTTTTTAAAGTCGGGTAATGGATTTTCACCGTCTCTATTATATCCTGCTTAAGTTTCTCGTCAAAAGTCCACTTGAAAAGATTGTAATAGAAAACCCCGCCCAGAAAGACCACATACAGGCCTATTATCGCAAAAAACACAAGCCATCTCGCCGCAAGTCTCATATTAACCACAGTGGTTAGTGATTAGTGGATAGTGGTTAGTGAGTAGTGATTAGTTTTTTTACTCACCACTAATAACTCATCACTCGCCACTGCAGTTAGCCACTCGCCACTATTCACTTGTCACTGCCGTTTATTGTCCTCCCGACAGAATCTGCTCAATTCTCTTAAGTCCCGCCTCAGCGTCAGCATTGCCCGGATCCAGCTGTTTGGCAATGGTCCATTCGTCCCTGGCTTTGGCGTAATTGGAATTCTGAAAGTGCTTCAGTCCCTCCAGGTAATGCTGCTGGGAAGCCATCCTGTTTTCTTCCGAAATCCCCTGGGGCTTTTCAATAACCGGCATGCCTGGCTGTTTTTGCGCTTTCAGGGCGCGCTGTCTTTCTTCCTCTTCCTTCTTTTTCCTTTCCTCTTCTTCTTTTGCGCGGCGCGCCGCTTCCTCGGCCTTCCTCTTCCTCTCCTCGGCTTCCAGCTTAATCTGTTCTTTGGCCCTTGAAACTAATTTGTCCACGTATGCCGTGTTTGTCGTATAAGGCTTGGCCTTTTCCCACTCCGAAATGGCATCTATATATTTTCTCTGGCCGTAAAAATTTCTGCCGGCCGAGATATATCCCCGCTCTATCTCTACGCGCACGTCGTTAAGAAGTCTGGACGCTTTTGCATCCGACGGTTGGATTTCCAGAACCTTTCTAAGCGAATTGTAGGACGCTATCAGTTTCCCCTGGGAATAATTTTCAAGCGCTTCTTTGAGTTTATCCTTGGCCTGCTCGTTTCTCAGTTCTTCTTCTGTTTTCGCTATAACCTGAATTATTTTCCGCTCTTTGGGCCTGATGAGCAGGGCGTTATAGTAATTGTCAAGAGCTTCTTTCAGGCTCCCCTTTGAATAAGCCTGCATGCCCCTGTTAAAATAAAATTCAGTCAAATCATCCTTGATCCTGTCTAACCAATGCCTGGCTTTTATGTTGTTGGGGGAAAGTTTCACGACTTCTTCCATCTTGTCATGGGCTTCAACGATTCGGCCTTCGGTGTAAAGGGCCAAAGCGTATTTAAACCTGTCTTCAATCATCAGTTTTTCCGATACGAGAGGCCTCGGACTGCCTCCCAAATGCCGGGACGCCTCCATGAGCATGGACGCATCCCTGAAACCGGGGTCTATGGAAAGAATTCTTGAAGACAGTTCTTTTGCCTCTTCATAATCGCCGTCTTTGTAAAACTCAAAAGCGTTGTCATATATATTCCTGAGCATTTTTACCTGTATCTTCTGTTTCTCAAGCTGCACGGTTTCAAGATACTTCTTTTTTTCGTCAAGCTCGGTAATGGCGCCGAGGCCTATTTTCTGCAAATCAAGGAAAATAGATTCTTCGCTTTGCATCTTGGCTGTTTTAGACTCGCAAAACCCTTAAATTACTTAATCCTTATCACTTAATGCTTAATTCTTATCACTTACCACTTAATCCTTAAAACGGCATTCCTCCTTTTAAAAGATCCATTATCATCGGAGCAAGCATCAGAATGAAAACGGTCGGGAATATAAACACAAAAAGAGGAATCAGCATTTTGGTTGAAGCCTGAGCCGCCAGTTTCTCGGCTTTGTTCAACCTTCTGAAACGCATATCCCCCGCGAAATTTCTGAGAAGTTCCACGAGACTGGTTCCCAGTTCGTCCGACTGTATAATCAGTCCCACAAAAGATCTTATTTCCTGAAGCCCGGTCCGTATGGCCAATCTCCTGAGGGCGTCTCTTCTTGAATAGCCCAGTTGGACCTCGTTGATCATGGTCCCGACTTCTTTTTCAAGCTCCGTTTTTTTGGGGGCGATTTTCACTATCCTGTCAAACGCCGTCATGTAATCAAGACCCGATTCAATCATGAGAGCGGATAAATCCACGAAAGTCGGGAAATTTCTTATTATATCCTCCTGTCTTCTGCGTATCCTGGACGAGAAGAAGAAATCAGGACTAAGGAATCCCAGAGGAGCCATGACCGCCGCCAGAAACGAATCGCTCATGAGATAAAACGCAACGGGTATGATAAACGCTATCAGTTCTTTCAAATGGAGGATTTTAAGAGGATCGGTGTTTTCAGGCCTGCCTAAAAGCATGTAGGTTTCTTCAAGTTTTTTTTCAAGCCCCAATCCCCGCGCGAAAAAAATGTCCATTTTATCCATAAAACCCCTGCGCGGGTCAAGCTTTGCAAAGACCGATATTTCCTTCTGCTCCACCCCGATGCCGCCTATGGCAGAAACTTCTTCCTCCTGAGGCACAAAAAACCTGTAAACCACGGTAAACGCGGCAAATGACCCTGCCACGGCCAGAATAAACAGAAGTATGCTTCCTATGTTGCTCATTTAATCCTCTCTTTTAGAGCAGAGCAAGCTCTGCAACTACAATCACTACAATCATTATTTACTACTTACCGTATTTTAATGGTTACTGCTGTTTTGCAGTTGCTGTTACTGGCCACTGGTTACTGATTACTGGTTACTGCTGTTTACACTCTTATCTTTCCGAGCGCGCTCACTATTTTCATTCCGATTGAAATCCACACTACGGCAAAAAAGAGCGTAAGAATTCCCAGCCCGCTGGAGTAATACCTTATCATCACCTGGGGCTGGAGCAGGAACATTATGGAAACGAGTATCCACGGCATTATGGCCACGACTATGGATTGTATCCTCTGCTGGGCGGTGAGAGCCTTGGTTTTTTCCTCAAGCTTTGACTCTTCCCTTATGTCAATCAGTATTCTTTCAAAAACTTTGGTAAGATTTCCTCCCATCTGCCTCTGCAAAACTATGGCGCGTATCATATATGCCAGCATCTTGCTGGCTATTCTTTCTTCCATAACCCCTAAAGCTTTTTCAAAAGGCATGCCTAACTGGTAGTTTTTAATCACAAGTCCGAATTCGTCCGATATGGGCGGAAGGAGGTCCTTTGAAACCATTTCAAACCCCTGAACTATGTCAAGCCCCGACTTAAGAGAGTTTGACAGGAGTATCAGAGCGTCCATAAGCTGTCCGTCCACCTGTTTTCCTCTCCGGTTCTTTAAAAAATTTAAAACCATTCCGGGCATTTTAAGACCTGAATAAAGGCCGATGAGAGTAAGAATAAAAAAAGCCGGCAGGCTGAAAGTCAAAAGCCCCATCAGGGCGAATAATCCCAGAGGCAGCATCACCAGATAGTGGACTTTTACCTCAAGAAACTGTCTGGAAAAATCATCCGTCCACCTGCTTACCTTGGTTGCATAGTCCTGCATTATCTGTTCGGTTTTTAACTGGTTAAGGACGAAGAAGATTCTCACTCCGAGAAAAACGAGTATTATCCCCAGAATTTTCAGAACGAACTGGATTACCTGCTCGGACCTGGAGGTCGGCATCGGAGGTTCGTGCTGCCTGGGCGTTTTAAACATCAGGCTGAAAGCATCCTGACTCAAAACAGCGACGGCCGACGCGGATTCGGCGTAGCTCTTGGCGTTGGTGCTTGACAAAGCGTCTGCTATGCTTTCCATTTCCCTAAGAATCAGGCTGAATATGGCCAGCAGGGATCTTCCCCTGCCTTCCATGGAATCGGCAAGCCTGGCGCGGTAAAGCCTGTCCAGGGACATCTGGTATCTTATTCTTATGTCAGAGTATTCCTTGACAAGAAGCCCGGGCGCTATCCCGGCGCCGCCTATTTCAGGAGGGAAAGTTTTCTGCGTAACGTCAAGAAATTCGTATATTATAGAGATCGCAGTCTGCCACAGAGCGGCTTCCGAGATTTCTCCTTCCTCCGGGTCTCTCCACGCTTTTTTTGAAAGCATCTGGCTGACCGAGCTGTCAACCCAGCCCGGGATTTTGATGGATAATGTTTTTTCTCCGCATTTCATTTTGCTGTTCGTTATCTTGGCGTCTCTTTCCGTGCTCAGGTAATAATAAAAAAGCTGCGTTTTCTTGGCCGAACAGGCTATTTCGTCCATCTGCGCTTTTCTGAAAACCGCCGCCCCTGCCGTTCCGGCAAAAAACCAGAGACAAGCGCTCATTATCAATGTTGTTTTAATTCTATTCATCTATTTGCCCTTTTCACTTATCGCCTTATCACCTTGTCACCTTATCATCTTGTCACCTTTTAGTTTACTTATTCAATCTTTGTTTTTTCTGTTCTTCGGTCCAGAACATTTCAATCGGCACGCGCATACCGTGAGTTTCAAAATCCTTGAAAAATCTCGGCGGGTCCCCTGTTGCGGTAAAATATCCTATTACCTTGCTGCTGCTGTCAAGTCCGGTCTGATAATACCTGAAAATATCGTGCGTCAGGATCTGGTTCTCTTCCCTTCCCGTTATCTCGGTCACCGCCGTCACTTTTCTTGTGCCGTCGGAAAATCTGGTAAGCTGGACTATCACGTGCACCGCCGAAGATATCATCTCCCTCAAAGCCCATATCGGAAGCTCTGCCCCGGCCATGAGACACATCGCTTCCAGACGCGTCAGGGCGTCTCTGGGGGTGTTTGCGTGAATCGTCGCCAGAGAACCCTCGTGACCCGTGTTCATCGCCTGCAACATGTCAAGCGCCTCCTGGCCTCTTACTTCGCCGACCACAATCCGATCGGGTCTCATACGCAGGCAGTTTCTGACAAGGTCCCTTATGGTAACCTCGCCTTTTCCCTCTATGTTCGGGGGACGGCTTTCAAGTCTTACCCAGTGATCCTGCTGTAATTTCAGTTCTGCCGTGTCTTCCACAGTGACTATCCTCTCGTCTTCGGGTATGTAGCTTGAAAGCATGTTTAAAAAAGTGGTTTTTCCGGTGCCTGTTCCTCCGCTTATTATAATGTCCTTTCTGAGTTTTACGCACGCCTTCATAAACTCCACGCAGTCAAGGGACACGCTTCCCTTTTTTATCAGTTCTTCGTCCGTAAACGGCTTCTGGGAAAATCTTCTAATCGTAAGCGTGGGCCCAGAAACCGACAACGGCGGTATTATGGCATTGACGCGGGAGCCGTCCTTGAGTCTGGCATCCACCAGAGGCACGCTTTCGTCAATCCTTCTGCCCAGAGGAGCGACGATTCTTTTCATTACCTGCACTATCTGCTCTTCATTCCTGAATTTATATTTTGTAAGAATCAGTTTCCCGGCTCTTTCTATGTAAACCCTGTCCGGAGCATTTACCATTATTTCAGTTATGCTCGGATCTCTGGTAAGCTCCTCTATGGGGCCAAGGCCGAGAATTTCATCCAGAAGCTCGTTGATGAACTTAACCCTTTGCTCCCGCGTAAGTTGAACCGACGATTCTTTCTGCAAAAGGCTGTTTATTATGGAATCCACTTTTTTTCTCGTTTCCTGGTTGGCCTGGCCGTCGTCGGAAATTTTTATCCTCTCCAGCTCCATGGAGGTCACGACGTCCCTGTGAAGTTTCTGTTTAAGATCATCCCAGAAAGTCGGGACGTCCGTGCGGACTCCGGCGCTTTTCGCCTCCTGAGACTGCTGAGCCGCCGGGGCTTCGGACTGCCTCTCCATCGGCCGCCAGAGCATATCGGAGCCATGGCTGAATTCCTGGGACGAAAGATTTGAAACCCATTGCTTTTCAATGGGTTTTATTTCTGTAACGGCTCCAAGAAGCACTCTTAAAATTCTTATCCACTGCGAATTCGGCTGTTCCACGATTAAAATTCTGTTCTGGTTTGACAGGGTTCCGAGAGCGTCTTCCCAGGGCATAAACGCCAGAATATCCTTGCCCATCTGTTTGAAGAATTTTTCAACTTCTTTCGGGCTTATCGCGCCGGGCAGGTCGTAGAGATTGACCACTATCTCAAATTTATTCAGGGCAAAATGCAGCTCGTTTATCTCCCTGAAAATATTTGCCGTCGCGTGAAGGCCGCCTACGTTGGAGCCGGTCACCCAGAAAACCATGTCTGAGATATCAAACGAAAACACCTGCATAGGGAAATAGGGATCAACGTCTATAAATAGGTCAAAATTCTGTGAAAGTCTTGAAAATATCGGGAGTATCACGTCCGGAGACAGCTTGGGGACATCCGCTCTTCTCTTGCTGAGCGGAAGGACTCCGACTCCCCACTGGGAAATGGGAATCTTGCCTTTTAAAAGCGAACCCAGAGCGCCGGCAGATTCCCTGCCTAAACTCCTGATTATCTCGGCTATTGAAGGAGGATTCAGCCCCAGGAACTGGGCATGTTCCTGTCTGCACATGGGGTCCAGGGGAATTATAAGAACGTTTCGCTTCTGATAATTCGCCCATGCAAGCGCAAGATTTAATGCAATGGAAGTTTTTCCGACCCCGTCTTTGGGGCCGGAAAAAGTTATAACCCTCGGAGCAACAGAAGTTTCCATTTATTTTATTATGTCAAAAGTTACGAACAGGAAAAGAGAACTCTGTTCTTCAACTATGTCGGTAGAACTAAAGAGCGCTCCTATAAGCGGCAGTTTTCCAAGAATCGGAACCCTGTTTTTGTTCACATTCCTGTTGCTTCTCTTAAGCCCTCCGATTACCAGAGTCTCTCCGCTCTTCAGTTCAACTTCCGTCTGAAGCTGCCGCACAACCATTGAGGGAATCGTCGTATTCTGCACGCTGACCGTCCTGGAATAGTCCGGGTTTGAAACCTCAACCTGCAGCTGAACGTCAACAGTGTCTTTTTTCTCCTGAATTATCACAGGGAGCACGGTCAATATCACCCCGAATTTTCTGAACTCCGCGCCCACTCCCTGGTTGTTGGCATAAGGAACAGGCAGTTCTCCTCCGACAGTTATGTTAGCCTGACTGCCGCTTCTGGTAATAACCTTCGGATTTGAAAGAAGCTGGGCTTTTCCTTCGGTCTCAAGCAATTTTAAAGAAGTGGAAAGAGCGGTTTTTCTCTCAAATTCTCCTATTTTGATGATTCCCGGAATGCCGCCTTCCGAGTTCTCGGCAAAATCAAAAAACTGGTTCCATGCAAAACCCTTTGTAGTCTGAATTGAACCGCTGATTTCAACTATATCCGCGCTCACGGCCACCATGTCCGTTTTCTGCGCCGATGCGCTGTTTGCGGCAATCAGGAAAATGAACGCGCCTGTATAAAATTTTTTCATTCGTTAAACCTCCCTTTGTCGCACCCTCGCCCCGCCGATGGCGGGGCTCGGGCGGAATAACCGCCTCGCTGAACCCTTCCTAAAAGGTAATTCTCTTAACTACAGTGAATAGTGGTTAGTTTTTTACTATCCACTCGCCACTTGCCACTAACCACTATCCGCTATTTAATCAGCTTTCTGAAACTCGCTATTTCCATCGGATGCAGTTCAACGTCTCCAAGCCCTCTGACTATGACGGCAATATCGCCTTGTTTAAGCGCAAGAGAAAGATACTGGGCCTCGGTAGGATTCAAAGCCATGCTCAGAACTCCTTTTTCCGAGAAAGCCTGGTCCTGAACCGCCTGACCCTGTTTGGCTTTAAACTGAACGTCCGAAAGACCCTGCCCCAGATTGGTTCCCACGCCTAATACAAGAACGTTCTGCAGAATCGTGGCGGTCACTTTCTCTTTCCTGTTGTCGGCCATGACCGCGTCAAAAGTGACCAGAACGTCAACCCTGTCTCCGGGCTTCATGAGCCTGAGCAGTTCGTTATCCATGGGTATAATGCAGCCCCTGTATCCCGGCGGGACCTTGACGCTCAGGCCCGCTTCAGGGCTTAAACTTACCAGAGCGGATTGGGTAACCTGATTGCCTTTGGGAATCCTTATGGCTGTTACAAGATTTACCACAAGTTTTATGTCGGACATGGATCTTATTTCATAAGCGTCCTGCTGCATGAATTTTCTGGGCACTTCTTCCACCTGCACAAGATCTTCTTTTAAAATCGTCCGCGGGGGGAGGTCTGTTCTCGCTACAAGCACCTGGCCCTTTTCATAGGCTTTTGTAAGATTTTTTTCTTTTTGCGTCAGGACTGAAAGATAAATAGTGGCTGCCGCCAGCGCAAAAATCAAAGGCACTAAAATTCCTTTCTTTTCCATAAATTCTCCTTCGCTATTTCGCTATTCGCTACTTCGCTATATTTTTAATCCTAACTTCTTTACATTACATCTTTGTTACAACAGAATTAAGAATTCAGGATTAAGAATTAAGTATTCAGAATTAAATTTTTTTGTATCTCTTAATTCTTCTCACTTATCACTTACCACTTAACACTTATCACTTACCACTTTACCTGAAGACCGGTTTTTCAATCGGCATGCGCACGGTGACATATATTTTGCGCGTTCCGGTTCCGCGGCGCGGGGTGGATAGAAAATATTTTGAACCGGGGAAAATAAGCCTGGCCGTGCAGGTTAAATTCACAGTCAGGTCATAGCTGCCTACCTGCGCCTGGCGGTCCCAACCGGTAGAAACGCATGCGGCCTCAGGCACAAGTTCGCATTTGAGTTTCATGTCGGTATCCAGCACGCCTTTCATCTTTGACACGGCTTTTCCGCAATTGGGAGACGTCGTGGCGCTTCCTCCGGTAGGGCCGGCCACCAGCGAGCCTATCCTGGCAAGCTCATAGGCGGCGTGATGGAACACAATGACCTGATATGCCAGATTCCCCAGTTCCATTATAAAAAAGAGCATCAAGAAAAATATGGGCAGAACAAGCAGCAATTCAACCGTAACCTGCGCTTTTTTTATTTTTTTGGACAAATGATTTATTACCATTAAAAACACAAAACCAATGACTGTTCCACGAAACTGTGATTCAGACAGTAGTTCCAAATCCCCCTCTTTTCCCCCTTTGTTAAAGGGGGAAGAAGGGGGATTTTCCGAGCAAATTCCGCACTGTCTGAACCGCAGGTTCCACGAAAGTAAACAGTAGTAGTAAATATTCAGCGAATCCCGTTGTCATTCCCACGAAACTTGTCCCTGCAGGTAGTAAGCAGGGAGTGGGAATCCATAGATTCCCGTTTACACGGGAATGACGTGCTTCAGTGAGCATTTACCAGTAGTAACCAGTTACTGGTTACTTGGTTACTGGCCACTGGTTACTGCCGTTTATTGATTCCCGCCGCTTGCGCCGAGAGAACTTGCCGCGCTTGAAATCATGCTGCTTATGCTGTTGAATAAATTAGGCATGTATTTCTTAAGCGCTATGCCCGCTATAAGAACCACTCCGACCACCACCGCAAGCATGAGCAGGTATTCAACGGTATTCTGACCTTTCCGGTTTCTGAAAAGTCTTTTTATTCTTTCCATGTTTTTCAGCCTCCTAAATTGAAAGTGTATAGTGTAGAGTTTAGATAGAAATTAAGTAATTAAGTGAGTGAGTAATTTAGTGATTTAGTAACTTAATTTCTTAATAACTCAATCACTCAATCTCTTCCTCTATTATTCCCTGACCTCTGCTTTGGGATATATATATATTATAATGTCCAGACAGAAATTTATCAAGGCCTATTTTAGGGTCTGCTGAAAAACCCCCTTTCGGGCTGCAACTGCGACTTTTGGCCTGCGCCTTTGCGGTCTTCGGCTTACAGACTCTAACCGAGTATGCTCGCCTCAGCCCGCTTTGGCTCGGCTGCAAAATCCGCAGTTTCGCGTATACATCCTTATGACGAATTTGCCTCCCGCTTTGAAATAAGTAGTCAGCCATATCTGGGCATATCTGTGCATGAATACGAAAATTATCACCATGGCAAGAGTTATAAGTATGTATTCAACAACTGTCTGCCCTTTCCGCCATTTCGCCATTTCGCCTATTCCCCTTCTCGCCTTTTCACCTATTCGCCTTTTCGCCTTTTTAAAACTGCAGTCTTACCGCTATCTGGCTTGATTTGCCCAGGCTGCCGTACGGAACAAAAGCGTAATCCAGACCCATTCCATAACCGAACGCCTCAGAGCTGTAAATTCCGAACCCGAAAGTCCAGCCTGTGGTGCTGGCAAGACCCAGATTTATTAAAGATTCGTCAAAACTCTGGCCGTGATTGTCCGCGTCCGTGTAGCCGACCCTGAAGCTGACCCTCCCGACCTGCAGAACCTCTTCCGGAAGAGTAAACTCAAAACCGGAGCCCAATTTTCCTTCGCCATCGCTGTAGCTTTTGTTTTCCAGGATAAGAGTCACAAAAGAGCTCGGCATCAGGGCAAAACTCAGTCTCTGCATTTCAACCACGTCTTCCTTGCCGCTGGAAAAATTCTGTCCCGACCAGCCTAACGCGATTTTTCTTCCTATTTTTAATATTACTCCGCCGTCAAACACTATGTTCTTATATTCTTTTACATAATTGTCTTCCAACACTCCTTTGACGCTGAAGCCGGCCAGAAATTTTTCAAGAAAAAAGGCTCTTGCCAGAGATATTGTCGCGTAACCGTTCTTTACTTTCACCTGCTCCCCGTATCTAGGCACGCCGTTTGAATCTCTGGTGTCAAAACCGCTGATTCCGTAATAAGCCGCGTTGAATCCGAGAACAGACTGGCCTATCGGATGAACGTACGCCAGATATTGCCCGGAATAATCCTGAAACCAGCTCAGATATGAAAAACTTAATTCCTTCATCTGGCTGGAAGCTATCCCTGCGGGATTCACTCCCATTGCCTCCGCTCCTTCAATAATAGCGGCTCCGCAGTTCCCCAGACTTTGGGTTCTGGCTGAACCTGCCGGGATTTTTAAAAAAGCCGCGCCGCCTGTGCCCGCGTCCGAATCAATAGCTGAAGCGTATTTTGCAAAAAAAGCAAAAATTATCATTGTTAAAATAATGTTTTTTATCTTCATAAATTTACCCTCTCTTAAACTCGTCTGGCATATATTCTTTGTCCCCTGCGTGGACTCAAATCTCAGCACTGCGAAATAAACGCCGTGAGCCACCTGTTTGCCTGCGGCATTGGTTCTGGGCCAATAATATTTTATCGGCTCTCCCACGCCCAGATAATCTCCTGCCTCGGCAAAATCCTTGCTCAAAACAAGGTCTCCGGCCAGACCGTATATTTTGATAGACGTAATACCGACTGTCGGAAGCGCAATTTTAAAGAATCCGGAAGTTCCCTCATAGGGATTCGGAGCGAACCATGAGTCTTTTGCAAAATCACCGCAGGTATTGCCGGACTGCGTGGCGGAAACGTTTGCAAGCGGAATGTCGTCGGCTAAAACCGTAGTCGCCTGATTGTATTCCCCTGTAACGGAATTGATGGCGTTGGTGCTCGTTGACGCGTAAATTCTGAAAATATAGTTTCCGTCCGGAACTTTTGAAAGGGTAAGGTCGGTGCCGTCCCAGTATTCCATTATCTGGGTTCTGGCGGGCCTCACTCCGATTATCCTTTTTACGAGGGAAGAACTCTCCGGCGGATACGGCATTCCTCCGCTGAACCTGGTCCCGGGCTTGTAAATTTTCGTCACCACTTTCATGGTCTCTGAAACCTGGTAATAAACGACCGCAGGGCTGTCCGGGGTGAGAGGAGATATGGCAAGGTCGTAAATTCTCAAGGGGTACACGTCAATCGTCATCTGAACGGTCGCCATGTCCGAGAATTTGGTGGTTATGTCCTGAGCCGTTATCCTCACGTTATACGCCCCGCCGGGAACAATGTCTCCCTCGTCATATCTTCCGTCCCAGAAATCGCTGTAAATCATGTCTCCGTCCCTGATCTGTCCCGATACCACGTTAGCCACCACCTTGGCCGGGATTTCAAGGGTCATTACCTGAACGGTCACCGAAGATTGTCTCGTAAGGGAATATTCCACCTGGTACGGAGGCAGTTTCAGCGTGTCGCTTGAACTATACATCTGCGGTATCGTGGGTATTACTTCAAAATGAGTAAACACTATTTTGCCTCTTGCCATATCCACGTATCCGTACGCCTTGTCTGTGGCGTACATTACGTTGGCGGTGTCGGTGCTGTAAGCGACCAGGGTAAACGGGTATCTTGCGTCCGGGACCATGTATCCGTTTTTGTCCCTGCCGTCCCAGTACTCGGTTATGGTGTATCTTCCGGGCCTGACCCCTGAAACGCCGTAGACTATCGGGTCGTATCCGATACCCGAATTCGCAATATATTTTCCGCTTGTCCACGGCCATGAACTCACAGACACGTCGCCGAAAAGCTCGCTGTTGTAAGTTATTTTCGGGTCGTATATTTTCAAATCAACCCACATGGTCTGGGAAAGGTTGAAGCTGACAGTGGCATAATCCGAAGTGCTTCCCATCAGGGGTTTTGTCCTCACGTCAACTATCCTGAACAAATGAACCGGAATCAGCGCGGTATTGGTGGAAACCCGCAAAGCCCCGCACTGGAAAGGGTCGGTTGCCATGAGTTCAACCAGATAAGTCCCGCTTGAAACGTATTTGCCGTTGTCGTCTTTCCCGTCCCACATTTCTTTGTTTGTGAAATTGGCAAATCTCACCTCGTCGGTTACAACACGGCGCACTATCTGGTTCTGCATGTTTCTGATGTTTACGCTGACTATCGCGTCTCTTGACGGCGTGTATTTGAAATAAAACGGGTCAAGCCCCGCAACTGACGGGGAAGAGCCTATTACCGTTGAGGAAGGACTCACAAATCCTATTACAAGCCCTCTTGAAACAGGAACGACTCCGGTATAAGTTTTGAGCGTCCTGATTACTCCTCCGGCAACTGCCAGTGAAGGCATCTCTGCCCAGAGAGCGTAGACGTAATCGCCGTCGCAGACCGGGTTGCCGCTCGTATCCCTGCCGTCCCAGTAAAATGTTTCATTTGTCCTGCCCATTTTGGTTTCTCTTATCTCTCTCAAAAGCGTGCCGCTTCCTAGTACCGGAGGGGCAGTGTTTATGTCTGTAAAATTCGTCCCCGGAGTGTAAATCCGCAGGTATACAGTAGCAGGCTCGGTAAGCATGAATGAAACAGCTGCCACGTCGGTTGCAGACTGCTCTAACGGTTTTATTCCTATGTCCGTTATCTGCAAGGGGTCAAAAGCTACAAGCCTGTCCACCTGGTACGCATTGTCAAGCCCCCTGAGGTCATAAGCAAAAGCGTCAAGGGTGAGGCGGTAAACGCCCGAAGGCATCATGTCGCCTGTGTTGTTTCTTCCGTCCCAGAAGTCCCCGTTGGTAAGGGAGCCGTCAGGCTCAACTTCTGAGTACCTGGGAAAATTGGCCGCTATGCTCCTTATTAACTGCGGAGAAGCTCCTGTTGAATAAATGCGCAACTGGGAGGTGGCTGCTTGGCTGAGCCTGTAAAGCACGTTTATGGGCTGGGCTCCCACGCCGGTGATTCTGCCCACGACTGTCGGGGAAGAGCGGACCATGTGAATGTTCGTAACGTTTATCTGAATCGGAATCTGGTTTTCGCCGGGAAAAGCCGAGGTCTGCTGTATTATTATGTTCCCGGCCTGCTGGCTGACCTGGTTGGTTTTGACAGTTGCCCTGTAACCGAACTGGCCGTTGGTTTTTCCGAATTCTCCGTTAAGATTGTACGAGCCGTCCCACGCGGTGCATTCAGTGGAGACTGTCACTGCGTTGGGAAAACTCGGCCCCCCGTCGCAGGTTCCTATGTTATATAATGAGACAGTTCGTATGGGCGGGGTTGAGGCAGGGTCAAGGGGATTTGAGCCTGACTGGAATTTAAAAATTTCAAAACTCAGCTCGTCAACTCCGAAAGCAGCCACAGTGCTTACGCATTGTATCCGAACGCACAGACCAAGACATCCGCCTGGATAAGTGTTAGGGTTTGCCTGCGGCTGCTCAAATTCTATCAATGAAGATTCAGCCCAGGTACCCCCTCCTGTTGTTATAAAATCCACATCTAAATCACCGAATACGACATCATTGCAGTAACCGTTCGCTGCGGCTGTTTTATATCTCACTCCTATGTCGGAAATGTACAGCTGCTGGGTATGAGCCAATTCCAGACCCAAATATAAAATTAAAAAACTTATCAATGCAATCATTCGTTTCATAAATTACCTCTTTTAATCAGGATTAAGAATTAAGCCGCTTCGCTTTAAGAATTAAGTTACTTAATCCTTACTACTTAATCCTTACCACTTATTATTTATCAATTATATATTTTTATTTTGTATTCCTTTATCTCTACAGCATTGGCCTGGTTTTTCTCAAGAAGCCTTAAAACGCCCGCGTCCACCCAGAACGAGACTATCTTTTGTTTCAATTTCTGAACGGATATCTTTTTAAATACGTTATCCGTAAATTTAAATCTCTTGAGATAACCGTCGGAATCAATTAGCCATAAATTCCCTTCAACCCACTGCATTGAAAGAATGTTTTTGACTCCGGGAACCGCAAAACTTGCCTCAACTCCCAGTTCCGGAGTAAGAAGGTATTTATACATCAGCCCGGTTGCGGCGTCAAACGCCCAGAGATTATATCCGTCAAAACCGACTCCCTGCGGCGCAGGACCCGGTGTCTTGACTGATTCCAATATCCTCTCCCCCTGCCTGCCCGCCGAAGCAGTAGTGGCGGGGGGGAGAGGGGAGGGTGAGGGGTCTCCGGCTCCTATTTTCACGAATCTCAGCTGGGCCATATCAAGAGCCCAGACATAATCGCCCTGGCAGGCAAGAGCGGAAGGTTTAAACGGCTCCTTTAAATTTCCATTGACTGTTTTAAGAACCGCTAAATCCTTTGCATCCATCAGGATAAGCCCCTTTTGCCAGTCTGCCAGCCAGATGCCGCGCTCCGACGCGGCTATGGAAGTCGGATTTTCAAGTTCAACCGGATGCCGGCTTAAAAGACTGAAATGAACCCTGCTCCTGTAATCTATTATCCACAATGAAAGACCTGCCATGAACAAAATCCCGGCCAGGGTCACGGCAAAAATTCTTAAAACCGTTTTCCCGGCTATGCTGCGGACTTCTCCTTTCGGAGCAGAGACAAAAACCTTCGGCAATTCAACTCCCTTGAGAGCGTAAAGCTTGAGAATCTGCGTGACCTTCTCGGACCATTCGGATGATTCTTTCAGCAGTTTTGTCAGGCCCGAAGCGTATTCTACGGTTTTTATTTCCTCTTGCTTCATTTTATCGGACAGGGCTAATCGCTCAGCTCTGAGCCGCTCCTCCCAAACCGCAAATTCCTGCCTGTGCGTCTCCCACACGCTCCTTTCCCTGTCCCAGAGTTCCCGCCATTGTCTGCGCTCAGCTTCCCAGTTTTCCTGATTTGCCTGAATTCTGTCCTGAAGGTCTTTGACGTCTTTTTCAAGCTCCCGTATTTTTTTGTCGGCCTCAGATTTGTTTCTTCTTTCACTAAGAAGCTCGGACAGCGTCTTTTCAACAGCTTCTTTTGCCTGACTCTGTTTGTTTTCAAGGATTTTAACGGCATCGGATAAATCGGATTTTTCAACGGACATTTGCGTTAATTTGCCTGATATTTCGTCTCTCTCCAGGATAAGCTCGTCTATCCGAGTTTTGAGATTTTTCATCTCTATTTTCGTTCTCTCCAGAACCTCTTGAAGGAGTCTCGTTTCTTTTACGTGCGCCTGCTTCTGCTCTTTGACGATTTTCCTGCTTTCCTCAAGCCTTAAAGACGTGTCAAGATCCTGCGCTATAAGTTTCTCTCTGACCGCCTGATAGCGCCCTCTCAGCTCTTCAAAATGCGCCCGCGTTTCTTCAATCTGAAAATTCAACTCCTGAATCGTCTTGTCTTTGGCCTCCAGGATTTTTTCCAATTCTGCCTGAGCTTTAAGATAATTGTCTTTCAAAAATCTTATGGTGTCCATGTTTGACTCTCTCACGTCATCCGGCAAATGCAGATTCTCGCGAGCGTACTCGCTTCCGGCGCCTGTGGCGCCATAGACGCTAGTCCGTTTCCAGATAGCTTCAAATTCCTTATCCCATTTATTTTCCATAAATTGAAAGCAGATTAAGATTGAGGTTAAGGTTGAGAAAAACGAAAACTTAATCCTGCTCAAACTTTAATCTATTATATTTAATAATAGCGGTGTTAATTAGGAATAACTAAAATGTTAACAAAATATTACTGAGCTTCGCAGAAATAATGGATACGCTGGCTGAGCCGATTTTTGAGCGAGACAAGCCTGCCTGCCGAAGCCTCGGCGCAGGCAGGGAACGAGGAGCGCGCATAACTTGGGTTATGTAAGCGACGAGTGACGCACTCTAAGCCGAAAAGCGGCCAGCCCCTTTCCCCTGCGGGAAAGGGGAGGCTCATATTTGGCCGTCTGCTGCGTTGCTCCTCACTCACATAGCGAACGCTATTAGAGGAAGAGATTGAGTGATTGAGTTATTAAGAAATTAAGTTACTAAATCACTAAATTACTCACTCACTTAATTACTTAATTTCTATCTATTCCCTATTCTCTGTTATCAACTTTTGCAACTCAAGAGTTGCCTGGCTTATGTCCACTCCGGAACCCTGATACTGGGTTATTATCCTCTGCAAAACCCCTTTTAAAACAGGAACAGGGGCTCCGCCTGCTTTAAGTCTCAAGTATGATTCAAAATCCCTGCCGAACTGAAATTTCTTCTGGAGAAGACGCTCCCTCTCCTCTATCTTCTGCCTTTCCATTGCCGTCTCCAGGTCCCGTTTGACTTTTGTAATTTCAATATTTTTCCGCGTTTCCTCCTTTATTTTCCTTGTTAAACCGCCCACATCTTCTTTGAGTTCCTTCAGTTCGTTTTTCATAGACATTTCTCTTCTTGAAGATTCCTCAAGAGCTTCAAGCAGGTCTTTTCTGTATTTTACTTCCTGTTTTATCAATTTTTCGTATTCCGATTCCGTGTCTCTGTCGCCAAACCTTAAAATAACGCTCAAGCCATGCCCCACTACAACGCTCCTGGTAAGAGGAATCAGCATGGCGTAATAAATTTCCGAAGCCAGATGTTTGTACGAAAATCCAAGGGCGAAACTTGACGAATCTCCACCCAGATTCAGACCCGCTCTCGTGGAAAAGATCCCCCATCTGTATGTCCTCCATAAATATTCAAATCCCGAGCTTGCCGTATAGCTTCCGTCAGAACCGCCTGAAGAGGTCCTTGAGGCGAAGTCGGCAGAGATGACATAATCCTGTTTTGAACGGCTGACGCCGAATCTCATGACAAAAGGAGCTTTGTCCTTCAAATCAACAAGATTAAACGAGGGATTGTTTATATTAAGAAATGACAGGCCGAAGTTGTATCCTGAAACAGCGCGCAGAACCGCGCCCGCGTCAAACCCCAGTCCCATTGCGCTGTCGTTGCTTTTTTTAGAAGCCGCCTGAAGAATTTTCAGATTGAACCCGAAATCAACCACGCCTTTTGAAGTTCTCAAAAACTGCCACGTGGAATAGCCGAATTGAAAGGTCTTCTCCGTCTGAGACAGGGCAGAGTCCTGATATCTGAAAACGGCGCCGAAAGTTCCAAATTTCCCGTAAAACATCCTGGGGTGCAGGAAATTTAGGGAATAATTTCTGAAATCAGCGTCTCCCTGCGGTGTTCTGAAAGAAGACAGAAAATGCGCCCCTGTCTGGAATTTTCTTACGGAGCCCATGACCGCTGGGTTAATGACCATTGAATCTATGTCGTCCAGCGCGGTAACTGAATTGGCAAGGCCCTGCGAGC